>CAZNII010000062.1:1983-16221 GCA_964573075.1 uncultured Novosphingobium sp. | reverse complement strand
AGCTGCTGCGCGCCGGGGCCGACGCGTTTCGCGTCAACATGAGCCACGGCGATCATGAGACCCACGCCGGCACCATCGCCGCGATCCGCGAGGTCGAAAAGGCGCTCGGCCGCCCGGTCGCGGTGCTGTGCGACCTGCAGGGGCCCAAGCTGCGGGTCGGCCAGTTCAAAGACGGCAAGGCGGTGATCCGCCATTCCGGCCACTTCACTTTCGACCGCGATCCCACCCCGGGAGACGAGACCAGGGTCTGCCTGCCCCACCCGGAACTGTTCGGGGTGCTGCAGAAGGGCCAGCGGCTGCTGATCGACGATGGCAAGCTGCGGCTGCGGGTGATCGAGGCGAACGAGGACCGGATCCTCTGTTCGGCCGAGGTCGGCGGGGTGATTTCGGACCGCAAGGGGGTCAACGTCCCCGATGCGGTGGTGCCGATCCCGGCGCTGACCGAAAAGGACCGCCGCGACCTGTCCTTCGCGCTCGAGCAGGGGGCGGACTGGATTGCGCTGTCGTTCGTCCAGCGGCCCGAGGACGTGGCCGAGGCGCGCAAGCTGATGGGTGCTTCGCAGACCGCGCTGATGGCCAAGATCGAAAAGCCCGCCGCGGTCGACCGGCTGGACGAAATCGTCGAGCTGGCCGACGGGATCATGGTCGCCCGCGGCGACCTGGGGGTGGAACTGAACCCCGAGGAAGTGCCCCCGATCCAGAAGCGGATCGTTGCGATCACCCGGCGCAGCGGCAAGCCGGTGGTGGTCGCCACGCAAATGCTCGAATCGATGATCGAAAGCCCCGCCCCGACCCGCGCCGAAGTGTCGGACGTGGCCAACGCGGTCTATGACGGGGCCGATGCGGTGATGCTTTCGGCCGAGACCGCCAGCGGGGCCTGGCCGGTCGAGGCGGTAACGATCATGCACCGGATCGCCGGCCAGGTCGAAAGCGACCCCGGCTATTCCGAGCGGATCCACTTCACCGTGGTCCGTCCCGAAGCGACCACGGCATCGGCCCTGGCCCAGGCCAGCGCGGCGATCGCCGAGACCATGACGGTGGCGGGGATCATCGTCTTCACCGGATCGGGCAGCACCGCCCGGCGCGTCGCCCGCGAACGCCCGCGGGTGCCGATGCTGGTCTTGACCCCGTCGCAGCGGATCGCCCGGCGCCTCGCCCTGCTGTGGGGTACCCATGCGGTGACCACCAAGGACATCGGCAGCTTCGAGGAGATGATCGCCAAGGGCAAGCGGATGGCGCTGCGCCATGGCTTCGGCAGCGCGGGATCGAAGCTGATCGCGCTGGCCGGGGTCCCCTTCGGCACGCCCGGATCGACCAACCTGCTCCACGTCGTCACGCTGAGCGGCGACGAGCTCAGCCGCCACGCGGATTGAGCGATGGAACTGAGCCCGGTCGCCAATGGCGATGCCTGCGAAGTGACTGCCGGAACCCACAAGGGCCGGGCCGGCACGGTCGAGGACCTCAATCTCAGCAAGGGCGGCAATGTGACGATAACCGTGCGCGAAGCATCGGGTGCGCGGTTCAAGACGCTCGCCAGAAACGTCCGCAAGGTCTGATCCCGCTTCGGATCACTCCGCCGCGCGGTGGGCGAAGCTGAAGACGCGCTTCAGTTTCCACTGCCCGTCCTGCCTGACCCACAGCTGGGTGAAACTGGCCGTGCCGGCGAGCCGCTCGGGTCCGTCGCCGCGCCGTTCGTAGAAGCGGTGCTCGCCGTCCTCGATCGCGCCCAGGCCGGGAACCGGATCGACCCTGAAGCTGGCGGACACCAGCTCGCGGCGCGATCGCCAGGCGTCAGGCGCGGCGCGGGCGGCACAGGCTTTCCCGTAATCGGCCATGAACTGCTCGGCGCTGGTGGCAACCACCCCGGCCTTGTCGTGGTACATCTCGAAATCGGGGGCCAGCATCGCGCTGATTTCTGCCGGGTGGCAGCGGGCATCGAAGAACAGGGTGAAGAAGCGGTCGTCCGCCGCCCGCACTTCTTCGGTCAGCGCCGGTCCTTCGGGCAAGGCCACGGGCGCAGCGGTCAGCAGGGCAAGAGCAGCGAGCATCGAACGATCCTTGTGGATTAGTGTATTGTTACACTAATCCACCAAGCAGCAGCAATCAACCCCGCGCGCCGAACAGGGCGCTCCCGACCCGCACATGGGTTGCGCCCAGCATCACCGCGGTTTCGAAATCGCCCGACATGCCCATGCTGCGCCCGGCGAGGCCATGGTCGCGGGCCAGCTTGTCAAGCAGGGCGAAGAACGGTGCCGGCTCGATCCCTTCGGGCGGGACGCACATCAGGCCGATCACCGGCAGCCCGGCGGCGCGCGCCTCGGCCAGCAGCGCGGGCAGATCGGCGATCGCGCAGCCGCCCTTCTGGTCCTCCGCGCCGATGTTGACCTGGACGAAGCAGGGCACCCGGCGACCGGACTTGTCCATAGCTTTCGCCAGCGCGGCGACCAGGCTGGGCCGGTCGAGCGAATGGATGCAATCGAACAGCGCCACCGCGTCCTCGGCCTTGTTCGACTGGAGCTGGCCGACCAGGTGCAGCTCCACCCCGGGATGGGCCGCGCGCAGCGCCGGCCACTTGGCCTGGGCTTCCTGGACCCGGTTTTCCCCGAACACCCGCTGTCCGGCGGCGATCAGCGGCGCGATCGCTTCGGCCGGATGGGTCTTGCTGACCGCGATCAGGGTGATCTCTGCCGCCTTGCGCTGCGCGATCTTCGCGGCCTGGGCAATGCGGGTGTGGACATCGGCAAGAAGCGCGGCTGGATCGGTCATGTCAATCTTTCCCCCCTCCCGCTTGCGGGAGGGGCTGGGGGTGGGCCAGTGCGCAGGGGGCAGGTCAGGCCCTCCCCTAACCCCTCCCGCAGGCGGGAGGGGGACACACTGGATCGGTCATGGCGCGCTGCTATAGCGGGGCAATGCCGCGATTAAAGCCCCTGCCTGCGATCTGGCTGGTTTCCGATGCCCGCAACGATGCGGTGCTGGAAACGGCGCTGGCCCGCCTGCCGCGTGGCAGCGGGCTGGTGTTCCGCCACTACCACCTCGACGAAGCGGCCCGGCGGGCGCGGTTCGATGCCTTGCGCGGGCTATGCCGCACGCACGGCCACCTGGCGGTCCTTTCGGATCAGGCCGCGCTCGCCGCAGCCTGGGGCGCCGACGGGGTCTATGGTCCGGCCGGGCGGCTGGGTGCGCCGGACGGGCTGCTGCGGCTTGCCACCGCCCACGATCCCGCCGAAGTGGCGGCTGCAAACCGTGCCGGGGTCGATGGCCTGTTCCTCTCGCCGGTGTTTCCCAGCCGCACCCATCCCGGCGCGTCACACCTTGGGCCGGACGGTTTCCGGGCGCTGGCCGCGCTGGCGCAGTGCCCGGTGATCGCGCTGGGCGGGATGGATGCGGACCGTGCACAGCAGCTTGGCGCGGCGCATTGGGCCGGGATCGACGCCTTTTTGCGGTGAAGCGATTGAAAAACGCCCGTTCGCCCTGCGCTTGTCGCAGGGGGATTCTTGACGCGGAGTCACCCCCGGGCGCATAAAGGTTAACGCTAACCAGGGGAGCACTATGGCTACACGTCCGGCAACTGCCAGCCACCGCGGCGCGCGGGTCGATTGGCGCGCGGCGATGAAGCGGGCGCTGCGCCGCTCGGCCGAGATCGGCGGGGCGCTGGTTCTGCTCGGCGCGATGGTGTTCCTGGCCCTGGCGCTGATGAGCTATCACCAGACCGATCCTTCGGCCTCCACCGCCGCGGCCGGCCCGGCCCGCAACTGGATGGGGGGCGCCGGTGCCTGGGCGGCGGAGCGCGCGCTGTTCCTGTTCGGCTGGGTTTCGGTGCTGCTGCTGCCGATGCTCTATGTCATGGCGCGCAAGCTGTGGCGGCTGGTCGAGGAAGAGGACGAGGAGCTGGAGCATACCGATCACGCCTGGTGGCGTCCGGTCGGGCTGCTGCTGTTCGCGATGACGCTGATCGCCACCCCGATCGCGCTGACGATCGAGATCGATACCGACATGCCGGCCGGCTGGGGCGGGATCGCCGGGCTGCTCGGCGCGGGCGGGATCGGCTATGTTGCCGGCAAGCTGCCCGAAGGGTTCCAGTGGGTCTTCACTTTCGGAGCCGGGCTGATCAGCCTGGCGGTGGGCGCGATCATCGCCGGACGGGTCTTCGCGATCGACTGGGGCAGCCTGTTCACCCTGCCCGGATTTCTCAAGCGCCGCCCGGCGCTGCCCGAACGGGTGGTCGATGCGATCCCGGCGATCAAGGTCCGCAAGGAACGCGCGGCCGCCGCCCCGGTGCCGCTGGGCGAACCGCGCAAGGCGCCCGAGATCACCGATCCCTCGCGCCCGGCCAAGCCCGCGCAACTCAGCAGCGCGAGCCGCCAGGGCGACCTGTTCGATACCTTCGAACTGCCCGCGCTCGACCTGCTCAACGATGCCCCGCCCTCGACCGCGCAGAAGATCGACAAGCTGGCGCTGGAACGCAACGCCCGCCTGCTCGAAACCGTGCTCGACGATTTCAACGTCAAGGGCGAGATCACCGCGGTCCGCACCGGCCCGGTGGTGACGATGTACGAGCTGGAACCCGCGCCGGGGATCAAGGCCAGCCGCGTGGTCGGCCTGGCCGACGACATCGCCCGCAACATGAGCGCGATCTCGGCCCGCGTCTCCTCGATCCCCGGGCGCACCGTGATGGGGATCGAACTGCCCAATGCCCACCGCCAGATGGTCAGCTTCAAGGAACTGGTCGCCTGCGAACAGTTCGCCGCCTCAAAGGGCGCGCTGCCGATCATCCTGGGCAAGGACATTGCCGGCGAGCCGATCGTTGCCGACCTGGCGACCATGCCGCACCTGCTGGTCGCGGGTACCACCGGATCGGGCAAGTCGGTCGGGCTCAACTGCATCCTGCTTTCGCTGCTCTACCGGCTGACCCCGGCGCAGTGCCGGCTGATCCTGGTCGATCCCAAGGTGCTCGAGCTGAAGAGCTATGACGACATCCCGCACCTGCTTTCCCCGGTGGTGACCGAGCCGGCCAAGGCGGTGCGTGCGCTGAAGTGGGCGGTCGAGGAAATGGAGCGGCGCTATCGCCAGATGAGCGAGCTGTCGGTCCGCAACCTCAACGGCTTCAACGAAAAGGTCCGCGCCGCGCAGGCCAAGGGCAAGCCACTGGGCCGGCGCATCGCGATCGGCTTCGATCCCGATACCGGCGAGGAACTCTACGAGGACCAGCAGCTCGATTACCAGCCGCTGCCGCAGATCGTGGTGATCGTCGACGAACTGGCCGACCTGATGGTGACGGTCGGCAAGGAAGTCGAAGTGCTGATCCAGCGGCTCAGCCAGAAGAGCCGCGCCGCCGGCATCCACCTGATCATGGCCACGCAGCGCCCCTCGGTCGACGTCATCACCGGGGTGATCAAGGCCAACCTGCCGACCCGCATCTCGTTCGCGGTGACCAGCCGGATCGACAGCCGCACGATCCTGGGCGAACAGGGCGCCGAACAGCTGCTGGGCAAGGGCGACATGCTCTACAAGCCCAACACCGATCCGATCAAACGCGTCCACGGCCCGTTCGTCTCGGACGAGGAGGTTGAGCGGATCGCTGATTACTGGCGCAGCCAGGGCAGCCCGGAATATGTCGATTCGGTCACCGAAGAGCCCGAGGACGGCGGCTTCGGCTTCGACGATCTCGATGCCACCGCGTCCGACAGCCCGGAAGAGCGCAAATACCGCCAGGCCTGCCAGATCGTGTTCGAAAGCCAGAAGGCCTCGGCCTCGTGGCTCCAGCGCCAGCTTGGCGTGGGCTACAACACGGCGGCGAAATGGGTCGAGCGGATGGAAGCCGATGGCTTTGTCGGCCCGGCCAACCACGTCGGCCGCCGCGAGATCTATCGCGACCGCGACGGCAATCCGCTCTGACGCGGGGCGCGCGGGTTGGATTTCGAGGACTTCGAGGAAGAAGACGACGATCGCGACTATTGCGCGGAAATGATTGCCTGGCTGGCCGAGCGCGATCCCGATGTGTGGTTCGCCAGCACTCTGCGGCTCAACTGGGATTTCGCCATGCCGGTGCTGCACTGGATCGTCGCGCAGCCGCAATGCGACCGGGCCAATGCGGCGATGATCTTCTGGCTGTGCGATCCGGCCTATCACGCAGGCGAACTGGTCCGGGGCGAGCAGCCGTGGGGCGAAGTCTGGCCGCTGGCCGAGACGATCCTCGAAAACTGGCGCGCGGGCCGCTACCTTCGCTCCGAACTGGCCTGGCCCGAGGGGACCGAGCTGCCCGGCCCAGCCCACTATCTTGCCCAGCTGGCGGCGGTGCCCGATTGGCAGCAAGTGCTGAACCTGCCCGATGATCTGCTGCACCCCATAGCCGGCCGCGCCCCGCGCCTTGCCCCCGCCGACCTACCCGAGGAAAACCCCGAGGCCTGGGACCTGTTCGCAGGCCTCGGCAGCTGGTGCGGCCCGCGCCCGCACAGCCGGCAATGGCGGGAACAGCGCCAATAGCCGGTTACGCCGCCAGACTGCGCGGGCTGCGCATGGCCAGCCAGGTGAAGGGGATCGCCAGCAGCGCCAGGGTATCGGCGGCCATCAGCGGCCAGGTCCAGCTGTGCGCCGATCCCGCCGCGACCAGCCGCTCGCTGGCCAGGCCGATGCTATAGGATACCGCGCCGATCGCGACGATATTGATCACCAGCATGTTGAGCCCGGTCGAGGTGGCCTTGAGCCGGGCCGGCAGCAGTTCCTCGATCACCGCGAAGATCGGGCCGTAAAGCACGGTCATGTAAAGGATCGAGCCGACCATTCCGGCATAGAACAGCGGCGAACCGCCCGGGGCCAGCCGGTAGAGCGGCAGCAGCGGGCCGATCAGCAACAGGGTCAGCAAGACCGTCTTGGCCCGGTCTAGCCCGAAGCGGCGCTGGGCCCAATCTCCCGCCAGCCCCGATCCGAAAGTTCCGATCAGCCCGGCAATCACGAAGACCAGCCCGTAGATCGCCTTGGCTTCGGTTTCGCCATAGCCCTTTTCGCCGATCAGCCATAGCTGGACGAACGGGCTGGTGGCGGTATGGGCATGGGCGGCGATGATCGCCAGCGAGGCCCAAAGGGCGCGTGGAACCTTGCGGAACACGTCGAACAGGGCGGCCATGTTGCCGGCCAGCGTCGGCCGGTGGTGCAGTTCGGGTCGTTCGTCCTTGAGCCGCACCAGCGCCAGCAGCGCGGCCACCCCGACCGCCCCCATGATCACGAAAGTCCAGCGCCAGCCGATCACCGGGCCGAGCAATCCGGCCAGCAGGAACCCTCCGCCATTGCCCAGCGGGATGCCTGCAAAGAACAGCCCCAGCGCCGCTGCCCGCTGGTTCTCGCGGACCCGGGCGAGGATGATGTTGCTGGCCGTGGGCACCAGTGTGGCCTCGCCCGCGGCAACGAAGGGCCGCGCGGCAAGCATGGACCAGAAACCCTGGGCCAGCCCTGCCAGTGCAGTGGCAAGACTCCACACCCCAAGCCCGGCCGAGAGCACCTTCACCCGTCCGATCCGGTCGGCCATTACCCCGGCAGCCAGCGCGGCGAAAGCATAGACCCCGCTGAACGCCAGCCCCGCGATCAGCGCAAACTGGCTGCGGCTGAGCTCGAGATCGCGCATGATGTCGGCGGCAAAGGCCGCGATCAGCTGCCGGTCGATCTGGTTGACCACGTGCAGCGCCAGCATGAACAGCACCAGCCCCCAGGCGCTGCGGGTCTGGCTTTCATCCTGGGTCAAGTCTGCATTCTCCCTGTCGCGCGGCCCGACTTGCTTGTCGTCGCTTGGGTTGGCCGGTCCGGTTTCGCCCGGAATCCGGCCTCCCGAAGCCCAGCTAGGAGATCAGCATCGACCCCCCGGGGCGGTAGCCCGGAGGATTGGGCAGCCAGCCGTTCTTTTCAAGCGTTTCTTCGACGCTCGAATAGAACTCGCCCAGTTTGTAGATCTTGCGCGCCTGCTGGCCGGTGGCGACCGGCCGGTAGAGCGCTTCGGAAATCTCGACCATCTTCTCGATCTGCTGGACCGAGGTGGCGCGTTCGCCCTTGCGGCCCCACATGTTGTCTTCCTGCCCGACCCGGACGTGCAGGCCCATGGCGATGCCCATGGTGCAGAGCGGGTAGACGTTGCGCATCAGCCCTTCGACCGTGCAGACCGCATTCTGCGGCATGCGGTTGACGAATTCGAGCAGGTTGCGCGGATTGGGGCCATCGTGGCCCCCGCCGATTGCCACCCAGTTGCAGACCAGCGGGCCCTTGTAGTGGCCGTTGCGGCACAGCCGCTCGACCGTTTCCAGGTCCTTGATGCTGCCGATCATGAAATGGGTCTGGACCCCGGCCTTGTCGAGCCGCTTGATGTGCTCCTTCATGAATACCGGGCCGCCCTCATAGGTCATTCCGGTATAGGCTTCGCGATAGCCCGGCTCCCACATCGAGGTGCCCTTGGCATCGTCCTCGGTGATCAGTTCCATCACGTTCATCTGGTTGGTGTTGACTACCAGCGTCACCTGGTCCGGCTTGGGCGACAGTTCGGCCAGCATGTGGCGGGTGTCGTCCGACAGCCATTGCGCGGCCTCGCCCTGGTTGCGCGGGGCAAAGCTGATCGAACCGCCGACCTGCAGGATCATGTCCGGCACGGCGGTGCGCAGCCGGTCGAGCATTTCATTGAACTTGTCGAGGTTCTTGGAACCCGATCCGTCCTCTTCGCGGACATGGACGTGCAGCAGGGTCGCGCCGGCATTGTAGCAATCGACCGCCTTCTGCACCTGTGCGGCCATCGACACCGGAATGTCGTCGCTGTCACGGGGCAGGAAGCTGGGGGCATAGGGCGCCACCTGGATCACCAGCGGGTCCTGGTTTTCGGGCAGCAGGCTTTCATCGAAGAACTGCATGGCATCTACTCCTGGTTAGTGACGGGCTTGCTCAGCGGACCGGCCTGGTGCCGATCACGCCGGCGCGCTGCATCTGGCGGACGGTGGGGGGATAGTCGGCGACGGCGTAGTGCTGGGTCGCGCGGTTATCCCAGATCGCCACGCTGTTCGGCTCCCAGGTCCAGCGGACCTGGTACTCGGGGATGGTCGCGCGCCGGACCAGGTCCATCAGCAGCCAGTGGTGGCCCGGGGTGAAATCGTTGCCGTAGCGCACGTTTTCGCGGGTGTGGAAGTTGGTGAAATGGGTGCTGTAGGCGCTGACGAACAGCACCTTTTCGCCGGTTTCCGGATGGGTGATGACCACCGGATGTTCGGCATCGGGATACTGGGCCTTCAGCGCATGGCGCTGTTCGATCGGCATCGAGGCCCCGAAGCTCGCCTCGATCGAATGACGGGTATAGAGGCCGTCGATCGTCTCCTTGATGTGGTCGGGCAGGTCGGCATAGGCCTTCGCCATGTTGACCCACATCGTATCGCCGCCGACTTCCGGGCACTTCACGCAGCGCAGCACCGCCATCTTCTGCGGAATTTCCCGCCAGGTCACATCGGCGTGCCAGTTGTTTTCAAGATAGTTGGGCTTGCTGGTTTCATCCTTGAAGATGTTCACCAGACCCGGATTTTCGGGATCGCTGCCCGCCACCGGATGATCTTCCAGATCGCCGAACTTGCGGGCGAAGGCGACATGCTGCGCCGGGGTGAGATCCTGGTTGCGGAAGAAGATGACCTTGTTCTCCAGCAGCTGCCGGTGAATCTCGGCAAACAGCTCGTCGCTGTCGATCGCATCCTTGAGCTGCACGTTCTTGAGTTCGGCCCCGATGTTGCAGGTCAGGCGTTTCACTTGCATGTCCATTCTCCCTCGTTCGTTCGGCTTTGCGTCAGGCGGCAAAGTGCTTCAGGATCTCCGCGGCGGTGAAATCCGCCCGCTCCTCCGGGATCCAGTGGCCGCAATTCTCAGCCACCCCGCCGCTGACATTGCGGGCCACCCGGGCCCAGCTTTCCAGCGCGGTCAGGCCGCGGCCGCGGGTGACGGGATCGCCGCCATAGACCAGGATCGGCATTTCCAGCCGCCGACCGGCCTCGCGGAAGGCAGAGTTGTCGGCAATGTCCTGCGGGACGGCGCGGTAATAGTTGAACCCGGCGGTCATCGCCCCCGGCTGGCTGTAGGCGCGGACGTATTCGGCCTGGGCTTCCTCTGCAATCGCATCCGGGCTGGCCCCGCCGAAGCGGTAGAAGAACCTGAGGTAGGTGTCCTCGCGTCCCTCGGTCAGCGCCTCGGGCAGCCCGGGAATGGCATGAAAGCCGAAGTGCCAGCGGGCGTGATGCTCGACCGGCCCGCCATCGCCCAGCACCGGGGCATCGAACACCGCCATCGCGCGAACCCGCTCGGGGAACTGCGCGGCGAGCGCGAAGGCCACCGGCCCGCCCCAGTCGTGCGCCACCACGCCATATCGATCGTGGCCCAATGCGGCCATCAGCTCGGCCATGTCGCGCGCCACGGTCATCTTGTCATAGCCGTCGTCGGGGCGGGTCGAATCCCCCAGGCCGGTCAGGTCGGCGGCGATCACGCGATATCCGGCTGCGGCCAGCGGCGGGATCACGTCGCGCCACATGAACCAGGTCTGCGGCCAGCCATGAAGGAGGAGCAGCGGCGGGCTATCGGCCGGCCCCGCGCTGACGCAATGCAGCGTCGCGCGGGAAACCGGGACATGGGCATGTTCGAAACGCGCCGGCACGGTCAGAACGGCCGATCGCCCTTGATCGTCGCGCGGTTCATCCGCCGGACGCAGCGCGGATAGTCCATCACGGCGTAATGCTGGGTGCAGCGGTTGTCCCAGATCGCCACCGAATTTGGCTGCCAGCGCCAGCGCACCTGGAATTCGGGGATCGCCGCCTGCGCGATCAGATAGTTCATCAGATCGTTGCGCCCCGGAATCCCGTCCTGGCCATAACGTACCCGGCTGGCGGTGTGGTGGTTGGTGAAATGGGTGGTGAAGGAATTGACGAACAACGATTTCCGACCAGTCACCGGATGGGTGCGGACCACCGGATGTTCCGGATCGGGAAAGCGTTCCTTCATCGCCAGGCGTTCGTCGATCGGCTTGGCGGCCATGAACACCGATTCCATCGAATGGCGGGCACGCAGATCGACGATGTCCTGCTTGATGTGATCGGGCAGGCGTTCGAAGGCCAGCTCCATGTTGGCCCACATCGTGTCGCCGCCGACCGGCGGGCACTCGACGCAGCGCAGCACGGCGCCCATCGGGGGGCATTCGCGCCAGGTGGCATCGTTGTGCCACGAATTCTCGTAACGCTCGGGCGGGCTGTTCTCATCCTTCCAGATGTGGATGATCCCGGGCTCTCCATCGGCGCTGGCGGCAAGCGGGTGATCCTCAAGCTCGCCGAACTGGCGCGCCACCCCGGCATGCTCCGCATCGGTCATGTCCTGATCGCGGAAGAACAGCACCTTGTGCTCAAGCAGCGCGGCTTCGATCGCGCCGAACAGATCGGCGTTGGTCCCGGCCTCGGCCAGCCGGATACCGCTGATTTCGGCGCCGATGGCGCAGGTCATGGGTTCGATCTTCATGGCATTCTCCCGGCCCGGCTGCTGACGGCAGCGCTTGGCATGGCTGGCATGATCCATTGACCGGGCCGGTTTGTCATTGCCATTTGACGCCAGATCATTACCATTTCACGCCATGCCCGCCGAAGTCCGCGCCGCGCTGCTGTCCGACCTGCCCGCGCTGGGGCTGGAATGCGGCTTCGATCCGCTGGTCGAACTGCGCGCCGCGAGCCTCTCTCCGGCGGTGCTGCGCGATCCGGCGCTGTTCATCCCGGCCGAGCGCGCCGCCCAGGTGCTGGAAGGCGCCGCACAGACCAGCGGCTGCGAGGACCTGGGGCTGCGGCTGGCGCAGCGCCGGCAGCTTGCCCACCTGGGCCTGTCGGGGCTGGTGCTGAGCCAACAGCCGACCCTGCGCGCCGCGCTCGAAACGGCCGAGCAGTACCGCCACCTGCTCAACGAGGCGCTCTACACCACGGTCGAGGAGCACGATGGACAGGCCCTGGTCCGGTGCCAGCTGTCGTTCCCCGATGCCGGCGCGCGCCAGACCACCGAGCTGGCGACCGCTGCGATCGTTCAGCTGTTCCGGCTGATCCTGGGCCCTTCATGGCACCCGCAGCAGGTGACCTTCATTCACCGCGCTCCCGCCGACCTGACCACCCACCGCCGGTTCTTCGGCTCCCCGGTCAGCTTCGGGGAATTCTGCAACGGTTTTACCTGCCCCGCCGCCGATCTCGACCGGGTCAACCCCGCCGCGCAGACCGCGCTGGCCGAGCAGTTGCGCCGGCTGCTCGACGCCCTGCCCGCCCCGCAAGAGCGTGAGCCGATGGACCGGCTGCGCTCGACCATGATCCTGCTGCTGCCGCTCGGCCGGGCCAGCCTGCCTGCCTGCGCCCAGGCGCTGGGGACCAGCGAACGCAGCCTGCAGCGCCTGCTCGACCGCGAGGGCACCGCCTTTTCCACCCTGCTGGCCGATCTGCGGGCCGAACTGGCGCAGTCCTACCTGGCCGATCCGCGCCTCTCGGTCGGGCGGATCGCCGAACAGCTCGGCTATGCCAACCCCAGCGCCTTCGTGCGCTGGTTCAAGACCCGCTTCGGCCAGCCGCCCCAGGCCTGGCGCGAAGCGGCTTTCCCCGCCCGGCCGGAACGACTAGGGCCTGGCCGATGATCCGCGTGACCGACCTGGCCCTGCCGCTTGACCATGCCCCCGAAGAGCTCGAGGCGGCGCTGCGGCGCAAGCTGGGGATCGGCGCGCAGGAGCTCGTCCGGTTCAGCATCGCCCGGCGCGGCAACGATGCGCGCAAGAAGGCGGCGATCAAGCTGGTCTATTCGCTCGATGCCGTGGTGGCGGACGAGGCCGCGGTGCTGGCCCGGCACGCGGGTGATCCGCACGTCCGACCCAGCCCCGATACCGCCTATCGTTTTCCGGTGATGGCGCCCGAGGGCTGGAGCGGACCGCGCCCGGTGGTGATCGGGGCGGGCCCCTGCGGGCTGCTGGCCGCGCTGATCCTGGCGCAGATGGGCTTCCGCCCGATCGTGATCGAGCGCGGCAAGGCGGTGCGCGAGCGGACCAAGGATACCTGGGGGCTGTGGCGGCGATCGGTGCTTGAACCGGAATCGAACGTCCAGTTCGGCGAGGGCGGCGCCGGAACCTTTTCCGACGGCAAGCTCTATTCGCGGATCAAGGATCCCCGCCACCTTTCGCGCAAGGTCCTGACCGAATTCGTCAAGGCCGGCGCGCCCGAGGACATCCTGACCGAGGCCCACCCGCACATCGGCACCTTCCGGCTGGTCACCATGGTCATGTCGATCCGTGAGACGATCGAGAAGCTGGGCGGCGAATACCGCTTCGGCACCCGGGTCGAGGATTTCGAAGTGGAGGGCGGGCAGCTCAAAGGCCTGCACCTCTCGACCGGTGAGTTCCTGCCGGCCGAGCACGTCATTCTGGCGGTCGGCCATTCGGCCCGCGACACCTTCGAGAAGCTTCACCAGCGCGGGATCCATGTCGAGGCCAAGCCCTTTGCGATCGGGGTGCGGATCGAGCATCCGCAAAGCTGGATCGACAAGGCCCGCTATGGGCCGAACGCGGGCAACAGGATCCTTGGCGCGGCGGCCTACAGCCTGGCGCACAAGGCATCGAACGGGCGTTCGGTCTATTCGTTCTGCATGTGCCCGGGTGGGCGCGTGGTGGCGGCAACCAGCGAGGAAGGGCGGGTCGTCACCAACGGGATGAGCCAGTATTCGCGCGCCGAATTCAACGCCAATTCCGGGCTGGTGGTCGACATCAGTCCGGAACGCGACTTTCCGGGCGGGCCGCTGGCCGGGGTGGAACTGCAGCGCAGGCTGGAAAGCCTGGCCTTCGTTGCCGGGGGTTCGAACTATCAGGCGCCCGGGCAGAAGGTCGGCGATTTTCTGGCCGGCAAGGCCAGCAAGGAATTCGGCGTCGTAACCCCCAGCTACAAGCCGGGGGTGAAACTGACCGACCTGTCCGAATGCCTGCCCACCTTCGTGCTCGACGCGATCCGCGAGGCGCTGCCCGTGTTCGGGCGGCAGGTGCCGGGCTATGACCACCCCGACGTGGTGATGACCGGGGTCGAGACCCGCACCTCCAGCCCGGTGCGGATCCGGCGCGGGGCCGATTTCCAGTCGGTCAACACCCGCGGGCTCTATCCGGCCGGCGAAGGCGCGGGCTATGCCGGCGGGATCCTTTCGGCGGCGGTCGACGGGATCAAGGTGGCTGAAGCGCTGGCGGCGCGGCTG
>CAZNII010000062.1:0-1883 GCA_964573075.1 uncultured Novosphingobium sp. | reverse complement strand
AGGAACCGGGCCGCAAGATCCTGATTTCGGGCGGCGGGCGCTGCAATTTCACCAACCTGCACACTGCGCCGGACCGCTATCTTTCGGCCGGTCCGCATTTCGCCAAATCGGCGCTGGCCCGCTACACTCCGGCCGATTTCCTGGGGCTGGTCGAGCGCCACGGCATCGCCTGGCACGAAAAGACCCTGGGCCAGCTGTTCTGCGACGGATCGGCCCGGCAGATCGTGGCGATGCTGCTGGACGAATGCGCGCGCGGCGGGGTCGAGCTGCGCTGCGGGGTCGCGGCGGGCGAGGTCGAACACCGCGACGGGCAGTTCCATGTCGCCGGGGCGAGCGCGCCGGCGCTGGTGATCGCAACCGGCGGGCCTTCGATCCCCAAGCTGGGGGCGAGCAGCTTTGCCTATGACCTCGCGCGGCGCTTCGGGCTGAAAGTGGTCCAGCCACGTCCCGCGCTGGTTCCGCTGACGCTGAGCGCCGAGGATGCGCTGTTCAAGGAGCTGTCCGGGGTTTCCGCCGAAGTCGTGGCCAGCTGCGGCAAGACCGCGTTCCGCGAAGCCGCCTTGTTCACCCATCGCGGCCTCTCTGGCCCGGCGATCCTGCAGATCAGCTCCTATTGGCAGCGCGGACAGGAGCTGCGGATCGATTTTCTGCCAGATAGCCCGCCCGGCTGGCTGCTGGAAGCCAAGCGCCAAGCGCCGCGCGCGACGCTGCGCAAGGTGCTGCCCCTGCCCGAGCGGCTGGGTGCGGCGCTGGCCGAACGGATCGGGCTGCCCGCCGAACTCGGCAATTGCCCCGACAAGGCGCTGCGCGCCGCCGAGGAGCGGCTGCGCGGCTGGGCCTTTGCGCCCAACGGCAGCGAAGGCTTCGCCAAGGCCGAGGTCACCGCCGGCGGGATCGACACCGCCGGGCTTTCCAGCCAGACGATGGCGGCGCGCAAGGTCCCCGGGCTCTATGCGATCGGCGAGGCGGTGGACGTGACCGGCTGGTTGGGCGGCTACAATTTCCAGTGGGCCTGGGCGAGCGGATACGCCGCCGGATCAGCCCTCTAGACCCTGTTTCACTAAGGTAGAAGCATCGGCACGGAGCCTGATTTGGCTCAGCGCGAGGCG
The DNA here is from genome assembly GCA_964573075.1 of uncultured Novosphingobium sp. GTDB lineage: Bacteria > Pseudomonadota > Alphaproteobacteria > Sphingomonadales > Sphingomonadaceae > Novosphingobium. The sequence goes on along the minus strand of CAZNII010000062.1, from coordinate 774 downwards.
CGAGGAGGGAGCCATGCCATCGCATAGTGACCGACGAGCAACGCTGCGCTGGGCCAAATCAGGCCCGCCCACAGGGTCGCGTCAGCAAGCCCGCTGGACAGCGTTGCGCCGCTTGCAGGGGCAACCAGCCCCTGCTGCGCGCCGCGCCTTGCCAGCGGGCTTGCTGACGCGATGACGACGCCTCTACCTTAGTGAAACAGGGTCTAGCGCCAGCACTTCCCGCCCTTCTCCCAGCCGCACGGTCAGGTCCGCCCGGGCGGGCATCTCTTCCAGGATCCAGCGGGTCAGTCGCTCGTAGTGCTGGATAAAGCGCAAAACCTCGGCCAGGCTCATCACCGCCGGGCCGCCGCTGGCGCGCAGCTCTGCCTCCTGCTGCTCGCGCCAGCGCGCGACCACTTCCCAGCCCGGCGCGGCGAGCAGGACCAACAGGTCGATCCGGGCGAACAGGCGATGGTAATCCCCGGCCAGTGCGGCATTGGCGTGGCGCCGCCAGACCCCGTCCGGGTCTTCCCCGGCTTCGAGCGCGTTGACCGGCTGGCCGACATCGGACTGGGGCCGCGCGCCGAGGCACCAGCCTTCGAACAGCAGAACCTGCGTGGCGGCCGGGGCGAGCGGCCAGCTGTCCTGCGGGGCGCGGTCGTCCGCCGCCTTGTCGAAGCGCGGCAGCGGCGCGGCCTCGCCCCTTTCCAGCGCGGCCAGCAGGTCCAGCCCCAGCGCCACATCGTGGGTGCCGGGGACGCCCCGGGTGGCGAACAGCGGGTGGACGGTTTCGGC
>CAZNII010000061.1:3018-16269 GCA_964573075.1 uncultured Novosphingobium sp. | reverse complement strand
TCGGCAAAAGCCTCCACCCCCAGAAATCCGATTTCCTCGGCCGTCGTCGCCAGGAAATAGATATCGCGATCGGGCTGTGGTCCCTTGGCCAGCCGCCGCGCCACTTCGGTCAGCACCGCCACGCCGCTGGCATTGTCGACCGCCCCGTTGCAGATCAGGTCCTCGGCCGGGGCCTCGGCGCATTCGCCGAAATGGTCCCAGTGCGCCAGCAGCAGCACCGCGCCCAGTTCGGGCCGCTTGCCCGGCAGCTTGCCGATCAGGTTGTGGGTCTTGATCCGGGTTTCGCGGGTGGTCGCCTCAAGCGAGACCGCAAGGTCGATCGTTTTCGCCGCGAAATCGGGCCTGGCGGCCTGGGTCTGAAGCTTTGCCAGGTCGAGCCCGGTTCCAACCAGCGCGCCGTTGAGCGCAGCCGGGGTGACAAAGGCCTCGATATCTCCGCCCAGCTTGTCGCTGGCCAGGGCATAGCCCTTGCGGCTGCGATAGGCGGCGACGTTTTCAAGGCTGCGTTCGCCATCAAGGACGGTGATCACCGCCGATGCCCCGCCCTTGAGCAAGGCATTCTGGCGATCGGAATTGTCCACACCGCCATCGAGCAGCAGGGCAACCCGCCCGGCCAGTTCGGCCCGGGGCGGGATCGCCGCGCCCTTGCCGATGAACAGAACCGGCGCATTCTCAACCAGACCACGCTTGCCCGAAGTCAGCACCAGCACCGCGTTCGAGGGCACGAACACGCGCTTGCCCTTGCGGGTGAACACGGCCCGGCCGGCATCGGGCTCGCGCGCGATGATCGCAACCGGGGCGAACCAGGGATTGGCGGGATCGTTGGTGCCTGAAACCAGCCCGATATCGAACCACTGCTTGCCCAGATAGCGCAAGGTCTTGGCCTCGCCATCGGTACCCGGCTCGCGCCCGTCATAGGCATCGCTGGCCAGTTCGGTGATATGGGCGCGTAGTTGGCCCTCCAGCTCGATCCGGGCCTTGTTCGGCTTCTTTGCGGCGGCAAGCGGCTGAACTGCCATGGCCCCCGCCAGCAGCAGGGCAATCAGGCAGTTCATCGCTTGCCAAAAACGCTTCATCGCCGCCCTTATCCCGCGAATGGGGCAGAGCGGCAAGCGCCTGCACGCGCCTCGTGCCGATTGGCGCGGGCGGTGGCAGGAATGTTACACCTGACTGGGCTATTCGGCGGTCCAGCCGCCGTCCATGCTGATGTTGGTACCGGTGATGTTGGCGGCTGCGTCACGGCACAGGAACACAGCCATTTCGCCGATGTCCGAAGGCTGAACGAACTTGCGGGTCGGCTGGCGCACCAGCATCACGTCATTGATCACCTGTTCGCGGGTCATCCCGCGCGCCGCCATCGTGTCCGGGATCTGGTTTTCCACCAGCGGAGTCCAGACATAGCCCGGGCAGATGCAGTTCGCGGTGATGTTGTGGGTCGCCAACTCCAGCGCCAGCGTCTTGGTCAGACCGGATAGCCCGTGCTTGGCCGCAACATAGGCCGCCTTGTAGGGTGAGGCGGTCAGCGCGTGGGCGCTGGCGGTGTTGATGATCCGGCCCCACCCGGCCGCCTTCATGTGCGGGATCGCCAGCCGGCAGGCATCGAAGGCAGCGGTCAGGTTGAGGGCGATGATCATGTCCCACTTGTCGACCGGGAATTCCTCGACCGGGGCAACGTGCTGCATCCCCGCATTGTTGACCAGGATGTCGATCGGCCCGGCCCCGGCCATCAGCGCCTCGACCCCGGCGCGGCTGGAAAGGTCGGCGGGAACGTGGATCGCCTTCAGTTCGGCGCAGAGCGCGGCGATCGTTGCCTCATCGCCAAAGCCGGACAGCACCACCTCGGCCCCTTCGGCGGCCAGCGAACGGGCCACGGCCAGCCCGATCCCCGAAGTCGAACCCGTTATCAGCGCGCGTTTTCCCGACAAGGACATTCCCGACTCCAACCGCTAGAGGATTTGTCTATAGTGCGGCCCCATTGCGGCTGGACCACGGTTTGTCCAGCCCGCTCAGGAGGGTCCGCGATGCGTCTTGATGAATTCGATCCCAATGCGATCCAGGTGGAAGACCAGCGTGGCGGCGGCCCTCGCCTTCCCGGCGGGCGCGGCGGCCAGGTGGGCTGCGGAACGCTGGTGATCGCGCTGATTGCGGCGCTGGTCTTCGGGGTCGATCCGGGCCAGATGATCGGCGGATTGGAACAGGTTCAGGGTCCGCAACAGCAGGCCCCTGCCCCAAGCGGCGAAGGCGTTGGCGATTCGTGCCGGGTCGATGCCAACAGCCTGCAGATGTGCAATGCCCTGTCCTCGCTCAACAAGACCTGGCAGCCGGTGTTCGCGGCGGCGGGGATTCCCTTCCAGGCGCCCAAGCTGGTGTTCTATTCGCAGATGGGCAGTTCCGGCTGCGGCACCGCCCAAAGCGCGATGGGTCCGTTCTATTGTCCGCAGGATCAGGGGATCTACCTCGACACCGATTTCTTCGCGCAGATGGACCAGGAACTGGGCGCGCGCGGCAAGTTCGCGCGCGATTATGTGATCGCCCACGAATATGGCCACCACATCCAGAAGCTGACCGGGATTTCCGACCAGATCCGCAGCCTGCAATCGCAGAACCCGCAGCGCGCCAATGCCCTGTCGGTGCGGCTTGAGCTGCAGGCCGATTGCTATGCCGGGGTATGGGCCGCCAAGAACCGTGACCGGCTGGAGGCCGGCGACATGGAAAGCGGGCTCAATGCCGCCGCCGCGATCGGTGACGATACGCTGATGCGCAATGCCGGGCGCCGGGCCAATCCCGAAGCCTTCACTCACGGGACCAGCGCCCAGCGGATGGAATGGCTGCGCAAGGGCATGCAGAGCGCCGACGATACGGTCTGCGACGCGCTGATGCGGTGATTGCCGGGGGGCCTTGCTTGGTTTAACCGCCAGACATGCGCCTGACCGATTGCCACAACATCGACGACTTCCGCAGCCTCGCGAAGCAGCGCCTGCCCTGGCCGGTGTTCGACTATATCGACGGCGCGGCCGACGACGAGCTGACCAGGCAGCGCAACACCGCCGCCTTCGCCAGCGCCGATCTGGTCCCCGACGTGCTGGCCGGGGTGGGCGAGATCGACACCAGCTGCACGATCCTGGGGCGCAAGTCGGCGCTGCCGCTGGTCCTTTCCCCCACCGCGCTGCAGCGGGTGTTCCATTGGCAGGGTGAGCGTGCCGTCGCCCGTGCGGCGGAGAAGTTCGGGCTGTGGTGCGGGATTTCCAGCCTGGCGACCGTCTCGATCGAGGAAATCGGGGCGATGATTTCCAGCCCCAAGATGTTCCAGTTCTATTACCACAAGGACCGCGGCCTCAACCGCAGCATGATCGAGCGTTGCCAGGCGGCAAAGTTCGATGCGATCGCACTGACGGTGGATACGATCGTTTCGGGCAAGCGCGAGCGCTGCGCCCGCTCCGGGTTTACCTCGCCGCCGAAGTTCACGTTGTCTTCGGCGCTGTCCTATGCGCTGAAGCCGCGCTGGGCATTGGACTATGTCTTCCGCGAGAAGTTCGCCCTGCCCAACCTGGACACCCATGTCCGCGAAGGCACCGGCGAGGCGATCTCGATCGCCGGCTATTTCAACACCATGCTCGACCAGACGATGGACTGGAAGATGGCGGAGCAGCTGCGCGATGACTGGGGCGGGAAGTTTGCGCTCAAGGGCGTGATGAGCGTCGCCGATGCGCGCCGCGCGGCGGACATGGGGATCGACGCGATCATGATTTCCAACCACGGCGGGCGCCAGCTTGATGGCAGCCGCTCGCCGTTCGACCAGTTGCCGGCGATCGTCGATGCGGTCGGCGGGCGGATCGAGATCATCTGCGATGGCGGGGTGCGGCGCGGAACCCACGTGATGAAGAGCCTCTGCGCCGGGGCTACCGCAGCCTCGGGCGGGCGGCTTTACCTTTACGCGCTCGCCGCCGCCGGGCAGGATGGCGTCGAACGCGCAATCGGCATTCTCAAGGACGAGATCGAGCGCGGGATGAAGCTGATGGGGGCAAGGTCGGTGGCCGATCTGACCGCCGAGCGGCTGGTCTGGCGCTGAACAGCAAGACGGAGGGGACCCGCGATGGAAGAGTTCGACTATGTGATCGTCGGCGGTGGTTCGGGTGGCTGCGTGATGGCCGGGCGGCTGAGCGAGGATCCGGCGGTGACGGTCTGCCTGCTCGAGGCTGGCGGATCGGACCAGAGCGCGATCGTCCAGGCCCCGGTCGGCGCGGTGGCAATGATGCCGACCAAGCTCAACAACTATGCCTACGAAACCGTGCCCCAGCCGGGCCTCAACGGGCGCCGCGGTTATCAGCCGCGCGGGCGGGTGCTGGGCGGGTCGAGCTCGATCAACGCCATGCTCTATGTCCGCGGCAACCGCTGGGACTATGACCACTGGGCCAGCCTGGGCAATCCCGGCTGGTCCTATGACGACTGCCTCCCCTACTTCAAGAAGGCCGAGCACAACGAGCAGATCGACAACGAATGGCATGGCCAGGGCGGCCCGCTCAACGTCACCTATCCCAACCACCAGAGCCCGCTGGCCGACCTGTTCATCGAAGCGGCCGAACAGCACCAGATCCGCCGCAACGACGATTACAACGGCGAGATGCAGGACGGCACTTTCCACTATCAGGCGACGCAGAAGAACGGCGAGCGGTGCAGCGCGGCCAAGGCCTATCTCACCCCCAACCTCTCGCGACCCAACCTGACGGTAAAGACCGGGGCGCTGAGCCACCGGGTGGTGATCGAGGACGGCGCGGCGCGCGGAGTGGAATTCGAACAGGGCGGCAACCTGCGCCAGGTCCGCGCCCGGCGCGAGGTGATCCTTTCGGGCGGCGCCTTCGGCACGCCGCAGCTGCTGATGCTTTCGGGGATCGGCGCAGGTGCCGAACTCGCCGCGCACGGGATCGAGGTGGTCCGCGACCTGCCCGGGGTCGGCAAGAACCTGCAGGACCACATCGACTATGTGCAGAGCTGGAAGATCAAGCCGCGCCCCGACACCTTTGGGGTCTCGATCCGTGGCGGGCTCGCCTTCCTCAAGGCGATCCTCGAGTGGCGCAGCCGGCGTACCGGGCTGATCACCAGCCCGTTCGTCTGTTCGGGCGCTTTCGTGAAGAGCGCGCCCGACGTGGTCGCGCCCGACCTGCAATTGCTGATGGTGCTGGCGATCGTCGACGACCACGCCCGCAAGATGCACCTCGGTCACGGCCTGTCATGCCATGTCGATCTGCTGCGCCCCTACAGCCGCGGCACTGTTGCCCTCGCCAGCCGAGATCCGCGCGATGCGCCGCTGATCGACCCGCAGTTCCTCAGCGACGAGCGCGACATGGCGGTGCTGTTGAAGGGCGGGCAGATCCAGCAGTCGATCATGGAATCCGCCCCGTTCGACGCGGTGCGGGGCGAGATGTTCTATGCGATCGACCGCAACGACACTGCGGCGATGGAAGAAGACATCCGCAACCGCGCCGATACCCAGTACCACCCGGTCGGGACCTGCAAGATGGGTCCGGACAGCGATTCCATGGCGGTGGTCGATGCCCAGCTGCGGCTGCGCGGGATCGATCGCTTGCGGATCGTCGATGCCTCGGTGATGCCGACCGTGACCAGCGGCAACACCAACGCACCGACCATCATGATCGCGGAGAAAGCCGCGGTAATGGTGAAGGAGGACGCCCGCGGCTGAGGGCGCCCTTCCCGCAGGCCTCAACCCTGCTTTTCGAACTTCGCGATTTCCGCGTCGAGCTGCTTCAGCACCTCGGACTTCAGATCGGCTGGCAACTTGGGATCGGCGGCAACCTTGTCGCGCGCGCGGCGCAGACCGACGAGGGTTCCGGCCTTGTCGCCATCATGGGCGCAGATCACGACATGGGCATTGCGCTGCTTGCCGTCGGCGCTTTGCGAAGCCTGTGCAGTGACCGGCTGTCCGGCTCCGCAATTCGCGGTGGCGAATTGCTGGATGTGGACGCCCGGTGTACCCGAAACCGGACCGTCGTGAGTCATCACCATGGTCCGCACCTCGCGATGTTCGCCCGGGGCGTGCCCTGCGTGCTCTGTCCCTTCGCCATGCCTGACCACCACTACCTGGCGCGTCACGTGGGTCTTGCCCGGTTCTTCGCTGGCTTCGTCATCGGTCCAGCTCATCGCCTCGACCTGACCCATGCTGGCTTCGGCCTTGGCGATCCGCTCCTCGGCCTCGGCATCGCTCAGCGGGGTCCTGGTCTTGAGGACAATCGTCTTGCCGTTGCGTTCCACGGTCCGGGTGTGGAGCGTGGCATCGTCAATCGTGCTGCCATCCGGATTATCCACGATCACGATCTTCCTGACCTGGCGCTGTTCGACCTTGCCGGGCGCGGCAGGCGGTGCCGGCGGCGCCGCGGGATCGCCGGCGGCATGGGTGATCGTCGCGGTCAGCGGCAGGGCCAGCGCGGCGGCGCCGATCAGCATACGGCCGGCGAGTTGGCGGCGCGGGGTGGGTTCGGACATGGTCAGGCTCCTCAGGCGATGGATGATGCTTTTCTCGTGAAGGATCGGGCAGGCCAGCGGACTGGCCAGCGCGGGGGCGGGATCGCGGGCAAAGGCAGCAATCAGCCGGCCATAGGCCTCGCGCGTGGCCGGTTCGCGGGCAGCAAGAACCCGCGCGTCGCAGGCCGCTTCCTGATCGCGGCGCAACGCCCGCCAGGCCAACCAGGCCAGCGGGTTGAACCAGTGCAGCGCCAGCAGCGGCTGCACCGCGATGTTGACTGCCAGATCGCGCCCGTTGTGGTGTTCAAGCTCGTGCGCAATCGCCAGATCGCGCTCGCGCGGCGGCATGGCGGCCATGAAGCCGGACGGCAGGGCTACGACCGGATCGAAGATTCCGAAGGCCACCGGCCCGCGCGCCGCCGGGCTTTCGATCAGCCGCACGCCCTGAGCCTCGCCCACGCCGACGGCATTGGCCAGCAGACTGCGGCGCATCGCGCGATAGCCCCAGGCGCGCCAGATCAGGAAAGCCAAGACCCCGGCCAGCCACACCGCCTGGAACAAAGGGGCGAATGTCCAGACGATGTCGGCCAGGCCGGGGTCCGGCGCGACGGCGGCCGGGGCATCACCGGCCAGCACCGTCACAGTTGAGGGAGCGGAAACGGCCGGTTCGGCCGGCAAGGTCAGCGGCGGCAGCGCCAGCCGCAGCAGCGGCAGGGCCCACAGGGCATAGGCCATGCCCGGCCCGAACCAGCGCGCCACGGGGCGGCGCAACAGCAGCACCACCGCGATCAGCGCCCCGGTGGCGATCAGGGTATCGACCAGCCAGCTCATTTGCGCAGCTCCTTCAAGAGCGCCTCGATCTGCGCGATATCCGCCTCGCTCAGCGCCTCGGCCTCGGCCAGCTGCGCGAACAACCCGGCAGCCGAGCCGCCGAACAACCGCTCGACCAGCCGGCGGGATTCGCCGGCGGCATAGTCGGCCCGGGCAACCCGGGGGGAGTAGAGAAAGCGCTTGCCATCGGGCTCGGTCAGCACCGCCTGCTTGGCAACCAATCGGGACAGCAGGGTCTTGACCGTGGCCAGCCCCCAGCCGCGCTGCGGAGCGACGGCATCGGCTACTTCGCCGGCAGTCAACGGCGAGCGGGCCCACAGCGCTTCCATCACTGCCTGCTCGGCCTCGGTGATCCGTTCTCCCGCGTCAGGCTCTGCGGCCATTCTCGCACCTTATCGTTTACGCCTGTAATCGACTACGGTTGTAGACATGAACGCCAAGTGAATGCGCGAAACCGATCTTGTGACCAGCTATCGGCCTTTCCGATAACTCGCGGCCTGCATTATGGCTCTTGCCTCTTGCCCTGCCTGCGCCATCCTCTTCAATTCACACGGGAGCAGACGGGGGACGGGTCGCCATGGCTGAACACAACGGCCTCCACAAAGGGGCACTGGGCGTTATCGAATCGGTGATCATGGGCATCGCGGGCACGGCCCCGGCCTATTCGATCGCCGCCACCACCGCGCTGATCGTTGGCACGGTAGGCGTGCTCTCGGTCGGCTCGATCCTCTATTGCGGGCTGATCATGTTCGGCATGATGCTGGCTTTCATCAACCTCAACAGGATGGCCCCCGATGCCGGGGCCAGTTTTGCCTGGGTCAGCAGGGTGTTCGGCCCGACCTGGGGGTTCTTCTCGGGCTGGGGGCTGATCGTCGCCTCGGTGGTGTTCATGGTCACCGCCACGGTTCCCGCCGCTCAGGCCACGCTCAAGATCGTTTCGCCCGATCATGTCGAAAGCACCGGCTGGGTCACTGCCACTGCCGCGCTGTGGCTGACCCTGATCTCTGCCGTGGTCGGCAAGGGGATCAAGCACGCCAGCTTTGCCCAGATCCTGTTCACGATCGTCGAGACCGCAATCGTCTTTGCCATCATCATCGCCGGGATCTGGTATTTCTGGGGCCAGCCGGCTCACGTGCCCAGCGTCAGCTGGTTCTCGCCCACCTCGTTCACCACCGACACCTTCGTGGCCGGCGCGCTCGTCGCGATCTTCTTCTACTGGGGCTGGGACGTGACCATGAACCTGGGTGAGGAAACCGTCGATGGCGAGCCGCAACCGGCCGGGCGCGGGGCCTTCTGGTCGATGATCAACCTGATCGTGTTCTTCATCATCATGCTGACCGTGGTGCTGATCGTGCTGACCGACGAGGAAATCGCTGCGGCCGATACCAACGTGCTGTTTGCCGTGGCCGACAAGCTGTTCCCGCAGCCGTGGGGCTATCTGGCGGTGGTTTCGACCATCCTTTCGACGATCGGCACGATCGAAACCCAGATCCTGTGCTTCACCCGCTCGCTGTTCTCGATGAGCCGGGCCGACATGCTCCACCCGCGTTACGCCCGGGTCCACCCCGAATGGAAGACGCCGGTGATTGCCACCGCAGTGATCTGGGTGCTGGGCCTGGCGCTGCTGCTCGGCTTCTCGTACCTGCCGGCGGTTGAGGACATCCTCAACACCTCGCTGACCGCGATCGGGCTGCAGATCTGCTTCTACATGAGCATCGCCGGTGCCGCCTCGGTCTGGCACTACCGCGCGATGATCAAGGGCAAACCGATGGACGCGCTGACCCACGTGATCTGGCCCGGGCTCTCGACCCTGTTCATGATCTTCGTCGGGTTCTATTCGATGACCGAGCTCGATACGAAGACCAATGCGATCGGGGTCGGCGGCATCCTGCTCGGCTTCGTTCCGCTGTTGCTGGGACGGCTGCGCAAGAACGGCAGCGTGACGGTGGCCTGAGGCCAGGAAGGGTACACCTGCAGCCGGCCCCGGCGCGCCCAATCCGGCTAATCGCCCCTCGAAAGCTCCAGCTTGATCGAGCCGAAGAGTCCCGGCGATGCGGCCATCATCTGCTTCAGTTCATCGACGCTGTGCGCGACAAGAAAGACGTCCTCGACGCCAAACCGAGTTGTCCTGACGATCGTCCCGAACGCACCAGGGCCAAACGATGAAATGCTGAGGCACGGAATTGTGACAGTGCGGGGTTTCACAGGCTCGGTCATCGCACCGCCGATATTGCACCTGCGCGGCTGGAATTCGAGCCTGAAATTGGCGCCGTGCCGGCTGAATTCGGGGGACTGCCCTCGTAATTCCCTTTGGCAATTCGGTTCAGGCACTTATTTGGGCAGACAAGATAGCAAAAGGCCGGAGCGTCGCCGCCCCGGCCCTTGATCTTGTCCACGCGGGCAGCGCCCTCAATACACCCGCTTCTTCGGCTTGATGTACTCGACATCGTCGGTAAGCGTGTATTCGTGCACCGGGCGGTAATCGAGCTTCACGTTGCCGCACTTGCCACCCCAGCCTTCGAACCAGGCGGCGGTGTGCTTCATCCAGTTCTTGTCGTCGCGCTCGGGGAAATCCTCGTGGGCGTGGGCGCCGCGGCTTTCCTTGCGGTTGTGCGCGCCGTGCAGCGTGACGGTGGCCTGGCTGATCAGGTTGTCGAGCTCCATCGTCTCGACCAGGTCCGAGTTCCAGATCAGGCCGCGGTCGGAAACGTGGATGTCCTGCATCCGCTGATAGATCTTGGCGAGTTCGACCTTGCCTTCGGCCATCAGTTCGTCGGTGCGGAACACCGCGGCGTGCTTGCTCATGCAGCGCTGCATTTCGACGCGCACTTCGGCCGTGGGCGAGCTGCCGCTGGCGTGGCGGAAATGGTCAAGCCGGGTCAGCGCGAGGTCGGCCGAGTCCTTGGGCAGATCGGCATGGGCCGTGCCGGGCTTGATCAGTGCCTTGAGCCGCAGGCCGGTGGCGCGGCCGAAGACCACCAGGTCGGTCAGCGAGTTCGAGCCCAGGCGGTTGGCACCGTGGACCGAAACGCAGGCCGCCTCGCCCACCGCGAACAGGCCGGGGACAACCGTTTCCGGATTGCCATCGGCGCCGATGGTGACGACTTCGCCGTGATAATTAGTCGGGATGCCGCCCATGTTGTAGTGCACGGTCGGCACCACGGGCAGCGGCTGACGGGTCAGGTCCACACCAGCAAAGATCTTGCCGCTTTCGGTGATCCCGGGCAGGCGCGCCGCCAGCACCTTGGGATCGATGTGATCGAGGTGCAGGTAGATGTGGTCCTTGTTCGGACCGACGCCGCGGCCTTCGCGGATTTCCAGCGCCATCGAGCGCGAAACCACGTCGCGGCTGGCAAGGTCCTTGGCCGAGGGGGCATAGCGCTCCATGAAGCGTTCGCCTTCGGAATTGGTCAGGTAACCGCCCTCGCCCCGCGCGCCTTCGGTGATCAGCACGCCCGCGCCATAGATTCCGGTCGGGTGGAACTGGACGAATTCCATGTCCTGCAAGGGCAGGCCGGCGCGCAGCACCATCCCGCCGCCGTCGCCGGTGCAGGTATGGGCGCTGGTGCAGGTGTAGTACGAACGGCCATAGCCGCCGGTCGCCAGGACCACGGCGTGGCTGCGGAAGCGGTGGATCGTGCCATCGTCGAGGCACAGCGCGATCACGCCCACGCACTGGCCGCCGTCCATGATCAGGTCGATCGCGAAGTATTCGATGAAGAAGTCCGCATCGTACTTCAGGCTCTGCTGGTAGAGCGTATGGAGCAGCGCGTGGCCGGTCCGGTCAGCCGCCGCGCAGGTGCGCTGCACCGGCGGGCCTTCGCCCATGTTCTGCATGTGCCCGCCGAACGGGCGCTGATAGATCGTGCCGTCATCGTTGCGGCTGAACGGCATCCCGGCGTGTTCCAGCTCGAGGATCGCCTGCGGCGCTTCGCGCACGAGGTATTCGATCGCGTCCTGATCGCCCAGCCAGTCCGATCCCTTGACCGTATCGAACATGTGCCAGGTCCAGTGGTCCGGGCTGTTGTTCTTCAAGGAAGCGGCGATCCCGCCCTGCGCCGCGACAGTGTGGCTGCGGGTGGGGAACACCTTGGTAATGCAGGCGGTCTTCAGGCCCGCTTCGGCGCTGCCCATGGTGGCGCGCAGGCCCGAGCCCCCGGCGCCGACGACAACCGTATCGTAGGTGTGGTCGATGATCTTGTAGGCAGGCTTGGTGGCGGCATCGGCCATGTCAGCGGCCTCCCATCATTTGTTGCAGGGCGGACTTGACCATCCCCCCGGTAATGGACGTGGCGGTCCCGACGATCTGCAGCCGGGCGAGGAAGAACAGCCCCGCAGCAATGGCGGCAAATGTGATCAGGTTCAGCAGGACCGTGGCCGCAACCTTGTTGGCCGGATCCTTGACGTAATCCTCGATCACCACCTGCACCCCCAGCCGGGCGTGCCAGAAGGTGCTGATCACGAACAGCGCCAGCGCCAGCGCCGCCACCGGGCGCGAAGCCCAGGTCGCGACGGTTTCGAACTGGTAGTTTTCCAGCGTGACCAGCGAGAACACCAGCCACAGCCCCAGCACCAGATTGCCGGCGGCGGTATAGCGCTGCAGCAGCCAGTGGTGCGTTCCCGAATGCGCCGAGCCGTGCCCGCGCACCCGCCCGATCGAGGTTCCGTTGCCCATCGTCGCTGTTCCTTATTTCAGCAGGATCGCGGCCCAGGTCAGCACCGTCAGCGCCACGGCGCTAAGCGGAGTGAAGACCGACCATGCGGCATTGCTCTTGAGTTCGAAGCCCGCGCCGATATCGAGCACGAAGTGGCGGATCCCCGAAGCCATGTGGTTGAAAAAGGCCCAGGTCAGCCCGACCAGCACGACCTTGCCGTACCAGGCCGAGGCATGGACCAGGAATGCCTCATAGGCCTGCGGCCCGGCCGAGAGCGAACCCAGCCAGTAGAGCAGCACCACCATCCCGACCAGCGCCAGGCCATTGCCGGAAATGCGGTGAAGGATCGAGACCAGCATCGCCGGTCCCCAGCGCCACACCTGCATGTGCGGAGCGATCGGACGGTTCTTCGTGGCAGCCATCTGCGGCACTTCCCCTTGGGTTCGTGGCGGGGCCGGAAAGCCCCTTCGCGCAACTCCCCATAGTCAAAACGCGGGGGCGTGCAAGCCGGCTAAAGGTCGAAAATCCAGCAATCGCGATTCCCATCCGGCGCAAAGCCGCATAGAGCATGGGCCATGACCCAGGCCGACACCCCCCTCACCGCTCTTGTCACCGGTTCCTCGCGCGGGATCGGCGCGGCGATTGCCCAGGCGCTGCGGGCCCGGGGCGTACAGGTGATCGGCCATGCCACCCGTGCGGTCGATCCCTCGACCATTGCCGCCGACCTGACCGACCCGACCGCTCCCTCGGCGATCTGGGACGAAGCGCTCGACCGGGCCGGGGGGCGGATCGACCTGCTGGTCAACAACGCCGGGCAATTCGCCGCCAACCCGATCGCGCTGTCCGACATCGAATGGCTCGACAACTGGGAAGATGCGCTGCGGATCAACCTGACCGCTGCAGCCGAGCTTTCGCGGTTTGCAGTCAAGCACTGGCTGGCGGGCGAGCGGAGCGGACGGATCGTCCATATTGCCAGCCGCGCCGCCTATCGCGGGGATTCGCCCGATCATTGGCACTATGCCGCGGCTAAAGGCGGCATGATCGCAATGCATAAGACGATCGCCCGGCAATATGCGATCAAGGGCATCATGAGCTATGCGATCTGCCCGGGCTTTACCGACACCGCGATGGCCGGGGACTACCTCGCCAGCCGGGGCGGCCCGGGTCTTCTGGCCGACATTCCGCTCGGCCGGGTCGCCACGCCCGATGAAATCGCCGCCATGGCCGTATTCTGCGCGCTCGACGCGCCCGAAAGCATGACCGGCGCGGTACTCGATGCCAATGGGGC
>CAZNII010000061.1:0-2918 GCA_964573075.1 uncultured Novosphingobium sp. | reverse complement strand
AATGAGCCAGGCCTGGAAACTCACCGCCCTCGCCCCGCGCGGGGTTATCGAGGCGGCGCTGCTGGCCCATGAGGATGCGCTCGACTGGGATGCGGAAATCGTCCTGTCGGGCAGCGAGATCGCCGAGGACCGGCCCGAGGACTGGCAGCTCGAAGCCTGGCTGGGACGCAAGCCGAGCAAGGCCGACAAGGCCGCGATCACGGCGCTGTTCAGGGGCAAGGCGCCCCGGCTGGTTGAGGAAAAGCTGCCCGAGGTCGATTGGCTGACCCACAGCCAGCAGGGCCTTGAACCGATCCGCGCCGGGCGGTTCCATGTCCACACGCCCGAGCATCCGCCGCTGGCGCAGCCCGGCGTGCGCGACTTCGCCATTCCCGCCAGCCAGGCCTTTGGCACCGGCCAGCACGCCACCACTGCCGGTTGTCTGGAAATGCTGGGCGAGATGAAGGCGCGCGGGCTGGTGGTACGCAATCTGGCCGATATCGGCACCGGCACCGGGCTGCTGGCCTTTGCCGCGCTGCATCTGTGGCCGCATGCCCTTGCCACCGCCAGTGATATCGACGCGGTCTGCGTCGGCGTGGTCGAGGACAATGCCCGCGCCAACGGCATTGCCATGGGCGCGCGGCTCGGTGAGCTGACCATGCTGGTGGCCGACGGGATGGAGCATCCGCTGCTCAAGGCCCGCGGGCCCTATGACCTGATCATTGCCAATATCCTGGCTGGCCCGCTGATCCATCTCGCCCCGCATTTCGCCAGATCGCTGGTTCCGGGCGGGCACCTGCTGCTGGCCGGGCTGCTCGAAAGCCAGGAAGCCCAGGTGCGCCGCGCCTGCCGTGCGGCCGGCCTCAGGATCGCCGCGCGTAAGGTCAATGGCGACTGGTCGATCCTGTGGCTGCGCAAGCGCGGCAGCGGCGCGGGCCGCGCCAGTCGCGCGGGCGCACTGCCCGAATGGTCGCGCGGCTGGTGACGCGCCGATGACGCTGCGCGATTTCGCCATTCTGGTCGCCGTCTGCCTGGTCTGGTCGGTCAACAACGTGGTCAGCAAGGTGGTGGTCGGCATGTGGCACGTGCCGCCGCTGTTCTATGCCGGATTGCGCTTTGCCTTGGTGCTGCTGGTCACCCTGCCCTGGCTGCGACCGATGCCCCGCCCGGCCTGGCGGGTGCTGCTGATCGGACTGCTGCTGGGCGGTGGCAGTTTTGCCTTGCTATTCATTGGCTTGCAGAGCGTTTCTCCCTCGGCCGCAGCGATCATCGCGCAAACCGGGGTGCCCTTCACCACCTTGCTTTCGATCCTGATGCTGGGCGAGCGGATTCGCTGGCGCCGCGCACTTGGGATCACGCTGAGCCTGGCGGGAACGGTGCTGGTGGTGTGGAAGCCCGGCTTCGCGATTTCTGCGGGGATGCTTTACGTCCTGGCTGCGGCCTTTGCCGGCGCGCTCGGATCGGTGCTGATGAAACAGATGGATGTGATCGCACCGTTGCGCTTCCAGGCCTGGGTCGGGATGACCGGGCTGGTCCTACTCGCCCCGCTGAGCGTGGCGACCGAACTGGACCGCTGGCACAACGCCGCGATTGCCGGCTGGCCGTTCGTGGCCGCGCTGCTGTTTTCCGCATTGGTAGTCTCGGTGGTGGCGCATACAGCCTATTTCGTGCTGATCCAGCGGTACGAGGCCAATCTCCTGACCCCGCTGACCCTGATCACCCCACTTGGCACGATCGCCTTGGGGGTGGCCTTTACCGGCGACGAATTCGACACGCGGATGATCGTCGGCACGATAATTGCGTTGATTGGCGTGCTGATCGTGGCGGTACGGCGAACCGGTGCGCCAACCTCGCTGGCGCAGGAACACTCGTAGCGCGAAAGCCGATCAGCGGCTGGCCTGGGCAACCTTGGCGGCGGTGTCGTTGTAGCTAGAAACCACGCCCTCGCTTAGTCCGGTGAGTGCGCCGAGGATGGCGACCGAAATCAGCGCGAAGATCGCGCCCAGTTCGACTCCGGCAGTGCCGCGGGTATCCCCAAGCACGGTCTTGATCAGCTTCTTCATCGCCCTGGCTCCTGTTCGCGATGCAATATGGTTTGGATCGGTTAAGCGGGTCTGGTGAAGTACTGCTTGCCGGAAGTGGTTAATGCCTTGGTTGATATGCAAAAACTTAACCCGATCCGGCTAAGGTCACGGTCATGGGTTTGCAGTCCTCACCTTCCGGTCGGCCAGGCAGCCGGCATTTCAACCGGCTCCGGCTCGGCGCGCCAGCTTCATTGGTGCTGACCCACGAGACCCGCCGCTGCCTGATCGACGATATCTCGGCCACCGGCGCGCGCCTGAGGATTGATCGCCCGCTGGCCGAGCGCCAGGGCGCCCAGCTGGTGTTTCACGAACTGCGCCTGTTCGCCACGGTGATGTGGTGCCGCGGCGCGGAATGCGGCCTGCGATTCGAAACCCCGCTAGAGCAGGAAGACATGCAGGGCATGCTGTGGATCACCGAGAACCGCGAACTCTATGAGCGGATCTGCCAGACCGGCCATGCAATGGACTGGGCCGACGGGATCGGGGATTAGCCGGCCGCCCTGACGATTTCTGCCCAGGCGGCCTCGTCGATCACTTCGATCCCCAGTTCCTGCGCTTTCTTGAGCTTGCTGCCCGCGCCCGGCCCGGCCACCACCAGGTCGGTCTTGGCCGAAACCGACCCAGCCGCCCGCGCGCCGAGCCGCTCGGCCTGGGCCTTGGCCTCGTCGCGGCTCATCGTTTCGAGCGCGCCGGTAAAGACCACGGTCTTGCCGGCCACCGCGCTGTCCCTGGTCTCCACCACATAGGGCGGCGGCGAGACTTCGGAGAGCAGATCCTCCCACACCGCGACATTGTGCGGCTCGTGGAAGAAATCCCCCAGCGCTTCGACCACCGCCGGGCCGATCCCGTCGATCG
>CAZNII010000060.1:0-16463 GCA_964573075.1 uncultured Novosphingobium sp. | reverse complement strand
ACGATGGTCGGGTTGCCGACTTCGGCCACGGCATCGACCGCCGCGTCGATCCGGCTGCGACCATCCGCCATGGCCCAGTGCCGGGCGATGTTCTCGATCATCACGATCGCATCGTCGACCAGGATCCCGATCGAGAAGATCAGCGCGAACAGGCTGACCCGGTTGATCGTGAAGCCCATGATCTTCGAAGCGAACATGGTCAGCATGATGGTGGTCGGAATGACGATTGCGGTTACCGCCGCCTCGCGCCAGCCGATCGCGAAGCCGATCAAGAGGACGATCGAAATGGTCGCCAGGCCCAGGTGGAAGATCAGCTCGTTGGCCTTTTCGTTGGCGGTCTCGCCATAGTTGCGGGTCACCGAGACCTGCACGCTGGCGGGGATCAGGCTGCCTTCCAGCGCCTCGACCCGTTCGACCACGCTTTCCGATACGGTCACCGCATTGGCCCCGGACCGCTTGGCGATCGCCAGGCTGACCGCCGGGGCCATCGACCATTCGCCCTTATCGCCCTCACCGCGCGCCCAGCGCCACGAGCGGGCCTGGTCCTCGGTCGGGGCCTGGACCACGCTGGCGACGTCCTTGAGCAGCACCGGCGCGCCACTGGCCGAACGCACGGTCAGCTGGCCCAGTTCCTCGGCGCTGCGCAGGGTCTGCCCGGCGGTGACCGAAACCGCCTGGCCGCCTTCGCGCACGGTGCCGACCGGGAAGGTCCGGTTGGCCTGGCTGACCGCCTCGATCACGCTGCCCAGCGGCACCTGATAGGCCGCCAGCCGGGCCGGATCGGGCACCACCCGCAACGCATTGCGCTGGCCGCCGACAATGAAGGTCAGCCCGACATCGTCGACCTTGGCCACCTCGGTGCGCAGCTTGCCGGCCAGTTCGAACAACGCCTGGTCGTTCCACTGCCCCGGCGCGCCGGGTTTCGGGGTCAGGGTCAGGACCACGATCGGCACGTCGCTGATCCCGCGCACGGTGACCTGCGGCGCGGGAATGCCGACCGGGATCCGGCCGATATTGGCCCCGATCCGTTCGTTGATCCGGATCGCGGCGTCTTCCGGATCGGAGCCGACCAGGAACCGCGCGGTGACCATCACCCCGTTGTCCTGGGCCTGGGTATAGACGTGCTCGACCCCGCCGACGCTCTTGACGATCGTTTCGAGCGGCTTGCCGACCAGTTCGACCGCCTCGGGCGCGGACAGGCCGGGCGCCATGACCGAGATATCGACCATCGGCACCGAGATCTGCGGCTCTTCCTCGCGCGGGATGGTGATCGTGGCGATCAGCCCGACGATCACCGCGGCGAGCAGCATCAGCGGGGTCAGCGGCGACTGGATCGTCGCCCGGGTCAGCTTGCCCGAAATGCCCAGATTCATCGCACCGGCCCGATCAGGGTATCGCCCGCGACGACGCCGGAAAGCAGTTCGATCTGGCCGGCATCACCGGTCGGCGCGGTCTGGACCGGAACCTGGGTGGCGCTGCCATCCTTCGCCAGGACCGTGACATAGTCGATCCCGAAGCGGGTGGTGACAAAGCCGCGGGGCACCAGCAGCGCCTTGCGGCTGCCGGTTTCGACCTTGGCGGCCATCCGCCGCCCGATCAGGCTGTTGTCGATCCCCGGCATGTCGACATCGACCGTGACCTGCCCGGCGCTGACCGAGGGATAGACCTTGATCACCCGGCCCTCGCTTTGCCCGCCACCGAACGCGGTGGTCGAAACGCGCGAGCCGGGATGGACCTGGCCGGCCAGCGATTCGGGGATCTGCAGCCGCAGGATCGTCGGGCCCGAGGTGATCACCGCGACCACCACGCCCGGCGCGACCGGAGCCCCGGCCGGAACCGGCACCCGCAGCACCCGCCCACTTGACGGGGCCACCACCGCACCCTGCCCGGCGACCGCGCCGACCGCCGATTGCTGGGCCTGGGCAGCGCGGACCTGGGCCCTGGCGGTGCCCAGCGCGGCGACCGCCTGGTCAAGCCGGGCCTTGGCATAGACGCCCTTGTCGTAAAGGTACTGGACCCGCTTCAGCTCGGCCTCGGCCTGGACCACCTGGGCCTGGGCGGCGGCGGCCTGGGCGCCATAGGCCCCGGCCTGGTAGCCCAGCTGGTTGTCGACGATCCGGCCGATCACCTGGCCCTTGCCGACCAGGTCGCCCTCGCGCACCGCCAGGGTGGTCAGCACGCCCGGAATGCGGGCAAAGACCTGCGCCTCCTTGAGCGTCGCGATCTCGGCCGGAACGTCCTGCCAGCCGGTGGTTTCGGACAATTGCAGCACCAACCGGGTGCCGGCCGGGGCCTGCGCGGCCGGAGCCTTTTCCTCACTGCCGCCGCATCCGCTCAGCGATCCCGCCAGCAGCATTGCCGCCGCGACCGATCCCAGCCAGGCCCCCTTGCGCCGCATCGCCCAGTCTCCTCAGTTCTCGACCGCAAGGCCGGCCGCGCGCCAGGCGCCGAAACCGCCGGCGAGGTGGGTATCGACCGCCGACTGGGCCGCGGCGCACTTTTCCAGCGCCATCGCCGAACGCCGCCCGGCGGCGCAGCTCAGCACCAGCAGCTTGTCGCCCGGATCGGGCAGCTGGCTGGCGCGGAAGCCCGACAGCGGCATGTTGATCGCGCCGGGGATGTGCCCGGCGGCGAATTCATCGACCTCGCGCACATCGACCACCATGGCGCGGCCGGTGCGCAGCATCTCGTCGAGCTGGCGCGGAGTGAGTTCGCGGTGTTTCGCCTTGCCGAAACCGAAGAAGGACATTGCCCTGG
This sequence comes from uncultured Novosphingobium sp., assembly GCA_964573075.1. Taxonomy (GTDB): domain Bacteria; phylum Pseudomonadota; class Alphaproteobacteria; order Sphingomonadales; family Sphingomonadaceae; genus Novosphingobium. The sequence goes on along the minus strand of CAZNII010000060.1, from coordinate 13,706 downwards.
ATCCCTTGCTGGGGGGCGGGAATCGGCCCGCCCCAATATTTCTGCTTGCTTATATGCGTTGGAATGAATATTAGTCAAGCATCATATAACGAGCCGAGTCGATTTTCCCGCGGGAAACCGCGCGAAACGGGCAGAAGGGAAGTGGACAATGACACAACCGGTCATCGTGGTCCTGGGGGCAGGGCTGGGCGGCACCATCGCCGCCTACGAGATTCAGGACGCCGTGAAGGGCAAGGCCCAGGTCATGGTGGTCAACGACAGCGACAACTACTGGTTCGTGCCTTCGAACCCGTGGGTCGCGGTGCGCTGGCGCGAGCCCGACGCGATCAAGGTCCACCTGCCGCCGGTGATGGCGAAGAAGGGGATCGGCTTTACCTCGGTGGGCGCGAAGCGGGTTCATCCGGCGGAAAACCGGATCGAGCTCAACGACGGGACCTCGCAGCCCTATGACTATCTGGTGATCGCCACCGGGCCCGACCTGGCCTTTGACGAGGTCGAGGGGCTGGGGCCGAGCGGCTTCACCTCGTCGGTCTGCCGGACCGATCATGCCAGCGACGCCGCCGACGTGTTCGAGAAGCTGGCCGCCGATCCCAAGCCGGTGATCATCGGCGCGGCCCAGGGCGCATCGTGCTATGGCCCGGCCTACGAATTCGCGATGATCGTCGATACCGAGCTCAAGCGCCGCAAGATCCGCGACAAGGTGCCGATGACCTTCGTCACCGCCGAACCCTATGTCGGCCACCTCGGGCTCGACGGGGTCGGCGATACCAAGGGCCTGCTCGAAAGCGTGATGCGCGATCGCCACATCAAGTGGATCACCAATGCCAAGATCAGCAAGGTCGAAGAAGGCATGATGCACGTCACCGAGGTCAACGAGGACGGCTCGACCAAGGCCGAGCACGACCTGCCGTTCGGCTTTTCGATGATCCTGCCGGCTTTCCGCGGCGTCCCGGCGGTCTACGGGATCGAAGGGCTGACCAACCCGCGCGGGTTCATCCTGGCCGACAAGCACCAGCGCAACCCGACCTTCCGGAACGTCTTCTCCCTGGGGGTCTGCGTGGCGATCCCGCCGATCGGGCCGACCCCGGTGCCGGTCGGGGTGCCCAAGACCGGGTTCATGATCGAATCGATGGTCACCGCGATCGCGCTCAACCTCAAGGCGATCATCAACGGCAAGGAGCCGAGCGAGGAAGCGACCTGGAACGCGGTCTGCCTGGCCGACTTCGGCGACAGCGGGGTGGCCTTCGTTGCCCAGCCGCAGATTCCGCCGCGCAACCTCAACTGGTCGAGCGAGGGCAAGTGGGTCCACCTCGCCAAGATCGGGTTCGAGAAGTATTTCCTCCACAAGATCCGCCGCGGGACCAGCGAGCCGTTCTACGAAAAGCTCGCGCTCCACGCGCTCGGCATCCGCAAGCTGCGCTTCAAGTAAGGAGACAGGCCCATGACTCTCGATTCCGCCGTGTTCCGCTTTGCCGGCGTGGTGGTGCTGCTCAGCCTGGCGCTGGCGCACTGGGTCCACCCCGGCTTCCTGTGGCTGACCGCCTTTGCCGGGCTCAACATGTTCCAGGCCAGCTTCACCGGATTCTGCCCGGCGGCGATGGTCTTCAGGAAACTGGGCGTAAAACCGGGCGCCTCGTTCAACTGACGCGCCCGCCCCTTGTCCTGCGCCGCCACAGCCCCCACCGTGGCGGTGCAGGACGCCAGACCTCACCCGGGGACAGACCATGACCGACACCGTTCTTGCCCAGGCGATCGACCAGATCGGACAGGCCCGCGCGGCGGGCCGGGTTCCGGTGATCCGGACCTTCTTCGACGAGCCGACCTTCACCGCCACCCACGTGGTCCACGATCCGGTGACCAGGCGCGCCGCGATCATCGATTCGGTGCTCGATTTCGATCAGGCCTCGGGCCGGACCTCGACCGCATCGGCCGAGGCGGTGGTGGCCTATGTCGAGGCCGAGGGGCTCAAGGTCGACTGGATCCTCGAGACCCATGCCCACGCCGATCACCTTTCGGCCGCGCCGTTCCTGAAAGAGCGGCTGGGCGGCACGGTGACGATCGGCGCGGCGATCACCACGGTCCAGCAGACCTTCGCCAAGGTGTTCAACGAGCCGGCCAGCTTTGCCACCGACGGATCGCAGTTCGACCGGTTGATGCAGGACGGCGAGGGCTTCATGCTGGGCGAGATCCCGGCCGTCGCGCTCCACGTCCCGGGCCATACCCCGGCCTGCCTCGCCTATGTGATCGGCGATGCGGTGTTCGTCGGCGATACCCTGTTCATGCCCGACTACGGCACCGCCCGCTGCGACTTTCCCGGCGGCGATGCCCGCACTCTCTATCGCTCGATCCGCCGGCTGATGGCCCTGCCCGGCGAAACCCGGGTGTTCCTGTGCCACGATTACCAGGCCCCGGACCGCAAGGATTACGTCTGGGAGACCACCATCGCGGCCGAACGCGAAGCCAACATCCAGATGCATGAAGGCGTGAGCGAGGACGATTTCGTCGCCAGACGCGAAGCGCGCGACGCGACGCTGGCGATGCCGCGGCTGATCCTCCCGTCGGTCCAGGTCAACATCCGCGCCGGCAACCTGCCCGAGCCCGAGGCCAACGGGGTCAGCTACCTCAAGCTGCCGCTCAACCTGCTGTGATCGACACCGTCCAGGCCCTGCTGGCCGCGCTGAGCGGAGTGGCCGTCGGCTTTACCCTCGGGCTGGTCGGCGGCGGCGGATCGATCCTGGCGGTGCCGCTGATGGTCTATGTCGTCGGGGTCAAAAGCCCGCATCTGGCGATCGGCACCTCGGCGCTGGCGGTGGCGGCCAATGCCCTGATCGGGCTGGCCGGCCATGCCCGCGCCGGCAATGTCAACTGGCGCTGCGGCGGGGCCTATGCCCTGGCCGGGGTGATTGGCGCCTTTGCCGGATCGAGCCTGGGCAAGGCCTTCGACGGGCAGAAGCTGCTGTTCCTGTTCGCGCTGCTGATGCTGGTGGTCGCCGCGCTGATGTTCCGCGGACGCGGCGATACCGGGGTGGAAGGCGTGGTCTGCAACCGCGACAATTTCCCCAAGGTCGCCAGCTTCGGCTTTGGCACCGGGGCGCTTTCGGGCTTTTTCGGGATCGGCGGCGGGTTCCTGATCGTGCCCGGGCTGATCGCGTCCACCGCGATGCCGATCTACCGCGCGATCGGCACCTCGCTGGTCGCGGTCAGCGCCTTCGGGCTGACCACGGCCTTGAACTATGCCGCCTCGGGCCTGCTCGACTGGGGCATAGCCGCAGCCTTCATCGCCGGGGGCTTTGCCGGCAGCATGCTGGGCACCCGGGCGGCCAGGCGCCTGTCGGGCAGCAAGGGCATGCTCAACACCATCTTTGCCGGGATGATCGTGCTGGTCGCCTGCTACACGCTTTACCGCAGCGCAATGGCCTTTGCCGGCTAGCGCGCCTTGACCCGCGTCCCGTCGGTCAGGGTCTTGGACGGGTTGACCACCACCGTCGCGCCATCGCCCAGACCGCCCAGCACTTCGCCCCATTCCTCGTTGACCTGGCCGACCTTGAGCTTGCGGTCGACCGCGCGCCCGCCGATCACTTCGAAAGCGTGCCATGCGCCGTCGGCAGCCCGGAACAGCGCGCCGATCGGCAGACGCAGGGCATCGTCGCGGCTCCACAGGATGAAGGTAGCGTCGAACTGATAACCATGGCCGAGCCGGGCCGCATCGGGCAGCGATCCCGCGTCGAAGCCGATGATCACGTTGACCCGCTGCTCCTCGATTCCCAGCGCCGATACCTTGAGCCGACCGAACGGCTCGATCCGCTTGACGAAACCGCGCAGCGGCTGCGGCCCGCCCCACTGGGTGATCTCGACCGCATCGCCCGGCTTGACCCGGACCGCCTCGCGCGAGAGCAGATCGACCACCCCCTCGATCCGTTCAGGATCGCCGATCGTCATGATCGGGGTGCCCTCGACCACCACCCCGGCGCTTTCGTTGATCACCGCCAGCACCGACCCGCCGGCCGGTGCCCGGACCGGCACCGGGGCGCCGCCGGCCAGGCCGCTGGGTGCCGCCAGTTGCGCCTCGATCCGGCGCACCTCGGCCTGGGCCGCGGCCAGCGCCGCGCGATCGCCCGCCACCCGGGTCCGCGCCGCCTCGAGCTGCGCCTTGGGGAGAAAGCCGTCGCGCGCCAGCTTCTCGGCCCGTTGCAGATCGCGCCACGACTGGTCGAGCGCAGCCCGCGCCCCGCCGGCCGCCGCGCGCGCGGCGGCCCCGGCCGCGAGCAGTTCCTGGCGGCTGCGCGGATCGAGCGGGGTCGAGGCGCGGCCCTTCATCCGGGTGATCAGCGCACCGGCGCCAACGCTGTCGCCGGCCTCGAGCTCGATCCGTTCGAGATAGCCGGTTACCGGGGCCGAGACGACATAGACATCTTCCGCGCGGGTCTGGCCGTCGTCGGTCACCCCGGTGACCATCCGGCCCTTGCTGACCTGCGCCACGTCGACCAGCACCGCACGCGGCCAGAAGGCGAAGGCCAGCCCCGCAATCAGCAGCCCCGCGATCAGCAGCGCCCAGCGCCAGCGGGTGAGCAAAGCCATCATCAATCGCGTCCTTTCAGCACCCGGACCATGTCGAGGTGGGTAACCCGCCGCACCACCAGCAGCGTGGTCAGCGCGGTTGCCGCGAGCACGATCAATACGGCCCGGCCATAGCTCGACGGTTCGGGCGCGAAGGGCAGGCGGAACAAGTCGGAACTGAACATCGCGGTCATCATCCGGGCCAGGCCGTTGCCAAGGATGCAGCCCAGCGGAACCGCCATGACCACCAGCAGGGCCAGTTCCCCCAGCAGCACCGTGGCCACTTCGCGGCGGTGATAGCCCAGCACCCGCATTGTCGCCAGTTCGTGCGCGCGTTCGGAAAACAGGATCCGCGCCGAATTGTAGACCACCCCCACCGCAATCGCCCCGGCGAAGCTGATGTAGAAGGCCAGCATGGTGTTGATGTTCTCGTCGATCATTTCCTCGAACCGGGTGAAGGTGACATCGCGTTCGGATACGCCCAGCACCATCGGCATGTCCTTGAGGCGGATCAGAATCGCGTCGCGCCGGGCAGGATCGATCCGCACCAGCACCGAGCCGACCGGCGCCCCGTCACGGGTGATCGCCAGCAGCGTCGCCTCGCTGGCATAGGCGCGTTCGCCGACAAATTCCTCGATCACCCGGGCAACCGGCAGTTCAAGGCGCGAGCGGCGCCCGCCAAGCTCCTCGACCCGGACCTTGTCGCCGGGCCGCACCGCCAGCTTGTCGGCCAGCTGGCGGCTAAGCATCAGTCCGCTTGGCGGCAGCTCCACCGCATTGCCGTCGACATCTATATGGGCGGAAAGCTGCGCCCCGGCGGGCGCGCTTTCGATCGCCCCACGTTCCACCCGGTTGCCGCGAGAGAGCTTGACCGCCACTGCCCGGCTCGGCTCGGCCCGCAGCACTCCGGGAATCTGCGCCACGGCAAACAGCGCGGCCTCGTTCCTTGGCTCGATGAACGAGACCATCAGGTCCTGACGCTGGGCGCGGAAGAAGAATCCGTCGAGCATGGCCCGGCTCGAATCGAGGAACTGGGTGGTGGCGAACAGCAGTCCGACCGACAGGCCGACCCCCAGCACGGTGATTGCCGAGCGCCCCGGCCAGCGCGCGATGTGCCGCACGATCATGTGCCCGACCGCCGAAAAGCCGCCCCATTTGCCCAGCCGCTCGACCAGCCCGCGGCGATAGACCGGCGGCGGCGGCGGAGTCATCGCCACCGCCGGGGTCAGTACCAGCGCCGCGCGCATCCCGCCCAGCGCCCCCAGCGCCGCCGCGCCGAAGCTGAGCCCGGCAGCCCCCAGGAACACCCGCGGGTCGAGCAGATAGGTGAGGAACGGGAAGCGGTAGTATTCGGCATAGATCCGGGTCATCGCCCGGCCCATCCACACCCCGCTGAGCGAGCCGAGCACGCTCGCCACCAGAGCGATCACCAGCGCGAACTTGAGGTAATGCCAGCCGACCTCGGCATTGGAATAGCCGAAGGCCTTGATCAGCCCGATCTGGGTCCGCTCGGTCCGGATCATCCGGCCGAGCACGATATAGACCAGAAAGGTCGCAACCAGCAGGAAGACCGGCGGGATCACCCGGGTCATCGCGCTCAGCTGGACCAGTTCGTTGTCGAGGAAGGCATGGCTGAGGTGATCCTCGCGGCCATAGGCGCCGGTCCCGCCATAGGGTTCGATCAGCACGTCGAGCTGGCGGATCACGTCGGTCTCGCGCGCGCCGCGCTCCAGCGTCAGCGCCAGGCTGTTGATCGCCTCGCTGCGGTCGGTGGCGGCCTCCAGTGCCTTCTCGCCCATCCAGAACACACCGAAACGGCGGTCGTCGGGCAAGATGTCGCCGGGCGGCAGGGCATAGATGTAATTGGGAGCAAGCCCGGTGCCGACAATCGTCAGCATCTGGCGCTTGCCATAGATCAGCGCGGCGATCCGGCTGCCGAGGGCAAGGCCGTTGGCCTTGACGAAGGATTCGTCGGCCACCACCTCGCCCGGCGCGCCTTCGCGCGGGAGCCGGCCGGAACGCAGGGTCAGCTGGTTGAGCCGGGTATGACCCTGCTCGCTGACCGAATTGATCAGCGCGCGGACCGGTTCAGCCCGATCGGGAAAATCGAGCGTGGCATACTGGATGATCGAACCTTCGGCCCGGCGCACCCCGGGGATCGCCTGGGCCCGCGCGACCAGGCTGCGCGGCGCGCGGGTCAGCCCGGCAAAAACCTCGGCAAAGTTGTTGCGGGCATAATAGGCGTCGCGGGTCTCGACCAGCGAGCGATGCACACCCAGCGAGAGCACGAAAGTGGCGGTCGCCGCCGCCAGCACCAGGGCGATCGCGAAGACCTGCCCGCGCATGTGCCACAGGTCGCGCATCAGCTTGCGGTCGAGCGCCTTCACCAGCTGATCTTTCCGGGCGCGGTGCGGCTGGCGTTGCGTTCGATCCGGGCGATCCGCCCGTCGAGGAAGTGGAACACCCGATCCGCCATCGCGGCGATCCCGGCATTGTGCGTGATGATCACCAGTGTCGCCCCGGTTTCGCGGTTGGCGGCCTCCAGCGTTTCGAGCACCCGCACCCCGGTCTCGCTGTCGAGCGCGCCGGTCGGTTCGTCGCACAGCAGTACACCTGGCTGCTTGGCGATTGCCCGGGCGACCGCGACACGTTGCTGCTCGCCCCCGGAAAGCTGAGCGGGATAGTGATCGCGGCGCGGTGCCAGCCCGACCAGTTCGAGCGCGCGGGCCGGGTCCATCGGATTCTCGGCGATGTCGGTCACCAGCTTGACGTTTTCTTCGGCGGTCAGGCTGGGGATCAGGTTGTAGAACTGGAAGATGAACCCCACCCGGTCGCGGCGGAAATGGGTCAGTTCGGCATCGTCCATCGCGGTCAGGTCAAGCCCGCCGCTGGTCAGCAGCCCCGAAGTCGGGCGGTCGAGCCCGCCGAGGATGTTGAGCAGGGTCGACTTGCCGCTGCCCGAGGGGCCGAGCAGGACCAGCACCTCGCCCGCCTCGATATCGAGATCGACCCCGCGCAGCGCCTGAACCTCGGTCTCGCCGGTCCGGTAGATCTTGCGCAGGGCTTCCCCGTGAAAGTTCATTTGCGGTGCGGGTCCCGGCGCCTGTGCCGCTTCTCACGGTGCGCGGCATAGCTTTGCAGCACTTCGCGCATCGCCGCGATCGCTGCTTCGCGCTGGCGCTTGTCTCCGATCGCGGCCAGATCGCGCTTCAGGCTGGTGGCGAAGTCGGCATAGGCATTCTGCCAGTCGCGCCCCAGCGCCTCGCGCAGATCGACCCGCCCGGTCCGCAACCGCCGCGCCGGGGCTCCGGGCGGCAGGGCATAGAGCTCGCCGATCTCGGGCATGACCACCTGTGTGCCCGGCAGCCGCGCGCCCGCCAGCTTGCCCAAGGCTTCGAGCGCAGGCTCCTCGCCATGATCGAGAAACAGCGTGCCGGCGACAGGCCCGCGGGCCGCGATCCAGTCCACCAGTTCGCCCTGGTCGGCATGGGCCGAATAGGAATCGATCCGCCGGATCTGGGCGCGGACCATCACATCCTGCCCCGAAATCCGCACCCGCCCGGCCCCTTCGAGGATCACCCGGCCCAGCGAGCCCTGGGCCTGATAGCCGACGAACAGCACGGTCGAATCCCGCCGGAACAGGTTGTGGATCAGGTGGTGGCGGATCCGTCCAGCCTCGCACATCCCCGAAGCGGCCATGATGATCGCGCCCGAAAGCGAATTGAGCCGGATCGATTCGGCCACGCTTTCGGTAAAACGGAACGCCGGGTTCTGGAACACGCTGGTCCCGTCGATGTCCTCAAGCTCTTCGGCATGGCGCGCAAAGACCCGGGTCGCTTCCCCGGCCAGCGGCGAATCGATGAACACCGGAACATTGGGAAGGACCTTTTCCCGGACCAGCCAGGCAATATCTAGCAGCAATTCCTGGGTTCGCTCCAGCGCGAAGGTCGGAATCACCAGGTTGCCGCCGCGCTCCAGCGCGCCGCGGATCTCGGCGGCGAGCAGCTGACGGCGCCCCTCGATCGACATCTGCTCGCGATCGCGGTCGCCGTAGGTCGCCTCGCAGACCAGGTGGTCGATCCCGGCCGGAGCTTCGGGATCGGGATGGAACGCCTTGTTGTCAGGCCCGAGATCGCCCGAGCAGACCACCCGTGTCCCCCCTGCCTCAATCTCGACCGAGGCCGAGCCGAGGATGTGCCCGGCATTCCACAGCCTGGCGCGAAAGCCCTCGGCCGGCTCGAACCACTCGCACAGCTCTTGCCCGTGAGTCTGGCCCCAGGCGGCCAGGGCATCGGCCTCGGTATAGAGCGGCTCGAACGGCGCTTCTCCGGCGCGGTCGCGGCGGCGGTTGCGGCGCTCGGTATCGGCTTCCTGAATGCGCCCGGCATCGGCCAGCATCGGTCGCAGCAGATCGGCGGTTGCAGGCGTACACCAGATCCGCCCGGCAAAACCCTGGGCGACCAGCCGCGGCAGCAGGCCCGAATGGTCGATATGGGCATGGGTCAGGATCACCGCGTCGATCTGCTTCGGATCGAAGCCGAACTCTCCGGCGTTGAGCACCTCGAGGCTGCGCGAACCCTGGAACAGTCCGCAATCGACCAGCACGCGCGCGCTGCCCAGGGTGAATTCCATGCACGAACCGGTGACGGTCCGCGCCGCGCCGTGGAAGGCCAGCGTCAGTTCCTTGCCCATGGCCGCGATGGTGCGCCTGTCGCGGCCATTTGCCAATCCGTTTTCACACGCTACCTATCGCTCAAACACAAGGAGAGCGAGCGTGACCAAGGCAATGGCAATTCCCGAAGGCTGGCCGGCAAGAAGCGTGGCCGAAGTACAGGATCTGCTCTGCGCCCCGGGCATGCCGTTCGAAATGGAAGTGGTCGAAATCCGCGGCGTGCCGACCCGGGTGTGGAAGAACGCCCTGCCCAACCTGGCCACCCTGGCCCGCCACGGCCGGACCCACGGCGATGCCACCTTCCTGATCTATGAGGACGAACGGGTTTCCTACGAAGCCTGGTTCCGCGCCGCCGCCGCGCTGGCCGCGCACCTCAGGGCGCTGGGAGTGGAAAAGGGCGACCGGGTGGCGCTCGCCATGCGCAACTTGCCCGAATGGCCGGTGGCGTTCTTCGCGATCACCGGGATCGGCGCGATCTGCGTGCCGCTCAACGCCTGGTGGACCGGGGCCGAGCTTGAATACGGCCTCGCCAATTCGGGCGCCAGGGTGCTGGTCTGCGATGGCGAGCGGCTCGAGCGGGTCCTGCCGCACCGCGCCGCGCTGCCCGGGCTGGAGCATGTCCTGGTCACGCGAATGGACGAGCCGCCGGCCGGGATTGCCCGGCTGGAAGATGTGATCGGCGCGTCGGCCGGCTGGGCCGACCTGCCCGATGCCGACCTGCCGGCGGCCGATATCGCGCCCGACGATCCGGCGACGATCCTCTACACCTCGGGCACCACCGGCCATCCCAAGGGCGCGCTCGGCACCCACCGCAACCTTACCACCAACATCCTGTCGAGCGGCTATGCCGCCGCGCGGGCGGTGCTGCGCCGGGGCGAGCCGCTGCCCGAACCGACCCGCAAGACCATGCTGACAGTGATCCCGCTGTTCCACGCCACCGCCTGTTCGGCGACGATGATGGGGGCAATCGCCGGCGGGCACACCCTGATCTTCATGTACAAGTGGGACCCGGTCGAGGCCTTCGGGATCATCGAGCGCGAAAAGGTCAATGCCACCGGCGGGGTGCCGACCATTGCCTGGCAGCTGATCGAACACCCCGAGCGGGTCAACTACGACCTCTCCAGCCTCGAATCGATCGGCTATGGCGGCGCGCCCTCCGCGCCCGAACTGGTCCGGAAGATCTTCGACACCTTCGGCGCGCTGCCCGGCAACGGCTGGGGCATGACCGAGACCACCGCGACCGTCACCACCCATTCGGGCGAGGACTATCTCAACCGCCCGACCAGCTGCGGTCCGGCGGTGGCCGCCGCCGACCTCGAGATCCGCGGCGAGGACGGGGTGACCGTGCTGCCCGCGGGCGAGATCGGCGAGCTGTGGGCGCGCGGGCCGATGATCGTCGCGGGCTACTGGCAGAACCCCGAAGCCAGCGCGGCGACCTTTGTCGACGGCTGGGTCCGCACCGGCGATCTGGCTTTCCTGGACGAGGAAGGCTTCTGCTTCATCGCCGACCGGGCCAAGGACATCGTGATCCGCGGCGGCGAGAACATCTATTCCTCCGAGGTCGAGAACGCGCTTTACGATCACCCGGCGGTGATGGACGCGGCGGTGGTCGGCATTCCGCACCATACCCTGGGCGAGGAACCGGCGGCGGTGGTCCACCTCTCGCCCGGGATGAGCGCCAGCGAGGGCGAGCTTCAGGCCCACGTGCGCGAGCGGCTGGCCGCCTTCAAGGTGCCGGTGCGGATCCTGTTCCACGGCGAAACCCTGCCGCGCAACGCCAACGGCAAGATCCTGAAGAAGGAGCTGCGGGCGCTGTTTGCATAGGACTCAATATCCCATGCAACAAAATCACCGGACATACCCCTAGGGATATGATCGCAGTCAATGCGCAAATGCCCTGCGCGCGCAACGATCAGTTGCAAAACAGGACCGAAATGGATCCGGTTGGTGAGCCAAGAAGGGGCAAAGCGATGACTGCTACAATCGATTCTTCCGGCAAGTTGGCAAGGCGCCGTATCGCGCGGCTGTGCGCGGCGCTGGGCGCACCGACCATGCTGGCGCTTCTACCCCATGCGGCGCAGGCCCAGTCCGGTCCTGGCTTGCCGCCTTACGATACGATGACCGACCTGGGCACTCTGGGTGGTGACTATTCCTACCCCTATGATGTGAGCGACACCGGAGCGGTGATTGTCGGTGAAGCTCACGACCCGAGTAATTCGTCCCAGCGCGCCTTTCGCTGGACACCGGAAAACGGGATGGAGAACCTTGGCACACTGGGCGGAAGTTGGTCCTATGCGCGCGCAGTCAGCGGGGATGGATCGACCATCATCGGCTATTCAGACACCGGGAGCAGCTCTGCCCGGGCCTTTCGCTGGACCGAAGCCGGCGGAATGCAGGATCTTGGCACCTTGGGCGGCAATTACTCCTATGCCTACGCGGTGAACACGGATGGCAACGTAGTGGTCGGCTATTCCTACATCTCCGGCAACTCGTATCACCATGCCTTTCGCTGGACCAATGGCGGCGGAATGCAGGATCTCGGCACTCTTGGCGGCGGTTGGTCCTATGCCACCGATGTCAGCGGCAACGGGGATGTGGTGGTGGGCGAAAGCCACCTGAGCGGTGGCGATTACCACGCCTTTCGCTGGACCACTTCAGGCGGGATCCAGGACCTGGGTACGCTGGGCGGAAACTATTCCTATGCGCGCGCAGTCAGCCGGGATGGATCCACGGTGGCTGGCTATTCCTATCTCACGGGCAACCCGAACCATCATGCCTTTCGCTGGACTGCCGACGGGGGGATGCAGGACCTAGGCACACTGGGCGGAAATTGGTCCTATGCGGAAGACACCAGCAATGATGGCTCGGTGGTGATCGGCTATGCCGAAACTGCGAGCAGCGGATATTCGCACGCCTTCCGCTGGACAGGCGCGGGCGGAATGCAGGACCTCGGCACCTTGGGCGGGAACTACTCCTATGCCCGCGAAGTGAGCGGAGACGGAAAGGTCGTGGCCGGTTATGCTTATCTTCCCGGTGACAACTACCACCACGCCTTCCGCTGGACCGAGGACGATGGAATGATCGATCTTGGCACGCTGGGCGGCAATTGGTCCTATGTTACCGGACTCAGCAACGACGGCGGAACGATCGTCGGATATGCGCAGAATGCTGCGGGTTACAGCCGGGCCTTCATCTATCGCACCCAGATGATCGACTTCACCAACATGATTGCCTCGTTCCCGCTGGCGGCCAGCGATCTTGAGGCAAGCGGCGAGATCCAGCGCGGCAATCTTTCGACCGTGCTAGATGCCGGTTGCCAGGTGGTGATGAGTGGCCGGGCATGCCTGGGTGGATCGGTCTATGCGATGCGAGCCGGCGCAGACCAGACCGCTCCGCTGATGCGCCGCCACGACCAGGGCTTCCGCGTCAACTTCGGTTACCGGCTGAGCCCGGCCGTAGTGCTTGGCGCGGGGGTTGGCCTGTTCGATGCCCAGGACCGCAGCTATTCGATCGATCCGGCCACGGCCTTCCACTATGGCGCCTGGCTTGATGTCGATCCCGACGGGCCGGGGCTTCTTGGCCCCAGGGCCAGGATTGCAGTGGGCGGCGCGGTGCAACGCAACCTGATCGAACGCGGACAGGGCCTGGAAAACGTCCAGGTCACGCCGGGACATGCCGATCTCACCACACTCACGGTTCAGGGCGAACTGCGCTACGGCATCCCGATCGGCAAGCTGGCACTGATCCCCACTGTTGGCTTCACCTGGCAGCGCACCACGCTGGACGGGTTCGTCGAGGCCGATGGCGATTGGCCGGCCAGCTTTGGCCGGACCCGCTGGAAGACCAGCTATGTCACCGCCGGGGCGGACATTGCCCTGCCGCTTGGTACAGACACCCGCGTCACCCTGGGCGCCAAGGCCGATTTCGATACCAGGAGCGATCCTGTGGTCGTGGCCGGCACTTCCGAAATCCCGGGAATGGAATCCTTCTCCGCACCTTCGCTCTATCAGCGCAAGGACACCCGCGGTCGATTCGAACTCGGAGTAGAGCATGTCTCCGCCGGGATCGGCGTTTCGGCCAACGTCGGGCTTCACACCCCAGTGATAGGTTCCAAGCCGGTGCTGGTCTTCGGGATCGGCTTCGGGATGGGATTGTAGCCCGGTTGGGCCTGACTTTGAAGGCATAACAAATCTGGGGCCGGACGGACGCACAGCCTCCGGCCCCAATCGCGTACGAACGCTTTACCTTTCGGTAAGGCGCGGCGGGGCATGATCGGGGCATGGCCCGCACCCTTGCCCTTGCTGTCCGCCGCCCGCTGCCAGATCTGGTCGAGCCGTTGCGCCAGGTGCTGGTGCTGGGTTGCGCGCTGGCGCTGATCCTCGCCGGCCAGGCCTTGCCCGCGCTAGGCCTGTAACAGCTTCCACAGCGCCGCCACCGCCGAAAGGCCCAGCACTCCGCCGGTAAAGGTCCGCCAGGC
>CAZNII010000059.1:14466-16739 GCA_964573075.1 uncultured Novosphingobium sp. | reverse complement strand
GCTGGTGCTGCGCTTCGAGCTCAAGGAAGGGCTCAACGCCTACCTTGCCGGACTGCCGGGGAAGCCAGGGGTGCGATCGATCGACGACGTGATCGCTTTCAACAAGGCGCATCCGCAAGAGGAGCTGCGCTGGTTCGGACAGGACACTTTCGAGGCCGCCGCGCAGCTGACCGACCGCGAGGCCTATCTGAAGGCCCGGGCCAATTCGCTGCGGCTGGCCGGGCCCGAGGGGATCGACCGGCTGCTGCGTGAAAACAGCGTGGCCGTGCTGATCGCCCCGACCGAGGGTCCGGCCTGGCCGATCGACCTGGTGACGGGCGATCACTTCCTCCCGATCGGCGCCGGCAGCTTGCCGGCGATCGCCGGCTATCCGCACCTGACCGTGCCGATGGGCGCGGTCGAGGGCTTGCCGGTCGGGCTCTCGTTCATCGGCGGCAAGTGGGACGATGCCCGCGTGCTGGAACTGGGCGCGGCCTATGAACGCGCCCGCACCGCGCCGCTCGCCGTTCCCTCGTTCAAGCGGTGGGGCGAATGAGCCCGCCCACGGGCAACGCCCCGGCCCCGCTGGCCGTGCCGCGCGGGACCGTGCTGTTCCGGCCCGACGATGCCTGCCAGGGCTTCGTCGTGGTACGCAGCGGCACGATCAAGGTTTCGCTGACTGCCGAGAACGGGCGCGAGATCGTGCTCTACCGGGTCCGCCCGGGCGAGGTCTGTCTGCAGACCTTCGGTTGCCTGGTGAAGGGCAACGCCTATTCGGCCGAAGGCGTGGCCGAGACCGACATCGAGATCGAGGTGATCCCGGCGGGCGAGTTCCAGCGCCGGGTCGAGGCCGATCTGGGCTTTCGCCAGCAGCTGTTCAGCGCGGTTGCGGCGCGCTTCTCGGACCTTGAGCGGCTGGTCGAGGACGTTGCCCTGTCGAGCATCGAAGAGCGGCTGGCCCGCGCGTTGCTGCGGCTGGCGGGCGATGCGGGCACGGTCGATGCCACCCACGAAGCACTGGCGACCGAGATCGGCTCGGCCCGCGAGGTGATCAGCCGCCAGCTGGGCCTGTTCGCCCGGGCCGGCCTGATCGAGGCGGCGCGCGGCCACATCGACCTGATCGACCGCCCCGGGCTGGAAGCACTGGCGCACCACGCGGAGTGAACTTTTCCTCGCCTCTGTGACTATGTCACAGACCGGCCGGCCGATCCGTGCGAATCCCCGTTGCGACATACCGCAAGCAAGGGGATCGACCATGACCAAGAATGTTGGACAGACCGAACGCGCAATCCGCATCATCGCCGGGCTGGCGCTGATGGGCGCGGCCTATACCGGCCACCTCGGGGCCTGGGCCTGGATCGGCGTCGTGCCGCTGCTGACCGGGCTGGTCGGCTGGTGCCCGCCCTATGCCCTGCTCGGGATCAACACCTGCAAGGCGCGCTGATTTGCGTTCCAGCGGACCGCCCGCGGGTCGCGGCGGTCCAACAGGAAAGGCCTGGTGCGAGCCCCCCTCGCACCAGGCCTTTTCGATTTCGTGAAGCCGAAGCGGCTTACTTCTTGGCCGGAGCCTTCTTGGTAGCCGGCTTCTTCTCGGCCTTTTCGGCCTTGGGAGCGGCTTCCTTCTTCGCGGCCTTCGGGGCCGCTTCCTTGGCCGGCTTGTCCTCGGCCTTGGCGGCAGCCTTCTTCGCAGGGGCCTTCTTCGTCTTGGCCGGGGCCGGAGCGGCTTCTTCCGCCTCAATCGCGGCTTGCAGCTCCTCGCGGGTCACTTCACGCTCGGTCACTTCGGCCTTGTCGAACAGGAAGTCGACGACCTTGTCCTCATAGAGCGGCGCGCGCAGCTGGGCCGCGGCGAGCGGATCCTGCTGGATGAACTCGACGAACCGCTGGCGGTCTTCGACGCGGTACTGCTGGGCAGCCTGGGTGACCAGCATCGACATTTCCTGCTGGGTCACCTCGACGCCGTTGGCCTGGCCGATTTCCGACAGCAGCAGGCCCAGGCGCACCCGGCGCACCGCGATCCCGCGATAGTCTTCCTTCTCGTCCTCGATTTCCTTCAGCGCAGCGGCCGGATCGGGCTCGTTCTGGGCTTCCTGCTGCAGCTGGGCCCAGATCTGCTGGAATTCGGCTTCGACCATGCTCGGCGGCACGTCGAAATCATGACCGGCGGCCAGCAGATCGAGCAACGCGCGCTTCATCTGGGTGCGGGTCAGCCCGGCGGTTTCCTGCTCCAGCTGGCCGCGCAGCAGGCCCTTGAGCTGGTCCAGCCCTTCGAGGCCGAGCGACTTGGCGAAATC
>CAZNII010000059.1:6045-14366 GCA_964573075.1 uncultured Novosphingobium sp. | reverse complement strand
AGCTTGCCGACGAAATCGATGATCAGCTGATCGCCGTTTTCGGCCTTCTTGCCCTTCTTGGCATCGGTGAAGCTCTTCGCCCCGGCGGCCAGCTTGCCGAGCTGTTCATCGACTTCGGCGTCAGACACGGTCACAACCAGCTTTTCCAGCTTGATCCCGTCGAGCGACGGAGCCTCGATCGCCGGCAGCACTTCGAGGCTGACGGTCAGTTCGGCATCCTTGCCTTCCTCATAGCCTTCCTTGAGGTCGATCTGCGGCTGCATCGCCGGGCGCAGCTTGTTGTCGCCGATCACCTTGTCGATCGCTTCGCGCACGGTGGTGTTCAGCGCTTCCTGGTGCAGGGCCGGGCCGTGCATCTTCTTGACCAGGTTCGCCGGAACCTTGCCGGGGCGGAAGCCGGGCATGCGCACCTGCGGCGCGATCTTGGCCACTTCGCCGTCGATCTTGGCGGCGATATCGCCGGCCAGGATCGTCACCGCATAGGCGCGCTTCAAACCTTCGTTGGTGGTCTCGACAATCTGCATGACAACAACAGCCTTTACAAAATCCGTTCGTGCCTAGCCGTTCCGGCAGGGTCGGGACTGGTGCGGGCGAAGGGACTCGAACCCCCACATCTTGCGATACTGGAACCTAAATCCAGCGCGTCTACCAGTTCCGCCACGCCCGCGGCCCGACGAAGCCGCCGAGCCACCCCGGGCAGGGCGATTCAGCGATCAAGCGGTGGCCCTTAGTGGCAGCGGGGGCAAAGGGCAAGCGGCCTCGGCGTGAATCAGCGCAGGCCCAGCATGCCAGCCAGACCGGCGATCCAGCCGCCCCCGGCCGAGCGGCCCGGCGAACGCAGCGGAACCGGGCAATCGAGGCAATAGGCCTGGACCCCGCTGATCCGCCCGAGCCAACCCAGTTCGGCAACCGCCCCGGCGATCCGGGCCTGCTGACGCTGCGCGATCAGCCCGGCAAAATCGCTGGCCGGGGCCTGCTGGTCCTCTTCGTCTCCGCCGCCCAGCCGTTCGAGCAGCGAGGCATAGGGATTGTCGGCGCTGCCATAGTACTCCGCATGCCAGTCATCCAGCTTGGCGGCCTTGGCGGCATAAGCCAGGGCTTCGGGCAGACCGCCGAACTGGTCCACCAGTCCGTTCTGCCGCGCGGTGCCGCCGTCCCACACCCGGCCTTCGGCAATCGCCCCGATCTGCTCGGACGTCTTCTTGCGCGAAATCGCGACCAGCCCGACGAAGCGGCCGTAATTGTGTTCGATATTGGCCTGGATCATCGCCTCGGCCTCGGGCGTCAGGCCGCTCATCAGGTCGGGCTGTCCCGACAGCGGCGTCGTCCGCACCCCATCGGAATTGATCCCGTATTCGGCCAGGGTCCTTTCAAAGCTGGGCAGCATCGCGAAGATCCCGATCGAGCCGGTGATCGTGCCCGGCTGGGCAAAGATCCGTTCGGCCGGGGTCGAGACCCAGTAGCCGCCGCTGGCCGCCAGGTTGGCCATCGAGACCACCACCGGGCGCCCCTTGGCCTTGAACCGTTCGAGCGCGAGGCGGATCTGTTCCGAGGCATAGACCGAACCCCCGGGCGAATCGACCCGCAGCACCAGCGCCTTGGCGTCTTCGCGGTTGGCCTTGTCGATCAGCCGCGCGATCCGTTCGCCGCCGGCCTTGCCCGGACCGGCCTTGCCATCGACGATCTCGCCCGCGACGGTCACCACGGCGATCTCGTCGCCGCCGCGTTCCTCGGGATGGGCCGCCAGCAGGGTTGCCGGCCGGTTATGGGCGAAGGCGCCGGGATCCTTGTCGAACTTGTCCTCGCCGGCGATCGCCTTGACCCGTTCGCCGAATGCCACCTCGTCGCCGACCTTGTCGACCAGCCCCGCAGCAAGCGCGGCCTGGGCGGCATCGCCCCTGGCGGCCTTGAACCAGCCGACCGGATCGCCCGAGGCCAGCGCGATGTTGGCCTTGGGGCGGGCCTTCGAGACATCGCCCTTCCATTCTTCCCACAGCGAACCGAACAGCGCCCGGCGTGCTTCCCGCGAGGGTTCCGACGCCTTGTCGAGCACATAGGGTTCGACCGCGTCCTTGTAAGTGCCGACCTTGAAGACGTGGACGTTGACCTTGAGGCGCTGCATCAGCCCGCCGTAATAGACCCGCTCGCCACCCGGCCCCATGACGAAGGCTCCGCCCAGCGGATGGACCCAGACTTCGCTGGCGTGGGCCGCCAGCATCATCGCATCGTCGGGATAGAGCATGGCATAGGTCAGCACCGGCTTCTTGGCAGCGCGGACCTTGTCGAGCGCGGCACCGATTTCCTGCATGGTCACCAATCCGCCGCCCATGAACTGGGTCAGGTCCAGCACCACTGCCTTGATGTGATCGTCCTCGGCCGCCAGCTCGATTGCCCGGACAATATCGCGGGCGCGGTATTCGCGCGGCTGGTCCCCGCCTGAAAACAGCCCTTCGAGCGGATCGCGCACTTCCGGTTCTTCGACCACAGTGCCCTTGAGATCGATCAGCAGCGCCCCGTCGCGCAGCGTGCCGGCGCTGGGCCGGGCGGTCAGCGCGGCATAGAGCATCAGGAAGAACATCAGCATGAACAGCAGGACCAGCCCGTCCTTGATTGCGACCAGCAGGTGCCAAACCTTGCGCGCCAAAGCCATGCGGTGATCCTTTGCAGCCTCTTGCTGCGGACATAGGGGCGACGCGCGCGAAAGGCCAGCATCCGCTCGACCAGACGGCCAGGTGGATCGGCGGGTGACAATCGGGATGCAGCCCTTGCCGCGCGATCAACCCTTCGCTAATACGCCGTCTTCAATGACATCCGCAGCAAACCCGCCGTCGGACCGCTATCCAGCCGGTTCCGCCGCCTTCCCGCACCGTGACCTCACGGGGCTGGCCGGCCTTGCCCCCTGGGAGATCCTGTTCCTGCTCGACGAGGCGGAACAATGGGTCGAACTGAACCGCCAACCGCACAAGCGTGATGACCGGCTGGCCGGGCTGACGATCATCAACGCCTTCTTCGAGAACTCCACGCGCACGCTGCTGAGCTTCGAGATCGCCGGCAAGCGGCTGGGGGCGGACGTGGTCAACATGCAGGTTGCGCAATCGAGCGTGAAGAAGGGCGAAACCCTGATCGACACGGCGATGACGCTGAACGCGATGCACGCCGATGCGATGGTGATCCGTCACCAATCGTCGGGGGCGGTCGGGCTGATCGCCGAAAAGGTCGATTGCCCGGTGCTGAACGCCGGCGACGGGCAGCACGAGCATCCGACCCAGGGACTGCTCGACGCGCTGACCATCCGCCACGCCAAGGGCGCCGATTTCGCCGGCCTGCGGGTGACGATCTGCGGCGACATCCTGCACAGCCGGGTCGCCCGATCGAACATCCATTGCCTGACCACGCTGGGCGCCGAAGTGCGGGTCTGCGCGCCCCCGGCGCTGATGCCCCAGGGGATCGAGGCAATGAAGGTCACCCCATTCCACGATTTCGACGCCGCGCTGGCTGGCAGCGACGTGGTGATGATGCTGCGCCTGCAGCAGGAACGGATGAGCGGGCAGTTCATCCCCAGCCCCCGCGAATACCGCCATCTCTACGGGCTGACGCTCGATCGGCTGGCCAAGGCCCGGCCCGACGCTCTGGTCATGCACCCCGGCCCGATGAACCGCGGGGTCGAAATCGACAGCAACGTCGCCGATCTTGCCGGACGCAGCGCGATCACCACCCAGGTCGAGATGGGCGTGGCGATTCGGATGGCCTGTCTCGACGTGCTGACCCGGCGAAGCCGCGGCGTGGAGGGCTGGGCATGAGCACGCCGCGTCCCTTGACGATCTATAACGGCCAGCTGATCCTGCCCGGCAAGCGCCCGGTGCCCGGGACCCTGCGCTGCGCTGGCGGGCTGATCACCGAAATCGGCGGTGCCGATCCCGGACCGGACGATCTGGTTATCGATGCGAAGGGCGCGCTGGTTGCGCCGGGGCTGGTCGATCTGGGCGTGTTCGCGATCGACAAGCCGGCCTTCCACTTTGGCGGGATCACCCGCGCGGCGCTGATGCCCGATCAGGGCGTGGTGCTCGACAAGCCCAGCGCGGTGCGGTTTGCGGCGCAATCGGGCAAGCCCGACCTGTGGGTCCACCCGCTGGCCGCCGCCACCCGCGACCTCGCCGGGGCCGAGATCGCCGAACTGGCGCTGATGCGCGATGCCGGCGCCCGCGCGGTGGCGACCGGGCGGCGCTGGATCGCCGACAGCGGCACGATGCACCGGTTGCTGTCCTATGCCGCGATGCTGGGCCTGACCGTGGTGACCCATGCCGAAGACGGCGGCCTTGCCGGCAGCGCGGTGGCCACCGCAGGCGAAATGGCGACCCGGCTGGGCCTGCCGTCCGCCCCGGCCGAGGCCGAGGCACTGGCCGTGGCTCGCGACATTGCCCTGGCCGAACTGACCGGCGCGCGGCTCCATTTCCGCCAGGTCACGACCCGCGCCGGACTGGCACTGGTCCGTGCCGCCCAGGCCCGCAGCGTGGCGGTCAGCGCGGGGGTGACACCGGCGCATTTCATGCTGTCGGACGTGGCAATCGGCGATTTCCGCACCTTTACCCGGCTGTCCCCCCCGCTGCGCAGCGAAGCCGACCGGCAGGCGGTGCTCGAGGCGCTGGCCGACGGAACGATCGAGGTGATTGCATCGGGCCACGACCCGCGCGGCCCCGAGGACAAGCGTCTGCCCTTTGCCGATGCCGAGCCGGGGATGGCCGGGGCTGAGACGTTGCTGGCACTGACCCTGGGCCTGGTCCGCGACCGGGTGATCGACCTGACCCGCGCCTTCGAACTGCTCGCCGCCAATCCGGCGCGGCTGCTGGGGGTGAATGCCGGGCGGCTCGAGCCGGGGGCCGAAGCCGACATCGCGATCGTCGATCCGGACAAGCCGTGGGTGGTCGATTCGGACAAGATGGCCGCCGCCGCCGGCAACACCCCCTTCGACAAGCAAGGCGTCGAAGGCCGGGTCACCGCGCTGTTCAAGGGCGGCGCTCCGGTCGGCTGAAACGCAGACCCCCTCCCGCACGAGGCGGAAGGGGGCTGGCGTGGGCTTGTCTGCCCTTGTTATTCGGTGACGCTTACTTCTTGCGCGCGTTGCTCGGCCCGGCCGGAGCGGCCTTGGGCTTGGCGGCGGCCATGACCGGGGCCTTGGACTTGGCCCGGGCGGCATAGGCCGGGGCATTGGCCGGACGACCGACGGTCGAATAGGCGAAGCAGACCCCGCCGCGCGACTTGACCTTGGAGCACAGCCCGCCGGCACCGCGGCCGTCGAGGCCGGCGGCGGCAACGCGCCAGAACTTCTTGCCGTGGACGGTCGCCGGGGTGATCGTCATCTTGAAATTGCGCAGCTCGGGGTTGCGCTTGGCATAGTAACCCCAGGCGCGGCGGGCGCCCTGTTCGCTGCTGAACGAGCCGAGCTGGACGGCATGGCTGGAGCCCTTGCCGAACACCGGCGCAGCGGCGCGGCGCGGGCGCAGGCCCGGCTTGTGGGTCGCGGCGACCGGAGCGGCAGCGGCAACGCGGGCCGGCTGGGCCGCGCGCGGCTTGACCTTGGCCACCGGCGCGGCGGCCGGTTCGGGCAGCGAGGCGGTCTGGACCGGCTGAACCACCGGTTCGCCGGCAAAGCTGGCGGCAAAGCTCTGCGAGCCGGTTTCGGCCGGAGCGGCCGGGGCATCGACCGGCTGGTACTGGGCCAGCTGGGCCGGATTTTCGCCAACCGCCGGCAGTTCGCCATTGGCGGCCACGGCCGGTGCCGGATTGCGCTGGGCGGCGGTTTCGGCAGCCATCTGCTGCTGTTCGGGGCTGGCATTGAGCGCCAGCTGGCTGGGCATGCCGCCGTCGTTCCGGACCGGCGCGCCGATCAGGCTGGCCACCCGCAGACGACCGTCCTCGGGCTTGGCCTTGTGGGCCCAATCGCTGATCCGGCCATCGAGCTGATCGGCCGGAACGTCCTGCGCGGCCATCACCCGCGCTTCGCGCCAGCGCCCGTCGAGGGCATAGGCATAGGCCAGGTTCTGGCGCAGCTTGGGCGAATTGTCGCCAGCCCGCAGGGCATCGGACAGGATCGCGACCCCGCGACCGGTTTCCCCGGCCAGGGCATAGGCCAGGCCAAGGTCGGCGGCGGGAATGGCATCGCGCCAGTCGTCAAGGATCGCGACCGCTTCGCGGTTCTTGCCCTGGCCGGCATTGGCCAGCGCCAGGCTGAGCGCGGTGCGGGCGGTATTGTCGCCCAGCTTCATCGCATCGTCGAGCGATTGCGCCGCGGATTCGAACCGCCCGGCGCGCAGATAGGCCTGGCCCAGCAGCGCGCGATAGCTCGCTTCGCGCGGGTTGGCGGCGACCAGCCCTTCGGCCAGTTCGATCGCCTTTTCGACCTTGCCGCCCGACAGCGCCTTCTGCGCGTCGGCCGCGACCTTGTCGGGCGCGGGCTTGGCAACGACGGCGCCGGGCGAGAAGCCGACACCGGCGGCAATCCCCACGGCCATGATCCCGGCCAGTCCCAGGGGGAGGACATTGCGGCGGATGCGGTTGGACTTCATGGGAGGTCTCCGTTCTTGGTCAATTACTTGCGCTTCTTCGCCACTTGCGCGGCGAGTTCGGCAACATCGGAAATTTCATTCAGCAGATTATCGAGTGCCTGGGTCACCAGGGCCTGGGCGCTGCGCCCTTCGATGGCGCAGGCCAGCCGCAGCTTGAGGTGCCGTTCGGCATCGACCCGCAGGGTGAAGGCGGCGCGGCGACCATCGGCCAGGGCCGAGCGGCGATCGGCCGACACCCGGCGTGAAAGCGCGCGCTGCTGGCGCACCACTTCGGGAACTCCCGATTCGCCATGGATCGCAACAACTTCGCCCGGGACGTGATCGTGACCCATGTCGTTCCAGCCCAGGTCATCCTCGGCATCGGCATGGAACTGTTCGATCGCCAGCGCGCTGGCGACCTGGCGCATCGCCGGCCGCGCGCCGCCCTTGCGGGCCAGCAGCTTCGGGCTCAGCGAAGCGATGGGTTTGGAATCGCTCATGCCCCCGCGCGCTCCTTTCAGGAACCCGCGACGCGGCGGCCGAAGCCGCCAGCCGGGCGATGGACGCCCTGGATCGAGGAAACGCTGGTCGGCGCCGCAAACACGGTGCGGCGGAAGTTCTTTTCGAGCCGGTCGGAAATGTAGTTCCACAGCGCGGAAACTTCCTGCGCGCTGCGGCCATTGGGATCGACTTCCATCACCGTGCGGCCATCGATCATCGAAGCCGCGAAATCGGTGCGGTGATGCAGCGTGATCGGCGCGACAGTGCCGTGCTGCGAGAGCGCAACCGCGGCTTCCGAGGTGATCTTGGCCTTGGGGGTGGCCGCATTGATCACGAACAGCAGCGGCTTGCCGGCGCGTTCGCACAGATCGACCGTAGCGCCCACGGCGCGCAGATCGTGCGGGCTCGGGCGGGTCGGAACGACGATCAGTTCGGCCACCGAGATCACCGACTGGATCGCCATGGTGATCGCCGGCGGGGTATCGATCACCGCCAGGCGGAAACCCTGCTGGCGCAGGACCGCAAGGTCAGCGGCAAGCCGCGCAACCGTGGTCTGGGCGAAGGCGGGGAATTCTTCCTCGCGTTCGTTCCACCAGTCCGCCAGCGAACCCTGCGGGTCGATGTCGATCAGCACGACCGGTCCAGCGCCAGCGCGCTGAGCCTGCACGGCAAGGTGCCCGGACAAGGTGGTCTTGCCCGATCCGCCCTTCTGCGATGCCAATGCCAATACTCGCAAAGCCGTTCCCCCTCGGAAAAAATGCAGCAAACCCAAAGTGACTTGCCGTGGGGGATCGCAGAACGTTCCTAATTTTGAGTTAACGTGGCGCTGCCCCGGTGCGGGCGAGAACGCTGAAAGCGCGCATAAATCTTTTGCTAATGACGCATTTACTATGTCATTTTACCAGCACACACCGCCGCGATGGCCTGTCGGGTCCGCAATGACCGGGCAAAGCCTGAACGGCGGCACTTAGACAGGAAAAAATTCGCCATGGGCCGCCAGCATCTTCTGATTGTCCTCGCCGCCGCCACAGGGATGATTCTCTCTTCCGCCGCCGCGGCCGATACCCGCGCCGGAGTGGAGGCCTGGAGCCGCGGCGATTATCCGGCCGCGATCAAGGAATGGCAGGCCGCCGCCGCCAAGGGCGATGCCGATGCCATGTTCAACCTGGGCCAGGCCTACAAGCTGGGCAAGGGCGTGACGCAGGATCTGGCCAAGGCCGAGGAACTGTTCGGCCGGGCCGCCGCGCTGGGCCATATCCAGGCCAGCGACAATTACGG
>CAZNII010000059.1:3565-5945 GCA_964573075.1 uncultured Novosphingobium sp. | reverse complement strand
CCCGCTCCCGCCCCGGCGCCGGTCGCCAGCGGCAAGTGGCGGATCCAGCTGGGCGCCTTCGGCCAGGCCGCCAATGCCGATGCGCTGTGGGCCAGGGTCAGGAACCGCCCCGAAGTGGCCGGCCATGCCCGGCTCAACGTCAAGGCCGGTGCGGTGACGAAGTTGCAGGCCGGTGGCTATGCCAGTCAGGCCGCAGCCCAGGCCGCCTGCTCGAAACTCAAGGCCGCCGGCTTCGAATGCGTGGCGATCTCGGGTTGAGGGCGTGCCGCCCGGGGCCCCTTCGCGGATCCGCACGCTAGATCTGATCCGCGGTATTGCCGTGCTTGGCATCCTGGCAGTCAATATTGCCAGCTTCGCCGGACCGGAATCGGGCTCGTATTCGCCCAACCTGCCCACCCCTGGCAGCGCGGCCGATAACTGGGCCTTCGCCTTCACCCTGCTGTTTTTCGAAGGCAAGATGCGCGCGCTGTTCAGCCTGCTGTTCGGGGCATCGATGCTGCTGTTCGTCGAACGGCGCGAGCAGAACGGACAGGAAGGGGCGGAATTGCAGGTCCGGCGGCTGGCCTGGCTGGCGCTGTTTGGCTGGCTGCATTTCCTGCTGCTGTGGGATGGCGACATCCTGTTCCTTTATGCCTGTGTCGGGCTTGGCGCGCTGGCGATGCGCCGCACCCCGCCGCGACAGCTGGCCGCGATGGCGCTGTTGCTGTTCGCCGCCTGGCAGATCTGGGGCGCGCTCGACTGGGCCCCCGCCGCGCTGCGCGAGCAGCAGGTTGCCCAAGGCACCGCCATCCCCGAGGAACGTGCCGCGCAAGCCGACTATGTCAGGGAAAAGCGCCTCGACGATGCCGAGGACACGCGGATCACGCTGTCGTCCTGGCCAGTCGAAGTCGCCAGCCGCCAGGCCGACCATCCGGCCTACCCGCTGCTGATCCTGATCTATTCGTGGGGCGAGACCCTGCCCTACATGATGATCGGCATGGCCCTGCTGCAATCGGGCTTCTTTGCCGGCACCTGGCCGCCGGGCCGGACCCGGGCCATGGCGCTGGGCGGATTGGGCGCGGGGCTGGCCCTGACCCTTGGCTTCGCCGCCTGGGCTCATCCGCGTGGCTATCCAGAAGTGGCGATGCACCTTTTCATCAATTACCTGCTGGGCATGCCACACCTGCTGATCGCGCTGGGCTATGCCGCGCTGTTGGTGCTGGCAGCCCCGCGGCTTCTGGACACCCGGATCGGCCGGCGGCTCGAAGCGGCAGGACGGATGGCCTTTTCCAACTATATCGGCACCACCGTGCTGATGTGCTTCATCTTCTATGGCTGGGGCCTGGGCCTGTTCGGCCAATACGGTGCGGCCGGGCAATGGCTGTTCGTGCTGCTGGGCTGGGCGGTGATGCTGGGCTGGAGCCAGCCGTGGCTGGCACGCTTCAGGCAGGGACCGCTCGAATGGCTCTGGCGCAGTCTGACCGAGTGGCGGGTGCTGCCGAACAGGAGGACGCGTTGATGTTCCCAATCAAGCCCCCGTTTGCCCCCGCCATCGCTTTGACCACGCTGGCCCTGCTCGCCCCGGCCACCGCCCATGCAAAGGCGGACAAGGGGAGCTGGTGGGAATGCGACCAGTATCTGGAGACAAGCCCCCAGGGCACCCGCAGCAACATGGTCCGCTTTCTGTCAAAGGCGGGCAAGGTCGAGCGAGTCAGCTACCGGATGTTCGGAACGCGGTTCAGGGCCTTCTGGAAGGATGCGATCGGCACCGATCCGGTCGCGACTTCCGTCGATTCGATCAGTGCTGAAATTCCGATCCATCCGGCCCGGGACGGACAGGGCGTCTGGGGCTACCTGTTTGCCGATGGCGAGCTGGTCGGCACGGCGCTGATGCTCGATCCGAAATTCGCCCGTAAAGGATTTGGCGCTGGGTCGGCCTATTTTTCGGGCTTTGCGGCACCGGACAAGCTCGACAATGCCGATCGCTGGAGTTTTGTCGCCATCGAGCAGGACGGGACCGAGATTGCGCGGCTTGACCTTCCGGTCCCTGACCGTGCGGCGCGCGAGGCGCAGCGGGCCCGGCACCGGGCAGACCTTGACGAGGCCTGGGCCGGGCGCAGCGAGGAGCCGGATCTGCTTTCGCCGGTCCCGGGCGAGTTCAAGGCTTGGTGCGTGTTTTCGACTCCGGAGCGCCGCCAGCAACAAGCGCTCTCACAGATCTGACGCTACTTCTTGAACGGGTTTTTCGGGCTGCGCAGCGTCAACCGGACCGGAACTGCATCGAAGCCCAGATCGCGACGGATTCCGTTGACCAGATAGCGCTGATAGCTCGCCGGCAGATCGTCCAGCCGGGTTCCGAACAGCACGAATCCGGGCGGGCGGGTCTTGGCCTGGGTAATAT
>CAZNII010000059.1:0-3465 GCA_964573075.1 uncultured Novosphingobium sp. | reverse complement strand
AGCCGGGTTCCGAACAGCACGAATCCGGGCGGGCGGGTCTTGGCCTGGGTAATATAGCGCAGCTTGATCCGCTTGCCCCCGGGGGCCGGCGGCGGGTTCTTTTCCAGCGCTTCGTCGAACCAGCGGTTGAGCAGCGCGGTCGGCACCCGCTTTGACCAGGCGGCGCGGATCTCGAAGGCGACCTTGATCAGCGTGTCGAGCCCCTTTCCGGTGCGAGCCGAAACGGTCAGCACCGGCAGCCCCTTGACCTGGCTCAGCCCGTCATCGAGCGCGGCCTTGATCCCGTTGAACAGGCTGGAGGCGTCTTCGGCCGCATCCTTGCCGGCAACGTCCCACTTGTTGATCGCGATGATCAACGCCCGGCCTTCTTCGAGCACCATCGAAGCGATCTTGAGATCCTGATGCTCGAGCCCGCGGGTCGCGTCGAGCAGCAGCACCACCACTTCGGCAAAGTCGACCGCGTGACGGGCATCGGCCACGGCCAGCTTTTCAAGCTTGTCGGTGACCTGGGCCTTCTTGCGCATGCCCGCCGTGTCGATCAGCCGCACCGGGCGCTTCTCGCCGCTTTCGGGATCGGTCCATTCCCAGTCGATCGCGATCGAATCGCGGGTGATCCCGGCCTCGGGCCCGGTCAGCAGCCGGTCTTCCTTGAGGAAGGCATTGATCAGCGTTGACTTGCCGGCATTGGGCCGTCCGACGATCGCCAGCTTGAGCGGCGCCTTGTTGAGCGCCTCCTCGTCTTCTTCGTCGAAGGGTTCGAACTCGTCGTCCTCGACCTGCTTGTCCTCAAGCAGCGGCAGCAGCGCCTCGAACAGATCGCCCAGGCCCGTGCCGTGCTCGGCTGAAAAGGGGATCGGCTCGCCAAAGCCGAGTGAGAAGGCCTCATAGACGCCGTGATCGCCGGCCTTGCCCTCGGCCTTGTTGGCCAGCAGCACCACCGGCACTTCGCTTTCGCGCAGATAGCGGCCGATCTCTTCGTCGAGCGGGGTGATCCCGGCCCGGGCGTCGATCACGAACAGTGCCACGTCGGCCCCGACCAGCGAGGCCTCGGTCTGCTGGCGCATCCGCCCCGGCAGGCTCGATGGATCCTCGTCCTCCCACCCGGCGGTGTCGACCACGGTGAAATCGAGGCCGAGCAGATGCGCGTCGCCAAAGCGGCGGTCGCGCGTCACCCCCGGCTGATCGTCAACCAGCGCGAGCTTTTTGCCGACCAGCCGGTTCCACAAGGTGGACTTGCCGACGTTGGGACGGCCGATGATGATGACCTTTGGAAGTTCGGGGGGGAGCGCCATTTGCGCGCCTGTGCGCCCGGCGACGGCTTTTTGCAAGTTTCGCGGCAATCCTTGCCTTGCCGTTTACCATTCCGCGCAGGTGGGCACTAACCAACCATATGCAGAACGGGGGCCATGAAATCCCGTCTGCTCCTGTTTGTTGCCGCCACTGCCACGCTTGCCGCTGCACCCGTTTCGGCGCGCTATGCGCTGCCCGACGAAAGCGACGTGGACGGTGGCGGCAGCACCCGTCTGCCGCCCTACCTGCAATGCGTGCCCTATGCCCGGGCGGTCAGCGGGATCCAGATCTTCGGCGATGCCCACACCTGGTGGGGCCAGGCCGAAGGGCGCTATGCCCGCGGTTTCAAGCCCAGGGTCGGCGCGGTGATGGCGTTCAAGCCCAGCGGCAACTCAACCCTTGGCCACGTTGCTGCGGTCAGCCGGATCGTCGACAAGCGTACGATCCTGATCCGCCATGCCAACTGGAGCCCGATCAACGGCCGGCGCGGCCAGATCGAGGACAATGTCAAGGTGATCGACGTTTCGCCCGCCAACGACTGGAGCCAGGTGCGGGTGTGGTACGCGCCGATCCAGGATCTGGGCGGTTCGGTCTGGCCGATCCAAGGCTTCATCTACCCCGGCAAGCCCAAGAAGGACGAGAAGCTGGTTCGCCACAGCCTGCCCGATCCCGCACCGCTGGCCATGCCGGCCAGGGGCAAGGACAAGGATAAGGGCAAGGCAGCGGCGAAGCCCGGCCGCGATCCGATCGGCGATCTGATCAAGCGCAAGATGCGCTGGTAATCTCCCCGAGGCGGGGCGGATCAGGCCTTGGCCACCGGGGCGTCTTCGCCCAGATCCTCATACCAGGCTTCGACCGGGCCATTGAGCTTGATGGTCAGCGGCTGGCCGTGGCGATCCATGGTCTTGCCGGCCTGAACCCGCACCCAGCCTTCGGAAATGCAGTATTCCTCGATATTGGTGCGGACCACGCCCTTGAAGCGGATGCCGACGCCGCGCATCAGCTTGTCTTCATCGAAGTGGGGGCTGCGCGGGCTGATCGCCAGCCGGTCGGGGGGCACGTCGGGGCCGGAAGTGGTTTCTTCGCTCATGCCCTGCGCACTAGCCTGCTTTCGGCCCTTGTCAATTCGCCCCCGGCGCTCTAAGGGGCCGCCTTCCCGAGTGAATGGGCGCGTAGCTCAGCGGTAGAGCACACCCTTCACACGGGTGGGGTCACAGGTTCAATCCCTGTCGCGCCCACCATTCACTCGGTGCTTTCCCTATCGACCTATCAGCCCCAGCGCATGGCGGACAAAGGCCTGTCCATCGGTCACCCAGGCCGATTGCGGCGGCAGGCGCGGATCGACATAGGTCCAGCCCTCCTTCGAATAGACCCGCGAAAACGACCCCGAGGTGTTGAACGCCAGCGAAACCATCCGCTGCTGCCCGCGCGAAGTCCATTCCCCGCCTTCCATCAGCGTTCCGCCGGGGACAATATGTGTCCCCTGCGGACGCAGCGCAAAGACATGCGGTTCGGTCCGGAAGCTCTCGATCGTGGTGTTCATGAACACCGAGAGATAGACCTTGTCGAGCGCGCCCAGCGGATCGGCCGGCATCCGCCAGGCCGGATCGACGGTCAGCGGCCAGGGATAGATTTCGGGCTGGCCGTAAACGATCTCGCTGCGCAGATCGACCAGCGTGTCGCGCGGCGATTGCAGCGGGGCCAGCCGCTTGATCCGAAGGCCGTTGGACCAGGTGAACCCGAACGAGCTGATATCCAGCGGCGGCATGGCCGATGGCGGCCCGCCGTTGGGCGAATTGATCAGCGTGACGTTCTCGTAGATCCTGAGGTACGCCTTGTCCTTGAGCTGGTGCCCACTCGCCACGTTGCCCCCGGCGCGCTGGCCTTGCCAGGTCGAATTGCGCAGGTGCGAAACCAGGATCCCGTTGATGTAGGTGCTGTGTTCCTGATCGACATTGGTGCCGACATTGCCGGCAAATTCGCTGTCCTCGACATAGAGCATGGTCTGCCCGGTCGGCGCGAACAGCGCGTTCTTGCCGCCGAAGATCTTGCAGCGCCGGATCACCGCAGTGAACAGCCCGGGCGCCTCGCCCCCGAAGCCCTCAAGGTGCACCGCGCCCTTGGCCTGGATCGCGCCGGGAAAGTCCAGCTCGATGTCGCGCATTTCGAAATGGA
>CAZNII010000058.1:5618-17512 GCA_964573075.1 uncultured Novosphingobium sp. | reverse complement strand
GGGCCGGCCTGGCCAAGCTGATCGCGGATGCGATCAGCGCACCTAACCTAACGCGTCCCCAGCCCCCGCGCGATGATGCCGCGCAGGATTTCGCGGGTGCCGCCGCGCAGCGACCAGCTCGGCGCATTGTGGACGATGTTGGCCAGCACCCCGGCATAGGCCGCCTGGGTGCGCGGATCGGGTTCGGCATCGACCAGCTGGCGGGCGAAATCGGGCAGGGTCTGTTCCCACACCGCGCCGACATCCTTGACGATCGCGGCCTGAAGCCCGGCGTCCTGCTTGTTCTGCAGCATCGCCGCGACCGAGCGCGACAGGCGGCGCAGCACGGCGAGCTGCGCGGTCAGGCGACCGATTGTGGCCATCGCGGCATCGTCCTCGCGGCCCTTCAGCACTTCGATCAGCTGGTACATCAGCTCGATCGAGGAAAGGAACCGCTCCGGGCCGGAGCGTTCGAAGGCCAGCTCGCTCATCACCTGGTTCCAGCCATCGCCTTCCTGGCCCAGCAGGTTCTTGGCCGGAACCGCCGCATCCTCGAAATGCATTTCGTTGAAGTGATGCTGGCCGGCCAGGTCGATGATCGGCTTGATCGTCAGGCCGGGGGTGTTCCTGAGGTCAACCAGCAGCTGGCTGGTGCCCTGGTGACGGTCGGCGGGCGTGCCGCTGGTCCGGCAGAACAGGATCACATAGTCCGCCTCGTGCGCGAAGCTGGTCCAGACCTTGGTCCCGGTAACGCGATAGACATCGCCATCGCGGACCGCCTTGGTCCGGGTCGCGGCCAGGTCAGAGCCTGAATCCGGCTCGCTCATCCCGATCCCGAAGGCCAGCTCGCCCTTGGCGATGCGCGGCAGGATCGTCTCCTTCTGCTCGTCGGTTCCGAACTTGATGATCGAGGGGCCGGACTGGCGGTCGGCGATCCAGTGCGCGCCGACCGGGGCGCCATAGGCCAGCGATTCCTCGACCACGACATAGCGTTCATAGGCGGTCCGCTCGTGCCCGCCGTACTGCTTCGGCCAGGTCATCCCGAGATAGCCGGCCTGGCCCATCGCCAGGCTGAATTCGCGGCTGAAGCCGTACCAGTTGTCGCTGCGCTGGCGCGGGCTGCGGTGGCCCAGGTGCTGGTCCAGGAACGCGCGGAATTCGCTGCGCAGGGCCAGGACCTCGTCCGAATCGGCGGGCGGGGCGGGAAAGGGAATCGCGCTCATAGCTGTGTCACCATCGGCCAGTAGCCGTCTTCTCCGGCGGCGACTGCCGCCTTGCCCAGCAGTTTCGCCCAGAACACCTGGCCGCCGAATTCGTCGCGCCAGGACCACAGCGAGGTGGTGTAGAGATGCAGGGCATGTTCGCGGGTAAAGCCGATCGCGCCGTGCATCTGGGTGGCGATCGCGGCGCCGTTGCCGGCCGCCTCGCGGGCGCGCAGCGTGCCGGCTGCCACGCCCAGCATGTCGCCGCGGGCCAGCGCCTCACCGGCCAGGTCGGCCGCCGCGGTCGCGCAGGCCAGCTCGCCGGCCAGCTTGGCCAGTTCGTGCTGGACCACCTGGTTCTTCTGCAGCGGCTTGCCGAACTGGACGCGGGTGGCGGTGTGCTCGAGCGTCAGTTCGAGGCAGGCTTCCAGCGCGCCGGCGATCTGGAACGCGCGGACGGTCGCGCCGGCGGCAAGCGGGCAATAGGGCAGCGGCGCGGAATCGTGGATCAGCCAATCGACCTCGAGCGTCGGGCGCGGGTGGAAATTCAACGCCGACCCGGGCTCGACCTGCGAGAAGCCGGTGCTGTTTGGCACCCGGTAGAGCCGATCGCCGACCGCGAGCACCAGCGTTTCGACATGGTTGCCCCAGGCCACCCGTTCGACCCGGCCGCGCAACCTGCCGTCCTCGACCACCAGATGATCGGCGCGGGCCAGCGCCGCAGCGCCACCGGTCAGTTCATAGCCGGCAACTGCCAGCAGCTGGTTCGCGGCCATCGTTTCCGCCACCGGCAGCGGCACGGCATGCCGGCCGAGCAGATGCAGCACTTCGGCCGCTTCGGCAAAGGACAGGCCGAACCCGCCCTGTTCCTCGGTCAGCAAGGCAAGCGGCAGGCCCATTTCCTCGATCTCGTCCCACAGCGGGCCGAGCCAGTGGCCTTCGCGCGCCGCCGCCTGGGCCTTGTCGCCAAGCGAACGCTCGAACAGGCGATTGATCATGTCTGCAAGCATCTGCTGCCCGCTCCTCGATGGATGTTGGTGCCGGCTGAGGGATTTGAACCCCCGACCTTCGGTTTACAAAACCGCTGCACTACCACTGTGCTAAGCCGGCTCCTGGTCGAGCCGCCCCTTTGCTTCACCGCGCGCCAAAGGTCCACCCCTCGGTTGCAGCAATTTCATCGGTCAGCCCGGCCGGATGCCACAGCGCCCGGTCATCCGCGGCCGTCCGCAGCCAGGCGGCGGTGACCAGCGCATCGCTGGCATGGTCGGCGATCGGGCCGGTGCCGGGGACCGGCGCGCAGCCCAGCGCGGCGAGGGCATTGTTGAGGTCGGCATGGTCGCGGATCTTGGATTTGCCGGCGCTGCGCCCGGCTGCCATCGCCGCGATGGTGGTGTAGATCTCGACCAGCACCGAGCCCTTTTCGGGCAGCGGATCGACCGGCCAGACCGGCAGGCGCCCGGCCAGGGCGTGGAGCAGCCGCATGCCTGAAAGGCTCGACTTGCCGACCTGCGCCGCGCCGACCAGGTTGAAGTTCGAAGTGGGCTTGCAACCCATCGCTTCCTGCGCCCGCTCGGTCACGCGAAACCGGCCGCGGCCGCCGCCGAACCGGTCCCCCTCGCGCCCACCGTGGCGGCGAAAATGCTGCGAAGCCTGATCGTGATTGACGAAGCTGGTGACGGACAGGTGCGGATCGCCCTCGCAGATCCGGTCGACCAGCGCCCACAGCGCGCGGGCGTGGACGGGGCTTTCGCTCCATCCCGGAAAGAAGGCGCCGGCATCGGCAAAGGCCAGGCTGATCCCCATGTCGAACCCGACCAGGGTGTGGTCCGGCAGTTCCTCCAACAACCAGTCCAGCACTTCGCCGCGTGACCAGCGGTGCCCCGGGCGGACCAGTTCGGGCGTAGCGCACCCTTCGCGCAGCAGCGCCACGGCGATCCCCCGGTGCCGTTCTCCCGCCGCGCCTGACCAGTCGACTGCGGCGAAGTTGCGGAAGCGGCCCGGCGTCACTTCGCAGGGCAGGCGTCGAATGCCTCGACCGACCACTTGGCATTGACCTCACGGGCGATGAAGCGCTGGCGCACAGTCTTGGGCGTGATCTGGCCGTCATCGGGAATGTCCTCGAACCGGACCGAGGACAGCTCGAAGCAGCCGTCGTTTCGCCAGTGGTCGAACCGCCAGTCGGTCAGGCCTTCGGGCAGGTTCTCGACCTTGCCGATGATCCTGAGCGGGCCGGGCACGGTTTCCAGGATCATCGCCCCGCTGAAGGCCTCGAACCCGGATTCGCTCCACTGCACCGATGCTAGCCGCTTGCCGCTGGGCGAGGGCACCGGCTTGTCGCCGGTCTCGATCGCCACGCCGGCGCCACTGCGGTCGATCAGCATATAGCCGAAAGCCTCGTAACCGTCCCATTCATAACCAACGAACCGCCCGTCCGCAGACAGCGTCGGATTGCTGGCCCGGTCATGCCAGCGGGCATCGCTGCACAGGGTCTTGCCCGACAGGGTCAGCACCGCCAGCTGATCGGGCCGGGTCGCGACGATCCCGGCAAACCGGGGCGGAAATTTCAGGGCGGGGCTGGCCTTGCGGTCGCGGTATTCTTCCGGGCCATAGGGCTTGCAGGTGGAGAGGTCCGGACCGCTGGGCTGGCTCGCAGCTTCGGCATCGCCGGTTTCGGACGGCGAGGCCAGCTCTGCCACCGCGCTGGCCGGGGCATCGGGCGTGCCGGCACCGCCACAGGCTGAAAGCAGGAGCGCCAGCAAGGGCAGGGCCGGGTGCTTCATGCCGAATCCCCCCTGATCTCGCGCCGCTTCCGGTCCCACCATTCGAGCCGCTTGAGCACCTCGCGTTCGAACCCGCGTTCGACCGGGTGGTAATAGGCCTGCGGCTCCATTTCCTCGGGCCAATAGTCCGCGCCGGAAAAGCCGTCCTCTGCCTCGTGGTCATAGGCGTAGTCCTTGCCATAGCCGATGTCCTTCATCAGCTTGGTCGGGGCGTTGAGGATGTTGGCGGGCGGTGAAAGGCTGCCGGTTTCCTTGGCGCTCTTCCAGGCCGCCTTCTGGGCCATGTAGGCGGCGTTCGATTTGGGCGCGGTGGCAAGGTAGAGACAAGCTTGGACGATCGCCAGTTCGCCTTCGGGTGAGCCGAGGAACTGGTAGGCGTCCTTGGCGGCGAGGCACTGGGTCAGCGCCTGCGGATCGGCGAGGCCCACGTCCTCGCTGGCAAAGCGGACCAGCCGGCGCAGCACATAGAGCGGTTCCTCCCCGGCGGTCAGCATCCGCGCCAGGTAATAGAGCGCGGCCTGCGGGTCGGACCCGCGCAAGGCTTTGTGCAGCGCCGAGATCAGGTTGTAATGCCCGTCGCGGTCCTTGTCATAGACCGCCACCCGCCGCTGCAGGAACTTGCCGAGGCCCGCGGGATCGAGCGGTTCGGGAATTTTCGCGTTGTAGAGCGTTTCGGCCTGGTTGAGCAGGAACCGGCCATCGCCATCGGCGCTGGCGACCAGCGCCTCGCGCGCTTCGGGAGTCAAGGGAAGCGGGCCTTCCAGCTCTTCGGCGCGGGTCAGCAGGGTGTCTAGCGCACTGGCATCGAGCCGGTGCAGGATCAGCACCGCCGCGCGGCTGAGCAAAGCGGCGTTGAGCGCGAAGCTGGGGTTCTCCGTGGTCGCCCCGACCAGAGTGACCGTGCCCTTTTCGACGAACGGCAGAAAGCCGTCCTGCTGGGCCCGGTTGAAGCGGTGGATCTCGTCCACGAACAGCAGCGTGCGCTGCCCGGCCTTGGCCGCCAGTTCAGCCTCGGCAAAGGCCTTCTTCAGGTCCGCCACGCCCGAGAATACCGCGCTGACCGAGATGAACCGCATCCCTACCGCATCGGCCAGCAGCCGGGCGATGCTGGTTTTGCCGGTGCCCGGCGGCCCCCACAGGATCATGCTGGACAGCCGGCCCGCCGCCACCATCCGCCCGATCGCGCCTTCGCTTCCGGTCAGGTGCTCCTGCCCGATAACGTCGGACAGGCTGGCCGGGCGCAGACGGTCGGCCAGCGGTGCGTCGGCCGCGGGCAGGTCGGCCGCGGAGGAAGGAGAATCATCTGGAAACAGGCCGTCCATCGCCCCCTGATAGAGCGCGCGCGAACAAATTGCATCGTTTCAGAATGAGCGTAAGCTGACCCGATCCTGTCAATCAGGTGGGAGGGGGAAAATGGCAGCCGACAATACGGGCAAATTGCCCACCAGTTTCTGGGTGATCGCGGTGCTGGGGCTGATGTGGAACAGCTTCGGAGCCTATCTCTACATGACGGCGCGGCTCGATCCGCAAACGGCGCTGGACGGAGCTTCGCCGGCGATGCGCGAATATTTCGTCAACCAGCCGATCTGGGCGAACATCGGTTATGGCCTGGGGATCTGGGGCTCGTTCTTCGGATCGGTGGCGATGGTGCTGCGCAAGAAGCTGGCCGTGCCGCTGTTCCTGGCCTCGCTGATCGGCGCCATCGTCAGCCACATCGCCCAGGCCATGGCCGGGGTGATTCCGATCGGGCTGGCGGTGACGATCATGGCGATCATCGCCTTCCTGTGGTGGTATTGCCGCCGCTGTGTGGAGCAGGGCCTGCTTCGCTAAACTGCGGTCTTCGCCGCCGCCTTCTGCCGGATCAGCCGGATATAGGTATCGGCGACCACCTGGTTGATCTGGTCCCAGGCGAAGGCCTCGCTGCGCTTTTCGCCGGCCTGACCGTGGGCCTGGCGCAGCGCCGCGTCCTCGACATAGCCGCGCAGCGCCTCGGCAAACTGGTGTACCGCGCCGGGGCGGATCAGCCGGCCCGACTTGCCGTGATCGACCAGGTTCTGGCTGCCGGTTGCCGCGGCGGCCACCACCGGCAGGCCGCAAGCCATCGCCTCAAGGCTGACATTGCCGAAGGTCTCGGTGGTCGAAGGGAAGAACAGCACGTCCATCGAGGCGACCGCCTTGCCCAGATCCTTGCCCGACATGAACCCGGCAAAGACCGCATCCGGCAGGCGCGCCTCCAGCCAGGGGCGGGCCGGACCATCGCCGACGATCAGGGTGCGGTGAACCACCCCGCGGCGGCGCAGCTCGTCGATCGTGTCGGAAAAGACGTCGAGCCCCTTTTCCATCACCAGCCGGCTGTGGAAGCCAACCACCACTTCCTCATCCCCGATGCCCAGGCTGCGGCGCCATTCCATCGAGCGCAGCCCTGGATTGAAGATCTCGCGGTCCACCCCGCGCGACCAGATGTCGATATCGTAGTTCATCCGCTGGTCGCGCAGCACCTGGGCGAAACTTTCCGACGGGGCGACCAGCGCGTCGCAGCGGCGATAGAACCGCCGCAGGATCGCCACCGCGACCGGTTCGAACCAGGCCATGTTGTAATAGCGGAAATAGGTTTCGAACCGGGTGTGGACCGAGGCCAGCACCGGCAGGCCCTGCCGCCGCGCCCAGGTGACCGCGCGGTGGCAGCCGATATCGGGCGCCGAAACATGGACCACGTTGGGCTGGAATTCGGCCAGATCCGTGCGGATCCGGCGGTTCACCCCGGTCGAGAGGCGGTATTCCGAACGGGTCGGGATCGCCAGCGAGGGCAGGCTGACCAGATCGCCGGTCGGCTCGAACGCGGGCTCGTCGACGGTCGGGGCATAGACCCGCACCTGCGCCCCGGTGCGTAGCAGATATTCGACCAGCCGGTTAAGCGCCTGGTTCGCCCCGTCGCGGACATAGTTGTAGTTCCCTGAAAACAGGGCGATCCGAAGGTCGGAAGTCTTCATCCGCGCGCCTTAGCCGATTGCCCGGCAAAGCGCGAGGGGCTTCACCGCGGCCGCACGATCCCGCTGGCAAAGGTCCCGCGCTGACCGGCAACGGCCTGGCGATAGTCCGATTTCAGCGTGCACTGCGCCGCCTTGCTGCCGGCCGCGGCATACCAGGTGAAGGCCCGGCACTGGCTGTTGGCCAGGCACAGCGATGCGCAGGAACGCGCTCCGCCGGGCCCCGAAGCGAGCGACTGGATCACCGCGCCGGGCAGGTCGACCCCGTCAACCGGGCGCAACCGGACATAGCCGTCGGCGGCGCGATACCAGTCCTGCGAATTGAGCAGGCCCTCGAAGCTGCGCAGCTGGGGGTCGCTGGTGGGATAGGTGCCGACATAGATCAGTTCGAACCCGCTGCCGGGGTTGCTGCAGCCGACCTTGACCAGATCGGCGTTCTCGTTGAGCGAACGGGTATAGTCCGCCGCTGCGGCAACGTCGCGCACTGCCATGCAATCGGCCTCGAACAGCGAAGGCTGCCACGGCACGATCCGGTAGACGTTGCCGGTGCCCTGCCTGAGGAAGCCGAAACGCTGGTCGGGCGCGCCGGCATTGGGCCAGTCGTTGTTGACGTTGTCGCACATGTGCAGGTCGAGCCGCGGAGCGCCGAACAGCACGCCGCGCGCCACGGTCGCGCAATAGGTGTTGCGCCAGGCCAGTTCGCTGGCGACGTTGGCGGCGCGCAGGGTCATCCCGCCCTGCGGATGGGGCACGATCGTGAACAGCTGCGGGCCGCTGAGCATGGCCGGGCCCTGGGCTGGAACCACATGGCACGGCTTCATCGCCACAAAGCGCGGACCCAGCCCGCCATCGACCCAGGCCATGCACGATTGCGGCGCATCGACCGCGCGCAGCATGTAGGTCCCAGGCCGGACCGTGGCACCGCGCGGGCCATGCAGATCGGCAATCTGCTGGGCACTGAGCGGTCGCGGCCCGGGCAGGGGCATCAGTTCGACCGCGATGCCGGTGTTGCCGGGATCGGTCTGGGCAAAGGCGACACCGCCGATTGCGGCCAGGGCAGCAACCCCGGCGGCAAGGATCGAGGCAAGGCGCATGACGGGATCTCCCTGAAGGCAAGCGAAATTGCAGCCGGTCATGGCACAACAGCCAAGCCTGGCACTACCCTTTTGGAGAGGGCCGCGCCGTGCAATTCGCTTTGGACACCACCGGGGGTGGACGTCCGGCCTTGCGGAAACGCGCCAGCCGGAGCCTGATGGGGATCAGGCCAGTTCCTTGCTCCGGCTGGCCTTCTTGCGCTCGTGCGGATCGAGGATCGCCTTGCGCACCCGGATCGACTTGGGGGTGACCTCGACCATCTCGTCGTCGTCGATATAGGCGATGGCCTGTTCCAGCGTCATGATCTTGGGCGGGGTCAGGCGGATTGCGTCGTCCTTGCCGGTCGAACGGAAGTTGGTCAGCTGCTTGGACTTCATCGGGTTGACCTCAAGGTCTTCCGGCTTGGCGTTTTCGCCGATGATCATCCCTTCATAGATCTTGTCCTGCGGACGCACGAACAGGATCCCGCGGTCTTCCAGGCTGTTGAGGGCATAGGCCACGGCCTCGCCGGTGCAGTTGGAAATCAGCACGCCGTTGATCCGGCCCTCGATCGCGCCCTTGTGCGGCCCGTACTTCTCGAACAGCCGGTTCATGATCCCGGTGCCGCGGGTGTCGGACAGGAATTCGCCGTGATAGCCGATCAGCCCGCGCGACGGGGCCGAGAAGGTCAGGCGGGTCTTGCCGCTGCCCGAGGGGCGCATTTCGGTCAGCTCGGCCTTGCGGCGCTGCATCTTGTCGACGACGGTCGAGGAATACTCGTCGTCCACGTCGATCACCACGGTTTCATAGGGTTCGGTGCGCTGGCCGCCTTCCTCGCGGAACAGCACGCGCGGGCGGCTGATCCCCAGTTCGAAGCCTTCGCGGCGCATCGTTTCGATCAGCACGCCCAGTTGCAGTTCGCCGCGCCCGGC
This sequence comes from uncultured Novosphingobium sp., assembly GCA_964573075.1. Taxonomy (GTDB): domain Bacteria; phylum Pseudomonadota; class Alphaproteobacteria; order Sphingomonadales; family Sphingomonadaceae; genus Novosphingobium. Next base: position 8,558 of record CAZNII010000058.1, on the reverse strand, counting down.
CACTTCGAAGCTGTCCTTGTCAGCGCTTTCGGTGACGCGGATCGCAACGTTGGTTTCGGCTTCGCGCAGCAGGCGGTCGCGGATCATCCGGCTGGTCACCTTGTCGCCCTCGCGGCCCGCAAAGGGGCTGTCGTTGACGGCAAAGCGCATCGCCAGGGTCGGCGGGTCGATCGGCTGGGCCTTGATCGCCTCGGTCACTTCGGGGGCGGCGATGGTGTTGGCAACCGTGGCCTTTTCCAGACCGGCCAGCGCAATGATGTCACCGGCCTTGGCCTCGTCCACCGGCACGCGATCGAGCCCGCGGAACGACAGCAGCTTCGAGGCGCGGCCGACTTCGATCACGTTGCCATCGGCATCGAGCGCGCGGATCGGATCGTTGACCTTGATCCGGCCCGACTGGACCCGGCCGGTCAGCACGCGGCCCATGAAGTTGTCGCGATCGAGCAGCGTCGCCAGGAAGCTGAACGGACCGTCCTCGTCGAGGTTGGGGGCGGGCACGTGATCGACGATCTTCTGGAACAGCGGCTCCAGGTTTCCTTCGCGGGCATTCTCGTCGGTGCTGGCATAGCCGTTGCGGCCCGAGGCATAGAGCACCGGGAAATCGCACTGCTCGTCGCTCGCGTCGAGGTTGACGAACAGGTCGAACACTTCGTCCAGCACTTCCTGGGCGCGGCCGTCGGGACGGTCGATCTTGTTGACCACCACGATCGGACGCAGCCCCAGCGCCAGCGCCTTGCCGGTCACGAACTTGGTCTGCGGCATGGCCCCTTCGGAACTGTCGACCAGCAGGATCACGCCATCGACCATGCTGAGGATCCGCTCAACCTCGCCGCCGAAGTCGGCGTGGCCGGGGGTATCGACGATGTTGATCCGGGTGCCGTTCCATTCGACCGAGGTGCACTTGGCCAGAATGGTGATCCCGCGTTCCTTTTCGAGGTCGTTCGAATCCATCGCCCGTTCCTCGATCCGCTGGTTTTCGCGGAAAGTGCCGGACTGGCGGAACAGCTGGTCGACCAGCGTGGTCTTGCCATGGTCAACGTGGGCGATGATGGCGATATTGCGCAGCGGCAGCGGGGCGGACATGGGATTCTCTCGTACAGGGGGAAAGGGCGCTTGCTGCGCCGCAACATGGGGGCGGCCCCTAGCGGAAAGGGGCGCGCGGGGCAAGCGCGGCGGCTTTTGCTTGCCAGTCACGACGAAGTGTGGTGGCCTCTGCCAATCGGAACCGGCCCTGGGCGGGTCCGGAACAAGAGGGGGAATCTCATGGGTTTGGATGTCGGTAGCGTCCTTTCGGACACTTTCAGAATGCTCGGCCGGCGGTTCTGGCCGATGCTGGGCTTGTGGGCGATCTTTCTGGTCGTCCAGATCGTGGCCCTGTTCGTGCTGGGCGGCGCGGTCGGCGTCAGCGGCATGATGGCCGGCGGGCCGGAATCGATGGGTGCCGGCATGATCGCCCTGATCGTAGTGTTCTACCTGATCTTCTTCATGATCAAATTCGCCCAGTCGGCTTCGCTATGCCACATGGCTTCATCGCTGCACGATCCGGGGCTGGGGGATTCGCTCAACGCCGGGATGCGCAGCGCGCCGACGCTGCTGGGCGTCACGGTGCTGTTCATGATCGCCTATTTCGTGGTGACAATTCCGCTGGCGATGATCGTCGCCCTTCTGGCCCGGGCGGCGGGCGGCATTACGGTCCTGCTGGTGCTGGCGCTGATCCCGCTGGCGATCTACGTGACCTGCCGGCTGATCCTGATCACCCAGGTGGTGGCGATCGAGCGGATCGGCAATCCGATCACCGCGATCTCGCGGTCCTGGACCTTGACCAGCAACAACGTCCTGCCGATCTTTGCGGTCCTGGTGATTTTCGGGATCGGCTCGCTGGTCCTGCTGGGGGTGGTGGCGGCGCCGTTGTTCGCGGCGGTGTCGAATGCCGCGCCCGGAACCGTGCCCGATTTTGCCGCGGTCGGAATCTTCTCGATCTTCGGCATGTTCATCGTCTTCGTGGTGCTGGGACTGGCCTGGGCGGCGGTCGGATCGGCGATCCATGCCGCGCTGGCGGGGCATGTCGATCGGGATTCGATCGACGCCTTCGCCTGATCGGGCCTGTCCCATCGCGGGAACCGGCCGCGGCGGCGGATCGGGCGCCGGTCTCGGCGCTTGACCGTCGCGGCGTTCGGTGATCCACTATTTTGCGCCCGTGGACCGGGCATTCTGGGGGAACTGCAATGAGTAACGGATTCAATCTTTCCGACATGGCGAGCTTTGAGAAGCTGATCGCGCCGCGCCTGCTGAAGGTGGTTTACTGGATCGGGCTGGCGGGGATCGCGATTTTCGCGCTGATGTCGCTGGCCGGTTCGCTGACCATGCTGCAATATAGCGCCGCGACCGCGCTGGGTACCATGATCCTGTCGATCGTCGGGTTCGGCTTTGCCGTGCTGTTCTGGCGCGTGATGATCGAGATCTACATCGTGCTGTTCGGGATTTACGAACGTCTCGGCGAAATCCGCGACAAGTCCTGATCGGCCTACAATTCGCGCAATGCCTGCGCCGGCCTCGCCCGCAGCAGCGGTAGCGAGGCCGCCAGCGCGAAGGCGATCACCAGCGCCAGGCCGATGCCCAGCGTTGCCAGGACCAGCGGCCAGTCGGGCAGCCATTCGAACTCGAACAGCTTGACCACCACCAGCCAGGCCGTGCCCATGCCGAGCGCCAGCGCGACCCCGGCAAGGACCAGCGCGAGCAGGGCATATTCGGCCAGTTGCAGCGCCAGCAGCTGGCCGCGGCTGGCGCCCAGCACCCGCAGGATCACGTTGTCGTAGATCCGGCTGGCGCGCGCCGCGGCAATCGCGCCCAGCAGCACCGCCACCCCGGCCAGCACCGCGACCGAGGCGGCCGAAAGGATCGCCAGGCTGACCTGGCGCAGCAGGTCGCGGGCCTGGGTCA
>CAZNII010000058.1:1629-5518 GCA_964573075.1 uncultured Novosphingobium sp. | reverse complement strand
GCGGCCGAAAGGATCGCCAGGCTGACCTGGCGCAGCAGGTCGCGGGCCTGGGTCAGCACCCCGCCAACCTCGATTACCGAACTGGACGGGAACTGCTTCACCAAAGCGCGCAGCAATTCCCCCCTCCCGCTTGCGGGAGGGGTCGGGGGAGGGCCTGTTGCCGCGACGCACTCACCCCCCGGCCTCCTCCCGCAAGCGGGAGGGGGAGGAAGGTCGACCGTCGCCGCCAGGTTGTGCGGGGCATCGGCGATCGCATTGGGGCTGAACACCAGCACATAGTTGAAGCCCAGCGAATCCCAGTCGATCCGCCGGAACGAGGAAATCCGCGCGGTCCGCTCGACCCCCAGCAGGCCAATCGTCAGCTGGTCGCCGATCTTCAGGTCGAGCGCTTCGGCCAGCCGCTCGTCGATCGAGACCAGCGGTTCCCCGGCATAGCCCTTGGGCCACCACTTGCCCCTGGTCACCACGTTGCCTTCGGGCACCTCGTCCGAATAGGTCAGCCCGCGTTCGCCGCGCAGCGGCCAGGCATTCTCGGGGATCGTCTTGAGGCTGGAAACGCGGATCATCGCATCCGCCGGCCCATAGGCCAGGATCGCCCCGCGCAGCGCCGGAACCGTACGGACCCGCGCCCCGGGGGCCTGCTGTTCGACCGTGCGGACGAATTCGCCGGCCCGATCGCGCGGCACGTCGAGCACGAAATAGTCGGGCGCCTTCTGCGGCACGCGGGCGCGGATGTTGGCATCGAGGCTGGTCTGGATCGCGGCGAGCAGGACAAAGGCCGACAGGCCAAAGCCCAGCGCGGTGACCAGCGCCCCGGTCTGCGCGCCCGGACGATGCAGGTTGGCCAGCGCAATCCGCAGCAGCGGCCGTTCGGGGCGGGGCAGGCGCATCGCTGCCCGGCGGATCGCCCAGCCCAGCGCGCCGAGCAGCGCCAGGATCGCCGCCGCGCCGCCGAGGAAGCCCAGCACCAGCTCTGGCTGGCGGCTGCCCAGCAGCGACAGGCCGACAATCCCGGCGATGCCCAGCCCCACCGGCAGCGCGGCATCGCGCCAGTTGCGAGCGAGCGGCGCAACCCGCGCGCGGAACAACGCCATCGCCGGAAAGCGGCGGGCGGCCAGCAGCGGCGGCGCGGCAAAGACCAGCGCGACCAGCAGGCCATAGGCCGCCGCGCGCAGCAGCGCCCAGGGATCGAAGGTCAACCCGGGGGCGACCGGCAGCAGATTGCCCAGCGCCCCGGCCAGCAGCGGGGTGACCAGCACCCCGGCGGCCAGCCCGGCCAGACTGCCGGCGAGCGCCGCTGCGGCGATCTGGAGCAGATAGATCCGGGCGATGTCACCGCTGGTCGCGCCCAGCACTTTCAGCGTCGCGACGCTGCCGCGGCGGGCCTCGAGATAGGAGGATACTCCGCCGCCGATTCCGATCCCGGCGATCACCAGCGCGGCGAGGCCAACCAGGATCAGGAAATCGCCCATCCGCGCGACGAACCGCTCGGCTCCGGGCGCGGCGCGCTCGCGGGTGCGGGCCTCGAAGCCGGATGAAGGGAATTGCTCCTTCAGCGCCTTGACCACGGCTTCGGGATTGCGTGCCGGGGGCAGGGCGATCCGGTACTTGGCGCGGTACATCGCGCCCGGCGCGGTCAGACCGGCACGGGCCGGAACGTCCTCGCGGGCGATCACCACCGGGCCCAGGGTAAAGCCTTCGCCCAGCCGGTCGGGCTCGTCGGCGATGATCCCGCCGACTTTCAGCGTCAGGGTGCCGATCGCCAGGCTGGCGCCGGGGGCGATACCCAGCCGGTCGGCTGCGCCCTGGGCGATCCACACCTCGCCCTCGCCGGGTGCGCCGACTTGGCGCCCGTCGGTCAGCGTCAGCCGCCCGACCAGCGGCCAGGCATTGTCGATCGCCTTGAGCTCGATCGGTGCGGCCAGATCCCCGGCGCGGGCCATGGCCTGCATCCGGGTGCCGCCGGAAACCTTGCCCTGGCCGGCAAAGGCCGCCAGTTCGGCGTCGGTCGCGCTGCGTTGCCATACCGCCACTTCCACATCGCCGCCCAGGATCGTGCGCCCCCGGCTCGACAGTTCCTTGCCGATCGCCCCGGTCAGGGTGCCGATCGCGGCCAGCGCGCCGACCCCCAGGAACAGGCAGACCAGCAACAGGCGCAGGCCGCGGAACCGCGCCGACAGGTCGCGCCGGGCGATCGTCCAGGCGGCGCGCCAGCCGATCATCCCGCGGCGCTGTCCCTGGCGATGCGGCCGTCGGCCAGGGTCACCACGCGTTCGCAGCGCTCGGCCAGGCTGGCGTCATGGGTGATGATCACCAGCGTGGCTCCGGCCTCGGCCCGGCGCGCGAACAGCAGATCGACGATCCCCGCGCCGGTTGCGGCATCAAGGTTGCCGGTCGGCTCGTCGGCGAAGACCAGCGGCGGGCGCGGGGCAAGCGCGCGGGCAATCGCCACGCGCTGCTGCTCGCCGCCCGAAAGCTGGGCCGGATAGTGGTGCAGCCGGTGGCCCAGGCCGACGGCGGCCAGTTCGGCTTCGGCCCGGGTGCGCGGATCGGCGATCCCGGCCAGCTCCAGCGGGGTCATCACGTTTTCCAGCGCGGTCATGGTCGGCAGCAGGTGGAAGGCCTGCAACACCACCCCGATCCGCCCGCGCCGGGCAGTGGCCAGCGCATCCTCATCCAGCGCGGAAAAGTCCGCACCGGCCACGTTGAGCGAGCCGGAAGTCGCGCGTTCCAGCCCGGTCAGTACCGCCATCAGGCTGCTCTTGCCCGAACCGGACGGGCCGAGCAGCGCCAGGGTCTGCCCCTGGGGCACGGCGAGGTCGATCCCGCGCAGCACTTCGACCGCGCTGCCGGCTTCGCCAAGGGTGAGGGCAAGGTTATGGGCGTCGATCGCCAGGGAGGGGCTTGTCACGGCGCGGGGATGCCATAGCTAGAGGAGAACGCAAGGAGAGTTGCAGCATGAAATGGAAATTGGCCCTCGCAGTTGCAACCCTGGCCCTGGCCGGCTGCGGCGGGGAAAGCTCGCCGGCTCCGGTGGAAAGCGCCAGCCCGGCGCTGCCGGACATGCCGGTGGTTGGCGCGGAAGTGACGATCCTGGCGCTGGGTGACAGCCTGTTCGCCGGATACGGGGTGGAACCGGGGCAGAGCTATCCCGCGCGGCTCGAAGCGGCGCTGCGGGCGCGGGGAATCAACGCGAAAGTGGTCAATGCCGGCGTTTCGGGCGATACCACGGCGGGCGGGCTGCAGCGGCTCGACTTCGTGCTCAACGGGATGAAGGCCCCGCCCGCGCTGGTCATCGTCAGCCTGGGCGGCAACGACATGCTGCGCGGCCTGCCGCCGGAGCAGACCCGCAAGAATCTCGATCAGCTGCTGACCAGGCTCGGCGAACGCAAGGTGCCGGTGCTGCTGATGGGCATGCTCTCCGCGCCCAACTGGGGGGCTGATCACGCCAAGGCGTTCAACGCGATCTATCCCGATCTTGCCAGGAAGCATGGCGCCGGGCTGGTGCCGTTCTTCCTCGAGCCGGTGATCGGCAAGCCCGAACTGATCCAGGCCGACCGGATCCATCCCACGGCGCAGGGGCTAGACCTGATGGTCGGGGCGACGCTCGACAAGGTCGCAGGGGCGCTGCCGGCCAGATCGGGCCAGAACGCGAAGTGAAGTGGCCAACCCAACCCCGCCCATGCCGAGCTTGTCGAAGCATTGTCCTTGTTCTTCGTGCGGTGGGGCAGGGCGCGTGAAGTAAAGGGCAGTCCTTCGACAAGCTCAGGACGGACGGGGAGAGGAAGGGGAAATCAGAGCCGCTCCGCCAGCCCCTCGCTGACCCGCCAGGTTGCCGCTTCGCCGGCAATCGCGTCGAACGGGGCCAGTTCGGTCCCGGTCAGCCAGA
>CAZNII010000058.1:0-1529 GCA_964573075.1 uncultured Novosphingobium sp. | reverse complement strand
GCCGCTTCGCCGGCAATCGCGTCGAACGGGGCCAGTTCGGTCCCGGTCAGCCAGACCTGGGCCGAGCCCTGCCGCAACCGCTCGAACAGGGCCTCGCGGCGGACCGGATCGAGGTGGGCGGCCACCTCGTCGAGCAACAGCACCCCGGGGCGGTCGGGATCGAGCAGCCCGGCATGGGCCAGGGTGATCGCGATCAGCATGGCCTTCTGCTCGCCGGTCGAGCAATCGGCAGCCGGCTGGTCCTTGCCGGCCATGGTCACGGCCAGCTCGTCGCGGTGCGGGCCGGTCAGGGTGCGCTGGGCGGCGCGGTCGCGGCGGCGCGAAGCGGCCAGCGCGGCTGCCAGCGCGTCGGCCTGGGTCGGACCGCCGGGCTGATAGGCGAGGGCAGGGCGGGCAAACGGCGCGTCGGGCAGGCCGTCGAGTGCCTGGCCGAGCCGCGCCACCAGCCGCAGCCGTGCCTGGGTAACCTCGGCCCCGGCTTCGGCCAGCTGCGCCTCGATCGCGTCGAGCCACTGCGGGTCGGGCTCGCGCTCTTCGCCCAGCAGGCGGTTGCGTTCGCGCAGCGCCGCTTCCAGCTTGGCGGCGTTGCGGGCGTGGCCGGGCTCGAGCGCCAGCACCAGCCGATCCAGAAAGCGGCGGCGCGCGCCGGCGCCTTCGCCGAACAACCGGTCCATCGCCGGGGTCAGCCAGCCGATCGCCAGCCATTCACCCAGCCGCACCGCCGGCACATCGGCGCCGTTGACCTGGACCACGCGGCGATTGGGGCGCTCGGGCCGGATGCCGGTGCCAAGGATCACCGCTCCGTCCAGTTCGGCGCTGACCGCGAAGCTGCCGTCGCCATGCCTGGCCGGAATTTCGGGGAGGGCGGCGCGGCGCAGCCCGCGGCCAGGGGCGAGCAGCGACAGCGCCTCGAGCACGTTGGTCTTGCCCGCGCCGTTCTCGCCAACCAGCAGGTTGAACCGGGCGGTCCCGTCGAGCCGGGTGGCGCGGTGGTTGCGAAAATCGGTGAGGGTGATCCGGTCGAGACCCATGGCCAGGGCGATAAAGACGGGCGCCGGGCCTGTCACGACAAAGCTTGATCCGAAAAGTTGGGAAATTTCACCAACTGTTGTTGGTTGCCCTTTGCCGAACGGTTCGTTCAGCAAGCAGAAAGCTTGGATTTCCGGGATTTTTCGAAATTGGCACGGTGCCTGCAATCTGTCTGGCATCTGTGGAAACCGATCCGCAGCACCAAATAGAACCAAAGGAAAAGACCATGACGACCCATTCCAACCTCTCCCGCCGGCTCGCAGCCGCCGCTTCGGCCCTGCTGCTTTCGATCGTCGCCGTTGGCGGCACCTTCACGGTTCCCGCCCCGGCTCAGGCCCAGACCCTCTACGTCGGAGAAATCGCGTGACCCGCATCAAGCAAATGGAGACTGACATGACCACCGCCCGCGCTTTCCGCCTCGATCGCACCAATGGCAAGTTCATGGGCGTGTGCGGCGGCATCGCCAACTATTTCGGCTGGGATGCCAACCTGGTCCGCAT
>CAZNII010000057.1:3642-17742 GCA_964573075.1 uncultured Novosphingobium sp. | reverse complement strand
CCCACCCCGCTGCGACTAACCTCGCTTGCGCTCGGCAAGTCTCGCTCCCCTCCCGCAGGCGGGAGGGGTTGGGGGTGGGTTTGCGACTTAGTCCTTCTTGGCCTTCAGCGCGGCGCCGAGGATGTCGCCCAGCGAAGCGCCGGCATCCGACGAACCGTACTGTTCCACCGCTTCCTTCTCTTCGGCCAGCTGGCGGGCCTTGATCGAGAAGTTGGGCTTCTTCGAACGGTCGAAACCGGTGATCATCGCATCGACCTTCTGGCCGACCTGGAAGCGGTCCGGACGCTGTTCGTCGCGGTCGCGGCCCAGGTCCGAACGCTTGATGAAACCAGTGGCGCCATCGTCGCCGGCCTGCACCTCGAGGCCGCCGTCGCGCACTTCGAGCACGGTGACGGTGACGACATCGTTCTTCTTGAGGCCCGAAGTCGAAGCGGCGACGCCAGCCGAAGGCGCACCCTTTTCAAGCTGCTTCATGCCCAGGCTGATGCGTTCCTTCTCGACATCGACGTCGAGCACGATCGCCTTGACCATTTCGCCCTTGCGGTGGAGCGCCAGCGCGTCTTCACCCGAGATGCCCCAGGCGATGTCCGACATGTGGACCATGCCGTCGACGTCGCCATCGAGGCCGATGAACAGGCCGAATTCGGTGGCGTTCTTGACTTCGCCTTCCACGCTCGAACCGACCGGGTGCTTCTCGGCGAAGGCTTCCCAGGGGTTCTGCTGGGCCTGCTTGAGGCCGAGCGAGATGCGGCGCTTGTCGCTGTCGACTTCCAGCACCATGACGTCGACTTCCTGCGAAGTGCTGACGATCTTGCCGGGGTGGACGTTCTTCTTGGTCCAGGACATTTCCGAAACGTGGACCAGGCCCTCGATCCCGGCTTCCAGCTCCACGAAGGCGCCGTATTCGGTGATGTTGGTGACGGTCCCGCGCAGCTTGGCGCCGACCGGGTACTTGGCGGCAACGCCTTCCCACGGATCGCTTTCCAGCTGCTTCATGCCCAGGCTGATGCGCTGGGTGTCCTGGTTGATGCGGATGATCTGGACCTTGACGGTGTCACCGATGGCGATGACTTCGTTCGGATGGTTGACCCGCTTGTAGCTCATGTCGGTGACGTGGAGCAGGCCGTCGATGCCGCCCAGGTCGACGAAGGCGCCGTAGTCGGTGATGTTCTTGACCACACCGTCGATGATCTGGCCTTCGGCCAGGTTCGAGATCAGGCCCGAACGCTGTTCGGCGCGGGTTTCTTCGAGAACTGCGCGGCGCGAGACGACGATGTTGCCGCGGCGGCGATCCATCTTGAGGATCTGGAACGGCTGCGGCACGTCCATCAGCGGCTGGACGTCGCGGACCGGACGGATATCGACCTGGCTGCCGGGCAGGAAGGCCACGGCGCCGTCGAGATCGACGGTGAAGCCGCCCTTCACGCGGCCGAAGATCACGCCTTCAACGCGCTTGCCTTCGCCGAATTCGCTTTCCAGCTTGTCCCAGGCGGCTTCGCGGCGGGCGCGGTCGCGGCTGAGCATCGCTTCGCCGTCGGCATTTTCGACGCGGTCGACATAGACCTCGACTTCGTCGCCGACCGACAGGCCGTGCGGCTGGCCGGGCATGGCGAATTCGCGCAGCGCGACGCGGCCTTCGCTCTTCAGGCCGACGTCGATCACGGCCTTGTCGCCTTCGATCGCGGTGATGGTGCCCTTGACGACGCGGCCTTCAAAGCCGCCGTCGGCAGCGCCGCCGAGTGATTCTTCAAGGAGAGCCGCGAACTGATCGCGGGTGGGGTTGGCGGAAGACGCCATAGGTGAGTTTCCTCGTATCAATGTTTCCGGCCAGGCGGTTGGTTCCGCCGGTCTTTCTCCGTGGCGGCGGGATTGCCGCCCCTCCCGGGAAGGAGGGTTTTTCACGGGCCAAAAGGGCCGCTATGCCAAGGGGGCCGGATGCCGTCCGTGGCGTCTTTCAAGCCAGGAGCTATCGGGACCGGCGGCGCTTAGGCGCGGTGGCCGGGAAAAGCAAGGATATTCCTAGGGCGCGGGCTTGTAATCGGCCCGCTTGAGGGTGACCATGTAGGCGGTGATGTCATCGACCTTCTTGGGGTCGATCTCGAAGGCCATCTGCCCCGGGAAATTGTGCGAATCGCGCAGGAAGGTTTCCAGCGTCCGCGCGGTCAGCCCTCTGGAGTTGACGATCGCCTCGAACGGCGGGGCTTCCGGGTTGGGTGAGCTGGCATTGGCCAGGATCCCGTGGCAGCCGGCGCAATTGGCCTTGGCATAGCCATAACCGCGCGCCTCCTGCTCGGTCAGTTCGACCCGCGGTTTGGCCGGAACGGTGGCGCAGGCGGCGAGGATGGCCAGGGCGGAGAGTGGCAGGGCAAAGCGCATGGCCCTGCCTAACCCGCCGCCGGTCCGGCATCAACCGTGTTGGCGTTCCCGCACGATCCGGATCGCCGCGGCAATCGCCTGATCACGGCCAAGATCGCTGGTGTCGAGCAGCACGGCATCGGCGGCGGCGACCAGCGGGGCTTCGGCGCGGCTGCGATCGCGCAGGTCGCGCGCTTCGAGATCGGCGGCGATCTCGGCCAGCGAAACCTGCCGCCCGGCCGCCTGCATTTCCCTGAACCGGCGTTCGGCCCGGGCCGGGACCGAGGCGACCACGAACAGCTTCACTTCGGCTTCGGGCGCGATCACCGTGCCGATATCGCGCCCGTCGAGCACCGCGCCGCCCGGCTGCATGGCGAAGGCGCGCTGGCGCTCGTACAGCGCCTGACGCACCGCGGGATGGACCGAGACCCGGCTGGCCAGCCCGCCGCAGCCCTCGCTGCGCAGTTCGGGATCGGCCAGCAGGCTGTCGGGAAAATCGCAGGCCATCAGCGCATCGCCGGGATCGTCGGGATTGCCGTGGTTCAGGGCGCACTGCCGCCCGACCGCGCGATAGAGCAACCCGGTATCGAGATGCGGCAGATCGAACTGCGCCGCCAGTGCCCTGGCGATGGTGCCTTTGCCCGAGGCGGTGGGGCCATCGACCGCGATGATCATCTGTCCCCCTCCCGCTTGCGGGAGGGGCTAGGGGAGGGCCTGTCATGCACCCAGCCGAGTGCTGGCCCTGGGTCCCCGCCTTCGCGGGGATGACGAGAGATGATTGGGAGGGTCAATTGGCCACCCCATCCAGCAGCGCCTCGAACACCGGAAAGCTCGTCGCGATCGGGCGGGTATCGTCCACCAGCACGCCATCGCGGCTCGCCAGCCCCGCCACCGCCATGCTCATGGCGATGCGGTGGTCAAGGTGGGTCTTGACCCGCGAATTGGCGCTGCCGCGCAGCGGTTCGCCGCCGGTGCCTTCGATCACCATCCCGTCCTCGGTTTCACGTACCCGCGCGCCGGCCACGGTCAGCGCCTCGGCCATCACGGTGATCCGGTCGCTTTCCTTGACGCGGAGCTCTTCAAGGCCGGTGCAGGTGGTGGTTCCTTCGGCCAAGGCGGCAGCGACGAACAGCACCGGGAATTCATCGACCATGCTGGGCACGATTGCGGGATCGACTTCGATCCCCTTCAGCGCCGAATGCCGGACCAGCAGATCGGCCACCGGCTCACCGCCAACCTCGCGCGGGTTCACCTCGGTGATGTCGCCGCCCATCTGGCGCAGCACCGCGATCAGTCCGGCGCGGGTCGGGTTGAGCCCGACGTTCTCGATCAGCAATTCGCTGCCCGGCACGACCAGCGCGGCAACGATGAAGAAGGCGGCGGAAGAGGGATCGCCCGGCACTTCGATCTCTTGCGGCTGCAATTCCGCCTCGCCGCGAATCCGGATCGTGCGCACGCCGGCCGAATCGGTCTCGATCTCCAGCTCGGCGCCGAAGCCGCGCAGCATCCGCTCGGAATGGTCGCGGGTCGGTACCGGCTCGATCACGGTGGTGATCCCCGGCGTGTTGAGCCCGGCGAGCAGCACCGCGCTTTTCACCTGGGCCGAGGCGACCGGCAGGCGGTATTCGATCGGCACCGCCGGATTCGCGCCGCGCACGGTCAGCGGCAGGCGGCCTCCCTCAGAGGCGTCGAACGCCGCGCCCATCAGGCTCAGCGGCTCGATCACCCGGCCCATCGGGCGCTTGGACAGGCTGGCATCGCCGAAGAACTGCGTCTCGATCGCGTGGCTGGCAACCAGCCCCATCAACAGGCGGGTGGACGTGCCCGAATTGCCCATGTCGAGCGGGGCTTCGGGCTGGAGCAGCGCGCCAACGCCGACACCGTGAACGCTCCACTCGCCTTCGCCGGTGCGCTCCACGCTTGCCCCCATCGCCCGCATTGCCGCGGCGGTGGCCAGCACGTCTTCGCCTTCGAGCAGGCCGGTAACCCGTGTTTCACCCACCGCCAGCGCGCCCAGCATGATCGAGCGGTGGCTGATCGACTTGTCGCCAGGCACGCGGATCGAGCCCTTGAGCGCGCCCGAAGGCATGAACCGGCGCGGGGTGGGGGCGGTGTTGGCGGGGGCGGACACGGGTTGCGGTTTTCCGGCTATGAGGGCGGGGAATGCGCGCGGCTTTTGACAGCGGGCGCGCGCTATGGCAAGGCGCGCCCGCGCTGGGACTGGCGCATCTGCCTCCCAATACGTATTTAGCAGTTTTCGCGCGGCCACCGGGCAGCGCCAGTGAGGAAATTTATGGTCAAGGCTGAATGGGGCGCCAAGCACGGCTGCCCGAAATGCGGCACCCGCTTCTACGACCTGGGCAAGGATGACCCGGTCACCTGCATCGAATGCGGCTATGCCTGGCATCCCGAGCCGGTGCTCAAGTCGAAGCAGCCGATTCCCTATGAGGAAATCCAGAAGGAAAAGGTCGAGGAAGTGGCCGACGTCGATCTGGCCGATACCGATCTGGATATCGACGAGGACGGCGATTCGCCGGACAACGACGTCGATCTGGGCGGCGATGACGACCTTGGCGTCGGTCTCGACGACGACGGCGACGCCGACGACAATTAACCCCTTGCCAAGCGGCAGAGGCGCCACTAGAGGGGCGGCCTCTCGCCGCTAAGGTGGGGGAAGGGCAGGCCTCCCAGGGCTTGCTCGACAGGATTGGTAAGGGGCCGTAGCTCAGCTGGGAGAGCGCTACAATGGCATTGTAGAGGTCAGGGGTTCGATCCCCCTCGGCTCCACCAGTCCTTCGAATACCATTGCTGATTGCCACGCTGGCCGACGAGGTTTCGTCCGCCGGCGTTTTTCGCGTTTGAAGTGGAATTGCGGATGTTTGACGCCCTATCCGACCGGCTTGGCACTGTCTTTGACAGGCTGCGCGGTCGTGGCGCGCTTAAGGAACAGGACGTTCGCGATGCCATGCGCGAGGTCCGGATCGCGCTGCTCGAGGCCGACGTGGCGCTGCCCGTGGTCCGCCGCTTCATCGACGAAGTGACCGAAAAGGCGGTTGGCCAGAACGTCCTCAAGTCGGTGACGCCGGGCCAGCAGGTCGTCAAGATCGTCAACGACGCGCTGGTCGAGATGCTCGGCGGCGAGGATGTGCCGGGGCTCGATCTCAATGCCGCGCCGCCGGTGGTGATCATGATGGTCGGCCTGCAGGGCTCGGGCAAGACCACCACCACCGCCAAGCTGGGCAAGCTGCTCAAGGAAAAGCACGGCAAGAAGGCGCTGATGGCGTCGCTCGACGTCAACCGCCCGGCCGCGCAGGAACAATTGAAGGTACTGGGCGAGCAGGTCGGCGTTGCCACCCTGCCGATCGTTGCCGGCCAGCAGCCGACCGAGATCGCCACCCGCGCGCTGCAGGCCGCGAAGCTGCAGGCGATCGACGTGCTGCTGCTCGACACCGCCGGCCGGCTCCACGTCGATCAGGCGCTGATGGACGAGATGCAGGCCGTGGCGGGCATTTCGGCCCCCAAGGAAGTCCTGCTGGTGGTCGATTCGCTGGCCGGCCAGGACGCGGTCAACGTCGCCAAGGCCTTTACCGAGCAGATCGACCTGACCGGCGTGGTCCTGACCCGGCTCGACGGCGATGCCCGCGGCGGTGCGGCGCTGTCGATGCGCCATGTCACCGGCAAGCCGATCAAGTTCGCCGGCGTCGGTGAAAAGCTCGATGCGCTCGAAGTGTTCCAGCCCGGCCGGATTGCCAGCCGGATCCTCGGCATGGGCGATGTCGTCTCGATCGTCGAGAAGGCCGCCCAGGCGATCGAGCAGGAAGAAGCCGAGCGCATGGCCGAGCGCATGGCCAAGGGTCAGTTCGACATGAACGACCTCAGGAGCCAGCTCAAGCAGATGCAGAAGATGGGCGGGCTGGGCGCGCTGGCCGGGATGATGCCCGGCATGAAGAAGGCCAAGCAGGCGATGGAAGCCAGCGGCATGGACGATCGCGTGCTGCTGCGGATGGATGCGATCATCGGCTCCATGACGCCAAAGGAACGCGCGCGCCCCGATCTGCTCAATGCCAAGCGCAAGATCCGCGTGGCCAAGGGTTCGGGCGTTCAGGTTCAGGACGTCAACAAGCTGCTCAAGATGCACCAGGAAATGGAGCGCGCGATGAAGCAGATCAAGAAGATGGGCGGGCTGGGCGGCCTCGCCAAGCTGTTCGGCAAGGGTGGCTTGGGTGCCGCGATGCCGGGGCTGGGCGGAGGTGCCGGCGGCGGCCTTCCGGGGCTGGGCGGGCCGGGTGTTCCCCCGAACCTGCAGGATCTTATGAAAAAGAAGTGATTTCCGATTAATTCGAATTGTTAGAAAGGTAGTTCAAATGTCTGTTTCCCTTCGTCTTTCGCGTGGCGGTTCCAAGAAGCGCCCCTATTACAAGGTCGTCGTTGCCAACAGCCGCGCCCCGCGCGACGGCAAGTTCCTCGAGCAGGTCGGCACCTACAACCCGCTGCTGGCCAAGGACGATGAAAACCGCGTCCGCCTGGTCGAAGACCGCGTCCGCTACTGGCTGGGCGTCGGTGCGCAGCCGACCGATCGCGTTGCCCGCATGCTCGACAAGGCCGGGATCAAGGAACGCGCCGCGACCGTGAACCCGAAGAAGGGTGAGCCGGGCCAGAAGGCCAAGGACCGCGCCGAGGAAAAGGCCGAGAAGGCTCGCGAAGCTGAAGAAGCCGCCGCTGCCGCCGCCGCCGCTCCGGCGGTCGAGGAAGTGGTCGAGGAAGCGGCTGCCGAAGCGCCCGCCGCTGAAGAAGCCGCTGCCGAAGCTCCGGTCGCCGAAGAAGCAGCCGCCGAGGAAGCTCCGGCTGCCGAAGCCAGCGAAGAGCAGGCCGAAGGCTAAGCCTTGGATCCGAACCGCTCCGTCACCCTGGCGGCCATCACCGGCGCGCACGGGATCGCGGGCGAGGTGCGGATCAAACTGTTCGGTGAAGGCGTGGAGTCGCTCAAGCGATTCCGCGCCTTCAACGATTCTGCGCTGACGCTGACCAAGCTGCGCGATGATGGCAAGGGCGGGGCGATCGCTCGCTTCGCCGAAGTGGCGGATCGCACCGCGGCCGAAAAGCTGCGCGGCACCGCGCTGACCGTCCCGCGCTCGGCGCTGCCCGCGCTGGGTGAGGGCGAATACTACCATGCCGACCTGATCGGCCTGGCTGCGGTTTCGAGCGAGGGCGAGCCGCTGGGCGAAGTCATCGCGGTCGAGAATTTCGGCGCCGGCGACGTGCTCGAAATCAAGCGCCCGACCGGCAAGCGCTTCATGGTCCCGATGCGGGTCGAGGCCGTGCCCGAGTGGGACGGCGAACGGCTGGTGGTGGCCGCGGCGTTTGCGGCTGAGGATTGAGCTGCTAGGCTTCGGCCATGGTCCTGATCGTAGTCCTGATCTTCTTTGTCCTGGTTCCAGCCGCAGCCGCCGCAGCCCTGGCCTATGGCCTCGCCCGCTTGCAGCCCGGCTGGAGCCTGCGCCGCCGGACCGTGGTGGCCATGCTGGCTTCGGGACTCGTGCCGATTGCCTTGCCGATCTTCGGCGTATTGACCAACAACCCGGATTCGGAAGCGATTGCCGCCATGCTGGCGCTGCTTGTCGCCGGCCTTGTTGTGGCGATCGTGGTCGGCCTGCCGGTGGCGCTGGCCCTGGGGCGCCGGCTTGCTCCTCCGCCGGCAGACGTCAGCGCTTTCGACTAGCGCCCGGGTTTTCCGACCAGCTTCTCCAGCTCCCGCCCGAAGGCCTTCAGATCGAAGTTCTGCGGATCGTCGTGGGCGTCGGGGATGGTCGTATCGACCGTGTTGTGCTGCGCCGGGATCAGCCAGCGTCCGGCCCGCGCGCTGGTATAGACATAGAGCGCGGCCAGCATCCGGTATTGCTCGCGAGTGAAACCCGGCTTGGGGCCGTAAGTGAAGGCCCGCGAGGTCGCCCCCGGCAGGAAACGGCGCGGCTGGATGGTTTCGATGTGGACCATCCGCCCGCGCGCCCGCGATCCCACCACCCTGCTTTCCAGCTTGGTCGCGCGCCACGGCTCCTGGAACTCGTGCCCGGCCCAGATCTGCCCGACCCGGTTGAGGAAGATGTGCGCAACCGGGGCCTTGGCAAAAGTCTCGTCGATGTAGGGATCGAACGAATTGACCGTCCAGTCGCGGTTGAGGTGCCGGGGGAAGGGATCGTGCTTGTAGAACGGGTGGCTGGTATCGTGGATCACGAAATAGAGCAGCGGCAGCCCTTCCTCAGTCTGCGAGACCGGAGCATCGGCGTACTGGATCGCATAGGTCCGGTAAGGCTCCGGGAAAGCGGCGATCGCGGCGGCCTTCTGGGCTGCGGTCGGCGGCGGGGCATCGGTCATCAGCCGGACGATCACCGGCGGCAGCTTTTGCGGCTTCCTGACCGCCCCCAGCTCGATCTTGCGCAGCAGGCAGGTGGCCTGCTCCAGCGGCGTTCCCGCAAAGGTCAGCGTTTCGCGGCTGAACCGGCACTCGCCGATCTCCTCGGCGAGGGCGGGGGTGGCGAGGGAAAGGGTCAGAACGGATGCAATGGTCAGAAGGCGCAATTGACGGGTTCCATTGAATTTGTGTATACACGATGTATATACGGAGTTGGCCATGAACAAGCCCGATCCCAGCCTTGTGCGCGATGCGCGCCACGCCTTCGACCTTAGCGGTGCGGTGCCACTGGGCAATAGCCTTGCGGCGGCGGCCAAGCCGCTGCGGGTCAAGGTGTTCAAATCGGGCAATTCGCTTGCGGTGCGGATGCCCAAGGCGCTGGGGTTGGAGGCGGGAATGGAGCTGGAACTGACTGTGGCGGTTGATGGTTCGCTGGCGCTGCGCCGGATCGAACTGCCCCGCAAGAATATCGATGTCAGCGGGTTCGCCGGGAAATGCCCGTGGCTCAAACCCTTGCCGCGGGAAGACTTCGACGAGCGTCCGAGCACGATCGCCCGCCGCTTGGCCGAAGGCAAGCCGTGACCGATTACCTGATTGATTCTGATTGTCTGATCTTTGCGCTTGTCCAGGGAGATGCCCCGCTGGTCAGGCGGATTGCGGCCTGTTCGCCCGGACAGATCGGCATATCCGCGATCAACTTTGCCGAAGTTGCGCTTGGCACATATGCTGGCAAACCGCCAAGCCAGGAAGCGCTTGCCGCACTTGCAGCAGCGATGCCGATCTTGCCATTCGACGAAGCTGCCGCACGCGCCTATGCAACCCTGCCGTTCAAGCGCGCCCGCTTTGACCGGCTGCTGGCTGCCCACGCGCTCAGTATCGGGGCGAGGGTGATCACCAACAACGAAGCCGATTTCGCCGACGTGCCGGGACTGGTGACTGAGAATTGGACGGTCGAGCAGGAGACGGCCAGAGATGGGGATTAAGCTGTTATGGATCTTCGCACTGTCCGCACTGTTTGCAGCAGGATTCAGGTTGATATTTCCTCGGGTTCGCAATTGGGTGCCAACTGTGCTGGCGGCTTCTTTGTTGCCGCTGGGGTCCGCGCTTCTTACGGTATACAAACTGTTGATCGTGGTGGGGCTGTCGGCAAACGGCGGGAATAGTGTGCCGCCGGGAACGATTGACGGGTTCACAGGAGGTCTGAACTCGGTGCTGATCTTCGTGCCGATCGCGGTTGTTCTGGCTGTGGTGACTTCGCTTGCTGTGCTCCACTTGATGCCGAAGCGCCCATCAGCATGACCTTCCACGCCACCGTCCTGACCCTCTACCCCGAGATGTTCCCCGGGCCGCTGGGCATAAGCCTCGCCGGCCGTGCGCGGGAGGAGAGGAAGTGGGCGCTGGATACCGTCCAGATCCGCGATTTCGCGATCGACAAGCACAAGACCGTGGACGACACCCCGGCCGGCGGCGGGGCGGGGATGGTGCTGCGGGTCGATGTGCTGGCCGCCGCGATCGATCATGCGCGCGGGCTTTACCTCCCCGGCACGGGGAGGGGGACCAGCGAAGCTGGTGGTAGGGGCACGCCGGCAAGCGCTGCGCCAGGGGATGGCCCCCTCCACCATCCTGCGGATGGTCCCCCTCCCCGTGCCGGGGAGGAATGCCCCGTTCCCGTGATCGCCATGACCCCGCGCGGCAAGCCGCTGACCCAGGCCCGGGTGCGTGAGCTGGCGGCGGGGCCGGGGGTGATCGTGTTGTGTGGCCGGTTCGAGGGTTTCGACGAGCGGATTTTCGCCGGGCGCGGGGTCGAGGAGGTTTCGGTCGGCGACATCGTCCTGTCCGGCGGGGAACCGGCGGCGATCATGCTGTTAGACGCTTGCATTCGCCTGCTTCCCGGCGTAATGGGCGCCGCTTCGAGCGGTACCGAGGAATCCTTCGAACAGGGATTGCTAGAGTATCCGCACTATACCCGACCCCAGGAATGGGAAGGGCGCACGATCCCTGAAGTGCTGCGATCGGGGGATCATGCGAAGATCGCGGCGTGGCGCAAGTCACAGGCCGAGGTCGATACACGGTTACGCAGGCCGGATCTTTGGGAGCGCCATGAGGGTGCTCGGGTCCAGTCTGCCTCTGGCGCGCGGCGAAAAGACGAAGGAATATGAGGGATGAACCTCATTCAGCAGATCGAGGCCGAGGAAATCGCCAAGGCCGGCAAGGATATTCCGGAATTCCGTCCGGGTGACACGGTTCGCGTCGGCGTGAAGGTCATCGAAGGTGACCGTACCCGCGTCCAGAACTACGAAGGCGTGTGCATCGCCCGCGCCAACAAGGGCATCGGCTCCAACTTCACCGTCCGCAAGATGAGCTTCGGTGAAGGCGTTGAGCGCGTGTTCCCGCTCTATTCGCCCAACATCGATTCGATCACCGTCGTCCGCAAGGGCGTGGTCCGCCGTGCGAAGCTCTATTACCTGCGCGGCCGCACCGGCAAGCGCGCCCGCATCGCCGAGCGTCGCGACGTCCGCAGCGAAGACTGATCGACTCGCCAGACACCGAATTCGAAGGGCTCCGACCATCCGGTCGGGGCCCTTTTCATTTGTGCCGTGCGCGGTGCTTTAGTGTATTGCTAATGTGATACACTGTGCTAGTTCTCTCCCGGGGATGGGGAGAACGAAAATGACGCAACAAGCGATTGCGCCGGAAACGGTGTTGGCTCCGGTTCGTGGCCGGGACCGGATCGAAGTGCTCGATGCCCTGCGCGGTTTCGCGATTCTGGGCATCTTCTACATGAACCTGCCGGCAATGGCCGGGCCGATCAGCGCGATGTTCGGCAGTATCCGGGATATGGGCTGGAGCCCGGCCGATCAGAACGCCTGGCTGTTCATGGAAACCTTCCTCGAAGGCACCCAGCGCGGACTGCTGGAAATGCTGTTCGGGGCAGGGCTGATGGTCACCGCGGCCAAGGCGATGACGCCCGATGGGCCGGTGGCCGTGGCCGACCTCTACATCCGCCGCAATCTGTGGCTGCTGGCGTTCGGGCTGATCAACATCTTCGTGCTGCTGTGGCCGGGCGACATCCTTCACATCTATGCGCTGTGCGCGCTGGCGCTGTTTCCGTTCCGCAAGCTCTCGCTGCGCTGGCTGATCCCGCTGGGCCTGCTGATTTCCAGCGTTCAGCTGATCGTCGGCGGAATCGAATACGTCAGCCGCACCGAATTGCAGCAGACTCAGGCCATTGCTGCCGAAAAGCAGGCTCGCGGCGAAAAGCTGACCGCGGAAGAGACCGAGGCGAAGAAGGAGTGGCAGGAAAAGATAGACAAGATCGCCGGCAAGGAACCGGTAGAGGAGAAGCTGGCCAAGGATGAGGCCAAGGCCCGGGCCGGATCGTTCGGCGACTATGCCGGCTTCTGGATTTCGACCTACATCCTGTTCGTCGGCAAGGGTTCGCTGCTGGGCGGTGTGGTCGAGGCGTTCGGCACGATGCTGCTGGGGATCGCGCTGTGGAAGACCGGGTTCATCCAGGGCCGGCGCTCGACCCGCGACTACCTCATCGCCTTGGTGGTGGCCTATGGCTTCGGTCTGACCGCACGCTATGTCGGCGGGCTTGAGAAGATGAGCTTTGCGCCGATCCCCAAGACGATCTGGATGACCGCCGAACTGGCCCGGATCGCGGTTTCGATCGGCCACATTGCGCTGATCAACGTGCTGATCCGCACCGGCCTGGGCCACAAGGCACTGAAGCCGTTCCTGGCTGCGGGGCAAATGGCCTTCACGCTCTACCTGATGCAGCAGGTAATCGGGATCTATTTCCTCTATTCGCCGATTGGCCTGCACCTGCCGATGGCGCCGGGCTGGGCCTATCTTCTCGGGCTGGCCAGTGCGGTGATCGTGGCGCAGCTGATCTTTGCCAATCTGTGGATGCGCTGGTTCGCCAGCGGCCCGCTGGAATGGATCTGGCGCAGCCTGGCCTATTGCCGCAAGCAGCCGTTCCGGCGCACCGCGCCGACCGGCTGAGCCGGTCAGGGCGAAAAGGTTCTAGCGCCAAGGCGCTGAAGCGAATTAGGAAGGCGTCCCGGCCATGGTCGGGGCGCCTTACCGATTGAGGATCACGATCTTGCCATGCGCATCTTTGCTGCTTTGTTCGCCGCGACCTGCCTCGGTGCCCTGCCGGTTCACGCCGAGGAAGTCCCTGTGACGGATCCGTCAGCGCAAGCACAGCTCAGGCCGCTCGATTTCGAGCGCGTCTTCGCCAGTCCCAGCCTGAACGGCGCAGTGCCGCGCGGGGTCAAGCTTTCGCCCGACGGGCGCTGGCTGACCGTGCTGCGGGCCCGAACCGACGATCGCGAGCGCTATGACCTGTGGGGCTATGATCGCACGTCCGGGAAGTGGACCATGCTGGTTGACAGCCTCAAGCTGGGGACGGGCAAGCAGCTGTCCGAAGCCGAAAAGATGCAGCGCGAACGCCAGCGGATCGGTGATCTCAAGGGCATCGTCAGCTATGACTGGGCAGCCGATGGCAAGGCGATCCTGGTCCCGCTCGATGGCGATCTGTTCCTGGCCGGGCTTGACGGCAAGGTCAGCCGGTTGACCGACAGCAGCGGTGACGAGCTCAACCCCGCGCTCAGCCCGCGCGGCGGCTATGTCTCGTTCGTGCGCGACCGGCGGCTGTGGACCGGCAAGGTCGGTGCCGAGGCGCGCCCGGTCACGCCCGAGGAAGCGGCCGAGACCGTTCACTGGGGCGAGGCCGAATTCGTCGCGCAAGAGGAAATGGCCCGCTTCACCGGCTACTGGTGGGCGCCCGACGACAGCCGCATCGCGGTCCAGCGGTTCGACGATGCCCCGGTCGGGATCGTCACCCGCACCGCAATCGGCGCGGAGAGTACCAGGACCTTTCAGCAGCGCTATCCGGTGGCGGGATCGGCCAACTCGCTGGTCTCGTTGTGGGTGATGAACCCGGATGGCAGCGGCAAGGTCGAGGTCGATCTCGGGCCGGACAAGGACATCTACCTTGCCCGGGTCAACTGGGCGCCCGATGGCAAGACGCTCTACGTCCAGCGCCAGAAACGCGCGCAGACGCGGCTGGACATGCTGGCAATCGATCCCGCTACCGGCAAGGGCCGCGTGCTGTTCAGCGAAACGGCGGCGCCGAACAGCTGGGTCAGCCTGTCGAGCGACTACCGCTTTCTCAAGGACGGCAGCCTGATCTGGTGGTCGGAGCGCGACGGTTACGGCCATCTCTGGCACCTCAAGGCCGGCAAGTGGAAGCAGCTGACCAAGGGGCCCTGGGTGGTGACCGGGCTGGCCGGGGTCGATGAAAAGGCCGGGCGGGTCTATTTCACCGC
>CAZNII010000057.1:0-3542 GCA_964573075.1 uncultured Novosphingobium sp. | reverse complement strand
CCGGGCACCCCTATGCCCCCTACATGGCCGCGCATCGCGAGCCGGTGTTCGGAACCATCAATGCGGCCGACGGGACCGAGCTGCACTGGCGGATGATCACCCCGGTCATGGTACCGGGCAAGCGATATCCGGTGTTCTTCGATCACTATGGCGGGCCGACCGCGCAGACCGTGACCCGCGGCTGGGGCGGCGGGCTGGAGCAGGCGATCGTTGCCCGCGGCTTCATCTATTTCAAGATCGACAACCGCGGCAGCGAGAACCGCGGGGTGGCCTTTGCCTCCACACTCTACCGGGCGATGGGCAGCGTCGAGGTGGCCGACCAGAAGGCCGGCGCGTTGTTCCTCAAAGGGCTGCCCTATGTCGATGGCAGCCGGATCGCGACCTATGGCTGGTCCTATGGCGGTTACATGACGATAAAGATGCTCCAGGCCGATCCGGGGCTTTATGCCGCGGGCATCGCCGGGGCGCCGGTGACCAAGTGGGAGCTCTATGACACCCATTACACCGAACGCTATCTGGGCGATCCGAACAGGGAGCCCGGGGTCTATGCGAAGTCCAACGCGCTCGACGATGCCGGCAAGATCAGGGACCCGCTGCTGCTGGTTCACGGCATGGCCGATGACAACGTGGTGTTCGAGAATTCCTCGATGCTGATCTCGCGGATGCAGGCCCAGGCGGTTCCGTTCGAGATGATGCTCTATCCCGGCTACACCCACCGGGTCAGCGGGCCGAAAGTGGGCCTGCATCTGTGGAATGCGATCTTCGCTTTCCTGGCCAGGCACATGCCGGAGTCCGCCGAGTGAACCTGACCCGCCGCGCGGCAATCGCCGGCGGACTGGCGCTGGCGGCCTGTTCGCGGGCAAGCGCCGATCCCCGTCCGGCCAGCGAGCGGGCCCGCGCGCTGATCGCGGCGGCGCGGCGGCAGGTGGGGGTGACGCTGGCCTATGACCCGGCCTACACCGCGCTGCCCTATCCCGGCGGCGACGTGCCCCGCGCCAAGGGGGTCTGCACCGATGTTGTGATCCGGGCCTATCGCGATGCCCTGGGGATCGATCTCCAGCGCGAGGTGCACGAGGACATGGCCGGCCATTTCGCCGCCTATCCCCGCCGCTGGGGCCTCAGCCGGCCCGACCGCAGCATCGATCATCGCCGGGTCCCGAACCTCGAAGCCTTCTGGTCGCGCAAGGCGGCGCGGCTGCCGATCCCGGCGCGCGCCGCCGATTGGCAGCCGGGCGATCTGTTCACCATGCTGATCGACGGGCGTCTGCCGCATGTCGGGATCGTTTCCGACCGCGCGGCAGCCAACGGCAATCCGCTGGTGATCCACAACATCGGCGCAGGCGCACGCGAGGAGGACAGCCTTTTCGCGCACCGGCTGACCGGCCACTTCCGCTGGCGGGTTTGATCCGTTTGTAGCAGGCACCCTCTTTCGTCATCCCCGCGAAAGCGGGGATCCGGGGCTGGTTAACACTGGGTCCCCGCTTTCGCGGGGATGACGGGACGGAGGGGTTCGCGCCAAACGCCCTCAACCTTGCAGCCCGGCCCATTTCCTCTAATGGCAAGCCTTCAGTTGGAAGGAAGCGAATATGGGCTATCGGGTAGTCGTCGTCGGTGCGACCGGCAATGTCGGGCGGGAAATGCTCAACGTGCTGGCCGAGCGCGAGTTTCCGGTTGACGAGCTGGCCGCGGTCGCCTCGTCGCGCTCGACCGGGGACGAGATCGAGTTCGGCGAAACCGGCAAGATGCTCAAGGTGAAGAACATCGAGCATTTCGATTTCACCGGCTGGGATATCGCGCTGTTCTCGGCCGGGTCGGACGTCTCGAAGGTCTATGCCCCCAAGGCCGCCAGCCAAGGCTGCGTGGTGATCGACAATTCTTCGCTTTACCGGATGGACCCGGACGTGCCGCTGATCGTGCCCGAGGTGAACCCCGATGCGATCGACGGCTACAAGGCGAAAATGATCATCGCCAACCCCAACTGCTCGACCGCGCAG
This sequence comes from uncultured Novosphingobium sp., assembly GCA_964573075.1. GTDB lineage: Bacteria > Pseudomonadota > Alphaproteobacteria > Sphingomonadales > Sphingomonadaceae > Novosphingobium. The sequence goes on along the minus strand of CAZNII010000057.1, from coordinate 1,548 downwards.
ATGGTCGTCGCGCTCAAGCCGCTGCACGATGCGGCCAAGATCAAGCGGGTGGTAGTTGCCACCTACCAGTCGGTTTCGGGCGCGGGCAAGGCCGGGATGGACGAGCTGTTCGAGCAGAGCCGCAACATCTTCGTCGGCGATGCCAACGATCCGGTGAAGTTCACCAAGCAGATCGCCTTCAACGTGATCCCCCACATCGACAGCTTCCTCGACGACGGTTCGACCAAGGAAGAATGGAAGATGGTGGTCGAAACTAAGAAGATCATGGACCCCAGGATCAAGGTGACCGCCACCTGCGTACGCGTGCCGGTGTTCGTCGGGCACAGCGAGGCGATCAACCTGGAATTCGAGGACGAGATCAGCGCCGAACAGGCCCAAAAACTGCTGCGCGAAGCGCCCGGCGTGATGCTGGTCGACAAGCGCGAGGACGGCGGATACGTCACTCCGATCGAATGCGTCGGCGATGGCGCCACCTTCGTGTCCCGCGTGCGCGAGGACCCGACCGTCGAAAACGGCCTGTCGCTGTGGTGCGTCTCCGACAACCTGCGCAAGGGCGCGGCGCTCAACGCGGTGCAGATTGCCGAGCTGCTGGGCCGGCGGCACTTGCAGAAGGGGTAGCCATGACCCAAACCATGACCGGCGGTTGCCAGTGCGGCCGCGTTCGTTACGAAGTGCAGGACGTCGGCGACGAGGCATACTGGTGCCATTGCCGGATGTGCCAGAAGGCCACCGGCGGGATCGCGGCGGCCTTCGTACAGGTGGAACCCGCCAAGGTGACCTGGCTGTCCGGGCCGGACTGGTACGCCAGTTCGCCGATCGCGCGGCGGCCGTTCTGTTCCGCCTGCGGCAGCCCGCTGGGCTTTGCCTGGGCCGATGGCACCGGCGACATGGACCTGACCGTGGGCAGTTTCGACGATCCTTCGCGCTTCCGTCCGGTGGCCCATGCCGGCTGCGAATCGATCCATGAGGCCTGGCTCGATACCACGGACCTGCCGCGCCACTACAGCGCCACCACCAAAAGCGTCGCCGAACGCTGGAAGGATGCCGGGCTGGAGGTGCCGGAGTGAGCCTGCGGACCGAATTCTATCCCGGCTTCGACGGTGCGCGGCTGGCGCTGCACCGGCTGGGTGCCGGGCGCCCGCTGATCATGCTCCACGGGCTGTTTTCCAGTGCCGAGACCAACTGGGTCAAGTGGGGGCACCTGAACCTGCTGACCGATGCCGGGTTCGAATGCCTGATGCCAGATCTGCGCGCCCACGGGCAGAGCGCCGCGCCGCACGATCCCGCCGCCTATCCGGGCGATTGTCTGGCCAAGGACCTGGCGGCGCTGATCGCGCACCTGGGCCAGACTGACTACGACCTGTGCGGCTTCTCGCTCGGCGCGCGGACTTCGGTGCGCGGGGTGATTGCGGGGCTGGCGCCGCGCCGGCTGGTGCTGGGCGGGATGGGGCTCGAAGGGCTGGCCGGCTGGACCGGGCGCGGGGCGTTCTTCATCGACGCGATCGACCGGTTCGATCACGTCAAGCACGGCGATCCGGCCTTTCCGGC
>CAZNII010000056.1:0-17989 GCA_964573075.1 uncultured Novosphingobium sp. | reverse complement strand
TCGGCCAGTTCGATACGGTCAATTCGGTGCCGATCACGTCATTGACCGGGCTCCGGCCGTTCTTCACCGACGACCAGATCTACCAGATGGCGCGTGACCGCACCCTGATCGCCAAGACGCTGACCGTCACCTATGCCCGGCCGATCACCAAGAAGCTGCAGGTCAATGCGGATTTCTCGCTCTCGGACACCGGCGGCACTCCGGGTACGCCGGCCACTGCCGGAACCCCGGCGATCATGCCGCTGCCGGCGACCGGCAAGGAATATTACTATGGCCTCCAGCTGATCGGCTCGGACCTGCTGATGTCGAACGACATCTACATCCTGTCGGGCCGGGTTGCCGATACCTCGACCGCCAAGATCTATTCGGTCGATTTCAACGCCCGCGTGCCGATTACCTCGAACTTCCGGCTCAGCCCGCGCTTGCGCTATGGCTACCGCGACGGCAAGGTCACCACCGCAACCGCCAACCCGGGAACCTACAGCCAATTCCAGCCAACGCTGCGGCTGAATTATTATCCCATGAAACATTCCGAGATCGAGATTGAATTCGGCGGCAATTTCTCCAAGCAGACAGTCTGGAACGGCACCTCGTTCGATCGGATCAACGAAACGGGCTGGGTGCTCAGCGCCGGGTACCGGCTCGACTTCTGACGGAGCACTCTACGTGAAGGCTGACATGCGATGATTGCGGAAGCTGGGTTGGCGGCGCTGTGGCTGGCCGCCACCATGGCGCTTCTGCAACTGGTGCTGGGTGCGCTGGCCGTAGGCCGGGGGCAGGCCTCGCTGTGGCAGGCAGTGGTGCCGGTGGCGCTGGTTCAGGCCGGACTGGTCACGATCGCCTTCTTCGCGCTGATGGCCTGCTTCGTGCGGTCCGACATGTCGGTGCTGCTGGTCGCGGCGAACAGCCATTCGATGAAGCCGATGATCTACAAGATCGCCGGAACCTGGGGCAACCACGAAGGCTCGATGCTGCTGTGGGTGACGATCCTGGGGCTGGCCGGGGCAACCATCGCATTGTTCGAAAGCAAGCTGCGCGCCGATACCAAGCTTGCCACGCTGGCCGCCCAGGCCGCGATCGCGCTGGGGTTCTATGCCTTCCTGCTGTTCGCGTCGAACCCCTTCACCCGGATTACCGGGGTGGCCGAGGGGGCGGGCCTCAACCCGCTGCTGCAGGACCCTGGCCTCGCCTTTCACCCACCGACGCTCTACGCCGGCTATGTCGGAATGTCGGCGGCCTTTTCCTTTGCGGTCGGTGCGCTGATCACCCGCGATGTCGGCGCGGATTTCGCCCGGGCGATGCGGCCGTGGATTCTGGGTGCCTGGGTGCTGCTGACGATCGGGATCACCGCCGGTTCCTATTGGGCCTATTACACGCTTGGCTGGGGCGGCTGGTGGTTCTGGGACCCGGTCGAGAATGCCTCGCTCATGCCGTGGCTGGCGGCGACCGCGCTGCTCCATTCGGTGACCGTGCTGGCCACCCGCGACGGCCTGCGCGCCTGGACGATCATGCTTTCGGTGCTGGCCTTCTCGATGTCGATGGTCGGGACTTTCCTGGTCCGTTCGGGGATCCTGACCAGCGTTCATTCCTTCGCGGTCGATCCGCAACGCGGGCTATTCATCCTTGGTCTGCTGGCAATCTACATCACCGGGGCACTGGCCCTGTTCGCGATGCGGGTCGGCACGGTCACCGAAGGCAGCCGCTTCGATCTGGTCAGCCGCGAAGCGGCGCTGGTGATCAACAACCTGATCCTGACCGTGATCCTGGTCGTGGTGCTGGCGGGGACGCTCTATCCGCTGATCCTCGAATCGCTCAACGGTTCGAAGATTTCGGTCGGGGCGCCCTATTTCAACTCGGTCGCCGGGCCGCTGGCGCTGGTGCTGATGGTCCTGCTGGCGGCCGGCCCACTGCTGCGCTGGCGCAGCGACCGGCCCAGGGCGCTGGTTGATCGGATGGCGCCCGCGCTGTTTGCCGGTGCCGCGGCCCTGCTGCTGCTGGCGGCGTTTGGCGGCAGCATCGGCGTGCTCCCGCTGCTGGGGCTGGTTGCCGCGGCAATCGTCGGCGTGGCGAGCCTTGCGCCGCTGTGGAAGCGCGATCTGAAGCGTACCCCGCTATTCACCTGGGGCATGGTCATCGCCCACCTCGGCTGCGCCCTGTCGATGGCCGGGATGGCATGCGATTCCGCTTTCACCAAGGAAAACATGGTCTCGCTCGCCGCCAATGAAACTCGCGAGATCGGGCCCTTCGCCGTTACCCTGCTGGGTGTGCGCGAAAAGCCGGGCCCGAACTACCAGATCCTCGAAGCGGTATTGTCGGTCAACAAGGCGGGCGGCGCGCCGTTCGAGATGACCCCACAGCTTCATGCCTTTTCCGAACCGCAGATGACCACTAACCAGGCAGCGATCGAAACCTACTGGAACGGCCAGCTCTACATCACCCTGGGTGAGGATTTTCAGGGTGACAAGTTCCTGCTGCGGATGTGGTGGAAGCCGTTCGTGACGCTGATCTGGATCGGCGGGGCACTGATCGCGCTGGGCGGGGCGCTGTCGCTGCTCGGCCGGGTCCGCCGCGATCTGTGGGGCGGCAAGGCCTGGCCGTGGAGCGGCAAGGCGAAGGAGGCAAGAGCATGAGCCGCAAGCTGGTTCTGTGGCTGCCTTTCGCGCTGATGGCGGCGCTGTTCATCGCGTTCTTCGCGGGGCTGAGCAATTCGCCGGAAAAGGTGATCGCCTCGCAAATGGTCGGCCAGCAGCTCCCGGAATTCACCGCGCCGCCGGCTTTCCCCGATCAGCCCGGTGCCGCCAGCGCCAACTTCAGGGACGGCAAGCCGCGGCTGCTCAATATCTTCGCTTCGTGGTGCGTCCCCTGCGTCCAGGAAATCCCGATGCTGATGCAGCTGAAGGCCGAGGGAGCAGAAGTGGTCGGGATCGCGGTTCACGACAACAGCGTCGACCTGTCGCGGTTCCTGGCCAGCAACGGCAATCCCTATACCGCGATCGGGCTCGATCAGAACGGCAAGGCGCAGATTGCCTTCGGTTCGGCCGGGGTGCCCGAAACCTTTGTGGTCGATGGCCAGGGCAAGATCATCTACCAGCACATCGGTGTGGTGACCGAGGCTGACAAGGACAAGCTGCTGATCATGCTGGGAGTGAAACGATGAGCGTTCGTCACCTGGCCTTGGCTTTGGCGCTGATTGCCGCCCTGCCTGCGCCGGTGCTCGCGCAGGATCTGGCCGAGGTGTCGCTGCCCGACCCCAAGCAGGAAGAACAGGCGCTGGCACTGATGGATTCGATCCGCTGCGTGGTCTGCCAGGGCCAGCCGGTTTCGGGCAGCAATGCCGACCTGGCCGGAGATATGCGGCGGCTGATCCGCGAACGGATCGCCGCCGGGGACAAGCCCGAGGCGGTGCGCGCGATGCTGATCAGCAAGTATGGTGACTGGGTCAGCTTCAAGCCCGAAGTCAAGGGCCGGACCATGCCGCTGTGGCTGGTTCCGCTGCTGGCGCTGGTGGCCGGCATCTGGCTGGTGTCGCGCCGCCTGAAGGTCAGGAAGCCGTGATGGGCTGGCTGTTCGCCTTTGGCTTTGCCGCACTCAGCCTGTTCGCGCTTTACCGCAGCGGCCGGTGTTCGCGCCTGGCGCTGGAACTTGCCGCCGCCGCGGCGCTGGTCGCGCTGGCCGGCTATGGCTGGCAGGGCAACCCGGACCTGCCCGGGCAGCCGACCTCGCCAGCGGCCGCGCAACCGGTCCAGCCCTGACCGACCCCAACCGGGGCCGGCGAGCGCTCAGCGTTCGTGTCCGCTTGTCCAGAAGGTGCTGAAGATCGGATCGAGCAGATAGCTCAGCGCCGTGCGCGAGCGCAGCGGGATCATCACATCCGCCGGAATCCCAGCCTTGATCGCGGATTCGCCGTGGATATTGCGGATCTTGTCGAGCTCGCTGGCCGGTACGATCACCTCGATGCTGAAATAGCGCATCCCGGTGCGGGGATCTTCCAGGCTGTCGGCCGAGACCTTGCTGATCTTGCCGTCGAGCGCTGGCAGGTTGCGATCGTGCAGCGAGCTGAAACGGACCTGGCTGGTCATCCCGACCTTCACCGAATCCGCGTCGATCGGCGACATCTTGGCCGAAATCACCAGCTCGCGATTGTCGGGCACGATCTGCATCATCGTTTCGCCGGGTGAGACCACTCCGCCGACCGTGTGAACGTTGAGGCCGACGACATGCCCGGTGGCGGGAGCCCGCACGGTTTCGTGGGCGAGCCGGTCGCGCGCGGCCGAGAGCTTGGGCTGGACCTGCGAAAGCTGGACCTGCACATCGCGCAGCTGCTGGGCGAGGCTTTCGATCTGCTGGCTGCCGAGCGAGACCGACTGCATCCGGGTTTCCCCGATCGCCTGGCGCGAGCGCGACATCTCCGCAGTCAACGCGCCGTAATCGCCATCGAGCTGCGCCGCGGCGCGTTCCAGTTCGCGGATCTGGTTCTTGGAAACGAACCCGCGTCCTTCCAGTTCGCGCATCCCGGCCAGCTGCTCGCCGATCAGGCGGCGCTGTTCGCGGTTGGCCTTGGCCTGGTATTCGGCCGCGCCGATCTGCGACCGGCTCTGATTGGCACGCTGGTCGAGCACCCCGCGCTGGGCCGCCAGCGATTCCTGCTGCGCGCGCAGTACCTGCCGCTGGCCGAGCAGGGCCTCGTCGGCAAGCGCCCGGTCTTCCTTCGACAGGTTGGCGAATTCGGGCGGATCGACAAAGGTCGCGCGCCCGGCCAGCTGCGCCTCGAGCCGCTCGCGCTGGGCCACCAGGGTGACCCATTCGCCGGTCAGGCTGCGTTCGTCGGCCATCAGCCCCGATTGCGAGACCACCGCCAGCTTGTCACCGGCCTTGACCAGTTGTCCCTCGGTTACATCGAGTTCGGAAATGATCCCGCCCTCGCGGTGCTGGACCAGCTGGCGGCTGCCCGAAACCTCGACGATGCCCTGGGCGACGGCCCCGGCATCGAGCGGGATCAGTGCGGCGCCGCCGAGCAGGATTCCGAAGAAGGCCCCGGCAATCCAGACCCCGCGGCGGATTTCGGTCTTGGCCGGATCGGCCTTGGCGATCTGCTGTTCCATGGCAGCTGTATCAAACGACATGTCAGACATTGTTTCCAGCCTCGCGCTTCATGGCCAGGACGTTGTTGCGCTGGGCTTCCTCGCGCAGGGTGGCGGCAATCTGCTGGGTCGGTCCGCAATGCTCGACTGCGCCGTTGCGCATCACCACCAGCTGGTCGGCGCTGGCGACGAATTGCGGCTGGTGGGCAACAATCAGCACCGCCGCGCCGCGCGCCTTGGCGTTCTTGATCACGAACAGCAGGGCCCGTTCGCCTTCGGCATCGAGCGCCGAATTGGGCTCGTCGAGCACCAGCAGCCGGGGGTTGCCATAGATCGCCCGGGCCAGCGCGATCCGCTGGCGCTGGCCGCCCGACATGCCGAAGGCGGGATCGCCGACATTGGCATCATAGCCGCCTGGGAAGCGCAGGATCATCTCGTGCACTCCGGCCAGCTTGGCCGCCTCGACCACGCGGGCCGCGACCTCATCGGGATTGTCGCCGCGCAGCATGGCAAAGCGCGAGATGTTCTCGGCCAGGGTGCCGGGCAGCAGCACGCTGTCCTGCGGCATATAGCCGATGTGGCGGGCCAGTTCGTCCGGCTCCCAATCGGCATAGTTTGCGGCGTCGATCCGGGCCTCGCCGACATGCGGAGCCAGCGCGCCCGCAACCACCCGGGCCAGCGTGCTCTTGCCCGCGCCGGAATGGCCGATCAGCCCGGTCACTTCGCCCGGGCGCAGTTCGAGCGAGACATTGCGCAGGATGAAGGCATCCTCGGCCGGGCTGCGCATGGTGATCCCGGCGAGGTGAATGTGACCTTCGGGCGTGGGCAGCGGATGATACTCGCGCTCGCCCGCTTCGGCCGAATCCAGCACACCGCGCAGCGTGTGCAGTGATTGCCGTGCCGCGAGGATCTGGTTCCAGCTGCCGACCAGTTGCTCGATCGGCTGCAGCGCACGGCTCAGCAGGACCGAGGCAGCGATGATCGTGCCGGAAGAGATCATCCCGTTGATCGCCAGGATCGCGCCCATGCCGAGCGCAAGCGACTGCATGAACATCCGGGTGAACTTGATCAGCGAACTGTAACGCATGCCGGCAAACTGGGCGAGCGTTGCTGCCTTGATGCCCTTGTCGCGGGCCAGCTGCTGGCGTTCGACCAGGGCCTTGCGCATGCCCAGCGCCGAAATCAGCTCGGCTTGCCGGGCAAGAGCTTCCTGCGCGCCATAGGTGGCGGCGTTGGCCTGGGCCGCGGCCTGCGAATAGCCGCGCGAATTGCGCTCGTTCAGCACCGCCAGAACCACCAGCACCGCACCGCCGACCAGCACGGTCAGGCCCAGCAGCGGATGGATCATGAAGGCGGCGAGGAAATAGATCGGGGTCCAGGGCGCATCGAACAGCGCCATCGCAGCCCCGCCGGTCATGGTCTGGCGCAGCGTGTCGAATTCGCGCATCGCCTGGCCGGTGTTTTCGCTGCGCCGGCTGGAAACCAGCTGCCCCAGGATCCGGCCGGCCAGCTCGTCATTGAGCTTGAGGCTGGCGACCCCCATGATCCTGGCGCGGACATTGTCGAGCGCGGCCAGCGTGCCGAGTGCCAGACCCAGGACCAGCGTCAGCCAGATCAGGGTGGTCACCCCGCCGGTCGGCACCACGCGGTCATAGACCTGCATCATGTAGATGGTGGGTGCCAGGTACAGCAGGTTGATCAGCGCGCTGAACCCTGCTGCGGCGTAGAAGTGCCGGCGGCAGGCCCCAAGGGCGCTGCGCATCGCGGCAGGAAGTCGATCTAGAATTGCCATAATGCCAAGCCCCCGCTTTGTGCATCATTGCCGAAAGAAACTTGCGAATACCCTAAGCGGGGAGGGAGGTGGCCACCTCCCTCCCCACCGGGGGCCCATCAGGCCAGCAGATGGTGGCTATGATCGAGGATGCGGTCGTCATCCTGCGGTCCGAAGCCGCCAATCCGGTAGGCGCGATGGAGCGAGAAGGGCATGCCGAACGTATCTTCGGTGCCGATATCGAAGTGGTAGGTTTCGAGCACCGGAGCGATGCTTTCGAAGGTCTGGCTCCCCAACCCGGTCTGAGCAGCGACCGGGAAGAGTTCCGGCTGGCTGAGCTGCACCGGCTGGACCACGCGTTCCATGGCCCAATGGTGCTGCCAGCCCATCCCGCCCAGGTAATCCCCGATCGAACCGGCGATGTCGAGGAACGGGTCGGTCGGAACCACACCGCCGATCGGGCTGCCGCCGCCAAGCGGCGTTCCGGTGGCGGCTTCCGGCTGGAGACCGAGGACGCCGTTGATGATGTCCTGCGGGCGCAGTTCGCCGACCACGTTGTCCTGGCCGCCGTTGGTGTTGAACACCACGCGGTGGGCCGAGGTCAGGCCGGAGATGTCAACCGAGTCATTGCCCGAACCACCGTCGACCGTGATGGTGTTGTAGGCAAGGCCGGTGCCGGTGAAGTCGCCGACGACGTGGATGTTGTCGCCGGAAACCGGGCCGGTGTAATTGTTGCCATTGGCCAGGGTGCCGGTGTTCGGGCTGGCCGCGGTGTTGATCTTGATCTCCTCGATCGAGTTCAGTTCGGCGATGATGTTCGCCGTGCCGGTCCCGTTGCGGGTGATGACGATCCCGGTGGCAGCCCCGATCGTTGCACCGGGGTTGGCGGCCAGGAAGGCATCGCGCGAGTAGATGTAGAAGTCCTCGGCCGTGCCGTTGCCGTTGAGCACAAAGGTATCGGTGCCGGCACCGCCGAAGACCAGATCGCGACCGCCACTGTTGGCAACGTTGACGCTCGAGAAGTTGAGGTTGTCGACATTGTAGGTGATGGTGTCGTTGCCGGCACCCGTCACGATGATGTCGTTGCCCCCACCGCCGTTCATGGCGTTATTGCCGGTGTTGCCGAGCACGATGTTCGAGTTGAAGTTGCCGGCGTTGTTGAACCCATAGGTTCCGTCGGCAAACACCAACTGTTCGATCGAGACCAGCGTGTCGGTCCCCTGGTTCCCGACCAGGTCGGTCAGGATCGGGAAGCCGTTGAGGTTCGCAGCGAGGCCCGAGGTCAGGTCCCAGTTGTAGTTGTACTTTGAACCGGCCATCGTCACCACGTCGTTGCCGGCGCCGCCATCGATCCAGTCGTTGCCGGTGCTGCCGCTGAGCAGGTCGATCCCGCCCTTGCCATAGAGCACGGTGTCGCTGCCAGCCACGCCGGACAGGGTCTGCCCGCTGTCCGAGCCGGTCTTGATCGTGACGGTCCGGGTTTCGACCCCGCCGGTCGAGGTCGTTGCCGACAGATCGACCGTGTAGGTCTGGTTGTCGTCAAAGGCCGCGCTGCGGTTGAGGGTCGTTCCCGACATCGAATAGGTCGCCGTATCGCCAACCGGATTGGTCCAGCCGGTAACCGCCATGGTGTTGGTGCCGGGGTTGGACGTGACCAGAGCGATGGCCGGTGTGGCTCCGCCAGGATGGACCGAGCCGGTCTGGCGGGTCGCCGCGTAAACGATGTTGAGATCGTCGTTGACGATGGTGCCGGTGGCGGTGCCGGTGGCAATCGTCGCATTGACCGGAGCCGAGAGCGAGACCGAGAAGGCCTCATCGCCTTCGATCGCGGTATCGCCGTTCACGGTGACCGTGAAGGTGGCACTGGTGTCGCCAGCCGCGATCGTCACGTCGCCCGAAGCCGAGACGAAGTCCGATCCGCCGGTGGCGGTGCCGTCAGCGGTATCCCAGTGAACAGTGGTGGCGGTTTCCGACGCGACCGACTGGGTCACCGTGAAGGTGATCGTCTTGGTGCCGGCATCGTCTTCGGTGACGGTCCCGCCGCTGATCGACACGGTCGGCGGAGCATCGTCGTTGAGGATGGTGGCGGTGCCGGCGGCATCGGTGAAGGTCACTCCGTTGTCCGCCCCGGTCAGGTTGACCGAGAAGGTCTCGTCGGCCTCGTAGACCGTCTCACCCAGGACCGGAACGGTGACCGTGGCCGAGGTGTCGCCCGGCGCGATCGTCACCGATCCGGTAGTGGCGGTGTAATCGCCCGGTTCAACTGCGGTGCCGTTGCTTGTGCTGTAGGTGATGGTGATCGGCTGCGAGTAGGGGCTGCTGAGCGTCACCGTGAAGGTGGCGTTGACGCTGCCGCTATCGCCTTCGGTCACGCTGACGTCGTTGACCGAGGCGGTCGGCGGCGGCAGCACCTGGGCGAAGGTCTTCACCCCGTTGGCAAACTTGAAGCTCTCGACATCGACGACCACGTCGGTCCCGTCGCGTCCGGCAACCCCGTCGATCACGCGGACCGCGTTGTGGGCGACCGCGAATTCATCGACATAGACCACCAGTTCGAAGGTGTAGTCCTCGAAATCGCCGCTGAACACCACGGTGTCGTTGGTTCCGGCCGTGCCGCTGTCACCCAGGATGTGGCCCTTGGTGCCGTCGGCATAGGTCGTGCGCACTTCGCCCCACTGGGTGGTGGTGCCGGTGAAGGCCGCGTGGCCAGCGCCGTAGCGGCTGTCGAGCTGGTTGTAGAGGTTGTTGTCGACAATCATCGCGTCGCCGAAGATGAAGTCGTCACCGCCCAGCCCTTCGAGGATGTCGTCGCCGCCACCACCGACCAGGTAGTTGTTGGCGCCGTTGCTGGTGTTGGTGTTCTCGTCGGCACCGGTCAGGGTGTCGCCGGCCCGCGAACCGACCAGGCCTTCGAGGAAGGCATAGGTATCCATCAGGGTGGAACCGGTGCCGTTCTGGTTCGAAGTCTGGAGGTTGGCGACGATCGGGATGTCGGCGTCTTCGTAAGAGCCGATATCCATGTCGCCTTCGGTGCCGTCACCGTTCCATTCGATGATGGTCCGGCCAAGGCCGATCGGGGAGTCGCCGTTCAGACGGTCACCGTCGTTGGCCACGGCGCCAAGGCCACCTTCGAGCAGGTCGTTACCCGAACCGCCGTTGATGTTGTCGTCGCCGACGTTGCCGCGCATCCAGTCGTTGCCGTTGCCGCCGAACATTTCGTCGACGCTGTCGCCACCGTCCATGTAGTCGTTGCCTTCGCCGCCCATCATCAGGTCGGTGTCGCCTTCGCCGAACAGCGCGTCGTCGCCGTCGTCGCCATAGACCTCGTCGATCCCGGTGCCGCCGTGCAATTCGTCATCGCCTTCGGCGCCGTGGACCACGTCGAGAATGCCGGGGCCGGCATTGATGTAATCGTTGCCCTTGCCGCCGTTGATGGTGTCGTCGTTTTCGTCGTCGGTGATCCAGTCGTCACCGTCACCGCCGAAGATGTTGTCGTTGCCCTGGCCGCCCTGGATCCGGTCGTTGCCTTCATCACCATAGAGGTAGTCGTCGCCGACCCCGCCGATGATGTAGTCATTGCCGTCCTGGCCGGCGACGATGATGTGGCCGAGATTGGCCGGGGTCACCCCATCGGCCAGCTTGTGCTGGCTGGCGTTGAAGAAGTCGTTGATGTTGCTGTTGCTGTCGACGTTGGTGAGCGAGCTGGTGCCGTCAAGCAGGAAGCGTCCGGTCTGGTTGGAGAAGGCGCCGCCGACATGGTCGAGCCCGGTCGTGCGCTCGATCATTTCCGAGAAGGTGTGGCTCAGCAGCTCGTCGCCCAGATGATGGCCGACCGGCATGCGGTAAAGGTAATAGAACCGGTCACCGTCCATCATGCGCTGACCGAAATCGAGCATGATGTAAGAGAAGGTGGTGCCCAGCGGGCCATCGAAGGTCGGCATTTCGGCCAGGCCGCCAAGCCACAGGTCGACATCCCAGAAGCCCTGATCGCCCGCGCCGAAGTTCCATTCGCCAGTGGTTTCGTTGTAGGCCGGGGCGCCTTCCATGAAGGCCACCGCGTCGTCGTGCAGCGGATCACCGGCATCGGCATAGGCATCGAGGATGCCCTGGGCGAGCGCACGGATATCGGCCAGCGACCACTTTTCACCGGTGGCCGGATTGATGGTGCCGGCCAGATAGGCGTCGCGGGCTTCGTTGATTCCCCAGTCATGGGCACCGTCATCGCGGCCATAGGCGGCGATGAAGTTGACCAGCGATTCCGCGGTGCGCAGGTGCGCGCCGAAATCCTGCCAGCTGGTGTAGGGCGCCAGGGCCGCACCCGCGTTGGCGCTGTCGCTGGCCAGGAGACCTTCATAGACCTGCTGGCGCAGTTCGTTGAGGGTCGGCAGGCCGACGTCGCGACCACGCGCGATGTTCAGCGCGGCGAGGTCGAGCGGAGCGCCGACCAGCGTCTGCTGAAGCGCCGGGGTGACGAATTCGTCGATCTGGTTGGCTTGCTGACGCAGCAGGCCGAGCGTGATCGCCGATCCGCCAAGCTCCTGGTAGAGCGCCGGGTTGAGGAACGCGTCGAACAGGTCGGTATCGGTGCTGAAGGTTTCGATGTAGCCATCGTCCCCGGGGTTCTTGCCGTTGACGTCGACAACCGCGATCTTCAGCTGTTCGGTCAGCATCGAGTGGCCAAGACGGAAGATCGCCTGGGCGAATTCGACGCTTACATTGGCGTGAACGTCGGTCGAGTAGGACACGAATTCGGGCAGCAGCACTGCCAGCGAACGGACATAGTCGTTGATCGCGATGTGGTTGTATTCGCTTTCGGTGATCAGGCGACCGGCCTGGAACAGATAGTCGCCGTCCCAGGCAACGTCATTGGCGGCATCGATGTGGATGCCTGCGACGTTGAGGACATGGGCGACGCCATCGCTGTCGACATAGTCGATCCCGGTCACGCCATCGCTGTCGGTTCCGGTGTTGCGGGTCCATTCGTTGACATAGGCCGCCACTTCGGCGTCGCTCGATCCGGCAGCCTTCATCGCTGCCGCTTCGGCAAGGACCGAATTCATCACGTTGCGGGTCTGCAGGTTGTGCTCTTCGTGGAAGATGTTGTGCACCGCCGTCAGGCCGATGTTTTCGTTGGTGCGGCCGTCACCCGAAACAAAGTGGATGTCGAGCGCATCGCTGGCCGGGGCCATCGGGTCCGCGTCCGGGTTCATGTCGGCGAACATCGGCTGGTTGGTGCGCACCACGGTGCCGTCTTCGTGGCGCACGAACGGGTCGCTGGCATCCTGGTTGGCCAGTCCGGTCCAGCCTACCGGCACGTCGGTGGTCCAGATCGTTCCGTTGGGCGTGAACAGCAGCTTGCCGGTGTTGTCGACCCGGATCGCCGGCATATCGTTGACGTCGCTGTTGACCAGCTGGGCGCCGATCCGCAGCGCATTGAACTTGAGGTCGGCCCAGGTCGCCATGTTGTGCGCCGCCGCTGCCGCCATTTCGGCGTTGAGCGGGTCGGTCAGATCGTGGTGGGTATAGGTGGTACCATCGAAGGTGGTGACATTGCCGTCTTCGGTGCCGTTGATCAGGAAGCCGGTGGCGCGGCCCTGATCGTCATACTGGCGCAGAAAGGCATTGACCGAGGCGTGGCTGCCATAAGTCTGGCTCTGGTCGATCATGAAGCCGGTGTTGTTGTTGTACATCGGCGTCTTGCCGGGCAGCAGATTGCCGCTCGAATCGAAGTCGGTGGCCGGGTTCGAAAGGCTCGCCCGGTTGAGGTACATCACGTTCGAGGCACCGGGGATATATTCCGGGTTCGGAATGGTGTGGGCTTCGTCAAGCCACTGCGGCACGTAGAGCGGATCGCTGGGCGAAAGCTGGATCGCGACGAAGCCGCCGCCCTTCGAGATGAAGTCCAGGCCGTGATCGAAGAACTGGCCGAATGCGACGAAGAATTCGTTGAAGGTCGCGCCGCCCAGCACACCCTGATCGCCGATGAAGGCGCCGGTGGTGGTACCCGACTTCGGATAGACCGAGTTGCCGACAGTGACCTCGTAGCCGCCGGTCCCTTCGGCAGCGGCGTTCATCGCAGCGACGGCTGCCGGGTTGTAGATCGGGCTGAGCGGATCGGTGACCGAGCTGGAAATCAGGTTGGTGATCAGGCGCGGCATTGCGTCCATCACCACCGAAGTGCCCATTTCCATCGGGTTGTTGGGATCGACCACATTGTAGGTCGTGCCCTTGTCGGTTTCGCCGGGAGTCTGAGTGTGGAACAGCTGCAGGAACGGCGTGTCGGCGGTGGTCGAATTGCCCAGCGGATTGGCACCGGGGGTGTAATTGCCGAACTGGTCATAGGCGCCGACCAGGTTGTTGTTGGCGCCGCTGACTTCGCGCACACCCGCAGGGTCGAGCGCGCCGAACAGCTTGGTGTAATCGGTGCCGATCTTCACCTGCTTGAGGATGTAAGCAAGATCGATTGCTGCAAGACGGACATTTGCCATGACTGGACTCCCTTAGATGTCGGACTTCGGTTGAAACGGATGGAACTGGTGGCGGGCACGGGCCGCGCCGGGAACGCCGCGGGAAACCCACCCGCGGCCGGTGAACCGGAAGGAAAGAGGAAAGCGGCGCTCAGCCATTGCGGCTGCGACCAGCGCCGGTCGTCATTTTCGCCCGCAGGCGGTCAGGATCGCACATACACACCCCCCCATGCGCGAAAAGCGCACGAAATCATTCGACAAGAATGGTTTGGTGGTTCCGGCTTGTAAGCGACCGACCGCAAGAACCTCGTTGCAGTTCGAAAGATACGGCAGCGGTTGGTTTGGTTTCAAGAACGATAACCATTGCCGAAGCGCGGTTTGCGTAAGATCATTACGCGAGCGGAAATTGCATTGAATTCAAGGATATAGGGGGATTTCCTGATGTCCGGATGGACAACTGTTCAGGAATGGGACTGCATAAACCATTGAATAGCTTACGCTAAGCTGACAAAAAACTGACAAACCGGGAGTGATTCGCCGCCTTCGCATTCGGCCGAGTCGCGCCGGTGCTGACAGGGGCGAAAGGAACCCCCGCCGAGACCCTATCCGGGCAGCGCACCGCCCAGCGCGCTTTCGCATTCGGCCAGCAGCTGGGCGATAATGTCGGCAGCGGGTTCTTCCGCGGTTACCATGCCGACCGACTGCCCGGCCATGACCGACCCGTTCTCCACATCGCCGTCGATCACCGCGCGGCGCAGCGCGCCGGCCCAGAACTGTTCGATCTCCAGCTGGGCCGCTTCCATATCGACCGTGCCGGCATCGAGCATGGCCGCAACCTCGCGCTGCTTGGCGGTGAACTCTTCGGTGCCCTTGTTCTTCAGCGCGCGGACCGGAATCACCGGCAGGCGCGGATCGACCTGGACCGATGCCACCGCATCGCGGGCGTTGGCGCGGAAGAAGGCCTGCTTGAAGGCCGGGTGGGCGATGCTTTCGCTGGCACAGGCAAACCGCGTGCCGAGCTGGACGCCCGAGGCGCCCATTTCCAGATAGGCGGCGATCATCTCGCCCCGACCGATCCCGCCGGCCACGAATACGACATGCTCCTCGGCCAGGGCAGGGAGGAATTCCTGGGCCAACACCGATGTCGCCACCGGGCCGATATGGCCGCCCGCTTCGCTGCCTTCGATCACCAGGGCATCGGCCCCGCCGCGCAGCAGCCGGCTGGCCAGCGCCAGCGTGGGGGCAAAGACCAGCACCTTGGCGCCGGCGGCCTTGATCGCTTCGACCGAACCCTTGGGCGGAATCCCGCCGGCCAGCACGACATGGCTGACCTGATGGCGCGCGCAGACCGCGATCAGGTCAAACAGCAGCGGATGCATGGTGATCAGGTTCACGCCAAACGGCCTGGCGGTCAGCGCCCTGGTTGCGGCGATTTCGGCATCGAGCAGTTCGGGCGTCATCGCCCCGCAGGCAATCACCCCGAACCCGCCGGCATTGCTGATCGCCGCCACCAGGTTCCGTTCCGAAACCCAGCTCATTGCGCCGCACAGGATCGCGTGCTCGCTGCCGAGAAAATCAATCCCGCGCTGCATCATGGCATGGGTTTTGGCGTGCACTAGGGATCCCCCGTTGTCGTAGCGTCGCGCGCCTATAGCAAGGCGCACCGCCGATGCCACCCCCCGCAGGGTCAGATCCAGCCCTGGGACTTGAGCAGCGGCACCATGTTGCGCGCGACCGGGGCGACCAGGCCGCCGGACAGGACCAGCCGCAGGTTGCGCCCGTCGCGCTCGACCCGCTCGACCGCCGCGCGACTTACCCACCAGCTGCGATGGACCTGGCTGCCCGCGATCCCGTCCAGCTCGGCCAGGGCATCGCGCATCCGCAGCAGGATCAGGTCCGAACCCAGCGCGGTGTGGACCCGCAGGTAGTGGTCTTCCATCTCCAGAGCGATCAGATCGGTGCCCAGCGCCGGAGTGATCCGGTCGAGCAGGCGGGGCCGGGCCGGCTCGGGCGTGGCCGGTTCGCCGGCAGTGGCCGGTGCGGCTTGCGGCGGGGGCGCCGCCGCCGGGGCGGCGACTGGCGTGGCCTCCTGCTTCGCCTGGACCAGGTAGAAGACCATGGTCACCAGCGCCCCGATCGCCAGGGTATAGCCATAGGTCGCGATCCAGCCATCCAGCGAAGGCGGCTCCAGCGGCAGGGGTAGCGAGGTGACCAGCCAGACCACCACGGTCATCGGCACGGTCGCGATCACGCAACCGATCAGCCACAGCGACCATTGCGGCAGATCGAGGTGCGTTCCCAGCCGCGTGATCAATCCGCCGATCGGGCGATAGCAGGCATATCCCGCCCAGGCGAGCCCGAGCCAGTAGATCAGCCTGAGCGAGAAGGGCGCGTCGAAGCTGCCGAACGGGCCGATCAGCGCAAGCACCAGCCCGATCGCCGTCATCACCGCAAGATCGATCACGATCTGGCGCGCCGGATGGCTTGGCGGCTGAACCGAAGCATTTGTCATCGCGGCCGAAACTAGCGCCCGTTCGCGCTTCGTAAAGTGGCAGATGGGCGGATTTTCGCACCTTTCGCGCAGCGCGGCGCTCCCTTCCCGCAATCCCGCTTGCCGGCGAAAGGGCGCCCGGCAGGAAGGCCTCACACCAACCGGGGAGACCGAACATGACTGCTTTCGCCACTGCCACCGCCCTGCCGCTGCGTTCCGCCGATCGCGCCAATCCGTTCGAACTGGGCCCGCTCGCCCGGGCCGCGGTGGGCGCGGTCGGGATCGGCTTCACCAGCGCCTGCGCCTTTGCCGCGGTCCGCTTTGCCGCCGGCCTCGCGCCGGCCCATCCCAATACCCAGAGCCTGGCGGTGATGATCCACCTTGCAACCGTGTTGCCGGCCGTGCCGCTGGGCGCCTGGCTGATGCTTGCCCGCAAGGGCACGCCGCGCCACCGCCAGCTGGGCAAGCTGTGGGTCGCACTGATGGTGATCACCGCGCTTGCTGCACTGTTCATCCGCCAGGTCAACGGTGGCGAGTTCAGCCCGATTCACCTGTTCGTGCCGCTGACGTTCCACGGCGCGTGGAAGACCATCGCCACCGCCCGCCGCGGCGACATTGCCGCGCACAAGAAGGCGCTGATCGGCTTCTACCTCGGCGCGCTGACCATCCCCGGGCTGTTCGCCTTCATGCCCGGGCGGCTGATGGGCACCTGGCTATTCGGTTGAGCGGGTCAGCCCTGCTGACCGATTTGTGCGTGCAGGCCGTTCGTCGAATGGGTCGAAACCCGCAGTGAGACCTGCGGGTCCGGTCCGGCCGGTTCCAGTCGGACCTGCGCCAGAAGGGTGGCCAGCACCACCGCAATTTCGGCCTGGGCAAAATGTGCCGCAATGCACATGCGCGGACCCGTGCCGAACGGCATGTAGGCATCGCTCGATCCGCGTTCCGGCAGGTATCGGTCTGGATCGAATTCGTCGGGATCGTTCCACCAGGCCCGGTGCCGGTGCATCGCATAGAGAGCAACAATCACGGTCTGGCCCTTTCGCACCTGATATCCCGCGAGCTCCATATCGTGCGCGGCAGCGCGGGCCAGTAGCGGCGCCGGGGGATAGAGCCGCAGTACCTCGTTCACTACGCGGCGCGTGGTTCCCAACCGGTCGAGGCGCGGTTCGCTGCCAATGCTGCGGCCTTCCGCGGCAACGCGCTCCTGCCATTCGGGCCGCCGCGCCAGGGTGTAGAGAGCCCAGCCCAGCCCGGCGACGGTCGTGTCCATTGCCGCGGGAAACAGCCCGCGGATATTGTCCTCGATCGGACCAGTCCCGTCGAGCAGCGCGATCAGGTCATTTGCTGGCGTTCCGCCGCGGCGGCGCTCGGCCAGGCGCGATGCCATCGCGCGCAGGCGCTGCACCGCCGGATCGCTGTCGATCCCGTGCAGCCGGTCGATGACCCGTTCGGGCAGCGGCAACAGGTCGAGCGCGCTGAATCCGGCGATCCGGCGGACATAGGCGGGAACATCTGCCGCGGCCGCATCGGGATTCTCGGCGCCGTCCGCATCGACCAGCACCGACAGCACGATCCGGGCCACGATCCGCGCCGCCAGTCGGGAAAGTTCGATCTGGCTGCCGGGCTCCAGTTCTTGCGCCACCATCCGGCTGGCAAGGGCAAAGACGGCAAGATGTCCGTTGACCGCCTGCGGCCGGAAAAAGGGGACGGCGGCCCGGCGCTGGCGCTGCCATGCTTCGCCCTCGGCCCCGGCCAGGCCATGGCCCCAACTGCGCCGGAACATGCGGCGGATAAACCGGTCGCGGGCCAAATGGTCGGAACGGTCGTCAAGCACGTCGCGGGCCAGATCGGGCGCGCTGACGATCAGTGGGGCCCCGGGGACCGGCAGGCAGACCGCCGGCTCTTCGAGGATCGCCGCGGGAATGGCCGAAGCGACATTGCCCGGACTGTCGAACAGGATCTCAAGAAGCGAAGCCTGATCGCGGCGGAAAGCATAGGCTGGCAGCGGCAAATCCGCAGTCATGGTCGTACTCCCCGAATTCGCCGGGGGCAGGCCGACAGCGTCTAGGAGGCTGTACTGAGCTTGAGGCTGGCCTTGCGAGCTAGGCTGCCTCGTCGCTCGCGTCCATGCCATAGGCGCTGTGCAGCACGCGCACCGCCAGTTCGGTTTCGTCCTCGT
>CAZNII010000055.1:17751-18051 GCA_964573075.1 uncultured Novosphingobium sp. | reverse complement strand
CTGGAAGCCGAAGCCATCCTGCGTCCGGCCGATGGCCTGACCCTGAACTTCGGGGCCAGCTACCTGCACACCGAAGTTTCGCAGGACAAGCTGCTTTCCAATCCGCGTGACTTTGGCGCGGGCCGGGCCGATGCGGTGATCATCAAGGACATCACCAATTCTTCAAACTGTGCCGTGGCATCCAACACCGGCAACGTTGCGGGGGTCAACGCCTTCGTCAACGGGGTGAACAACCTGATCAACGCGGGTGTGGTGACCGGCAATGCCGGGGCCGGCCTTCAGCCGACCACCGCCTTCCCG
>CAZNII010000055.1:16318-17741 GCA_964573075.1 uncultured Novosphingobium sp. | reverse complement strand
GGTGCGGCCGGTGCCTTCATCCCGGCGGGTCTCGACCCGGCGGCGCTCGGCGGCGTGACGGTCTACACCTCGGGTATTCCGATCAATATCAAGGGCAACAAGCTGCCCGGCGCACCGGACTACAAGTTCTCCGCCGGCATCCAGTACGAAGTGCCCGTTGGTGACCTGACCCTGACCCCGCGTGCGGACTTCATCTACACCGGCAAGTCCTATGGCAACATCTTCAACGGCGCGATCAACGAGATCCCGAGCTACACCCAGGTGAACGCTCAGCTCCAGATCGACGGGCCGGACAAGAAGTGGTTTGCCCGCGTGTGGGTGCAGAACCTGTTCGACAAGGACTCGATCACCGGTCTTTACGTGACCGACCAGTCCTCGGGTAACTACACCAACATCTTCACCCTCGAGCCGCGCCGTTACGGCCTGACCGCGGGTATCAAGTTCTAAGCACTCCTGGGAGGGATGCTTTGCTGGGGGCCCGGGCACTGTCCGGGCCCCCTTTGCATTGGCAAGGAGCAACAGTGATGCGAATGGAACGCCGCGCGGCGCTGGGGCTGCTGGCCGGGGCGCCTTTTGCCGGCGCGGGGCTGGCCCGGGCGGCCTATCCCAAACTGAAAGTGTTCGAAGCCCGCAAGGTGGTGACGATGGAGCCGGCGCGGCCGGCCTGCCGGTTCGTCGCGGTGGCCGATGGCACGGTCGTGGCGCTGGGCGACAGCCTGGCTGAGCTTGAGCCCTGGACCCGCGGGCGCGAGATGGAGATCGATCGCAGCCATGCCGCAAGGGTGCTGCTGCCGGGACTGATCGACCCGCATGTCCACCCGATGCAGGCCTCGGTGATGCTCAACATCCCTTTCATCGCCCCCGATGAATGGAACCTGCCTTCGGGCAATTCGCCCAGCGCGCTTACCCCGGCGGCTTATCGCCAGCGGCTGGCCCAGACACTGGCTTCGTCGCGCGACGATCCCTTCATTACCTGGGGCTATCACGAGCTGTTTCACGGGCCGCTCAGCCGGGCCGATCTCGATGCCCTGGCCCCGGGGCGGGCAGTCGTCGTCTGGCAGCGCAGTTTTCACGAAATCATCGCGTCGACAGCAATGCTGGAGCGCTGGGGCCTCGCCAGCGAGGCCCAGTTCGCCGCGCTGCTGGCCGCGGTCAAGGCCGACCCGGCGCACGGCAGCTTTGCTCGCGGGTTGTTCAGCGAAACCGCGCTTCCGGCCGCGCTGCTCAAGCTGCGTCCGGTGATCCTTGGCGAAGGCAAGATCGCTCGCGGGATGGGCATCATGCAGACGATCATGCGGCGCAGCGGGGTCACCACCATGTCCGACATGGGGACCGGCATCTTCGCCGATTTCAAGACCGAGGCGGGGCTGATCAAGGCAGCCTTCGAGCGCCCCGACTGCCCGGGGCGGATCATGCTGATGCC
>CAZNII010000055.1:6415-16218 GCA_964573075.1 uncultured Novosphingobium sp. | reverse complement strand
GGGCTCGATACTGTGCTCGCCGGGCTCGAGCCGCTGGTCCAGCGCCGCGGCCAGACGGTGACGCTGGAGCACCTTGGCTATTCGAGCGAGGCCCAGAACCGCCGGATTGCAGCCATGGGCCTGATGGTTTCGGCCCAGCCCAACTATATCCGCGTTCTCGGCGATGCCTATGGCCGCGAAGGTCTGGGGCCGGGCCGCGCCGAACAGATCAACCGGCTTGGCTCGCTCGAACGCAAGGGGGTGCCGCTTGGGCTGCACAGCGATTTCAACATGGCCCCGATCGACCCGCTCTACCTGGCCTGGATCGCGGCCAACCGGATCACTGTGGAAGGCAGGGCGAAAGCTCCGGCCGAACGCCTGAGTCTCGACAAGGCGCTGCGGGCGATCACGATCGAGGCGGCACAGGTGATCGGGATGGATGCGATGATCGGTTCGCTGGCACCGGGCAAGCGGGCCGACATGGCGGTGCTGGACCGAGATCCCTATGCCGCCGGAGCGGCCGCGCTGCGCGAGGTGAAGGTCGAGGGGGTGATCTTCGAAGGGCGCTTCGCCCCGGCCTGACCTCAGCTTCGTCACATCCGGCAAAAGAAAACCCCGGCCGAAACGGGACGGACCGGCCGGGGCAGTGGGTGCGGGACGAATTGATCTGGTCTGGGCTTCCTTCCAGGACTTGGGTCTGCGCTGGGGTGCGCGGGAACCGTCCTAAGCAGGCCTGGTTGAGGCCGGGTTTGCCGCTAGCTCCGGGATAACGCCTAGCCGACCAGTGAAGCTTCGATCGCGATCCGGATTGCCTCGCTGGTGTGATGCGCGCCCATCTTGGTCAGCATGTTGGCGCGGTGGATTTCGACCGTGCGCGGGCTGATCGCCAGGCGCTCGCCGATCAGGCGATTGGACAGGCCATCGGCCACCCCGGCCAGCACTTCGCGTTCGCGCTTGGTCAGCTTCTGGACCCGGCTGCGGGCGCGGGCCTCGCGCAGGCGCAGGCTGCCGATGCTGGCCGCGGCGCTTTCCGCCAGCTCGATCGCGGTCATCACCTTGGCGGTGTCGCAGGGCCACTCGACATAGTCGAGCGCCCCGGCCAGCACCGCGCGGACCACCTGGTCGGTGCCCGGTTCCTCCGAGAAGGCGATTACCGGCAGCCATTCGCCGTGATCGGTCATGTGTTCGATCAGTTCCTCGATCGCCGGGCCTTCGTCGGCCACCAGGATCGCGCCGGAGCGGGGCCAGCGCAGGGTAATCTCGTCGATGTCCTCGAACGGCTCGACATGGATCCCGCTGCCGGCCAGGGCATGGGTGATTGCGGCGCGGCGGCGGAAGTCTCCGTCGATCAGGGCAAGGTTGCGGCGTCGTTCCATCGGGTAGCTCCCCCTAGTCAATTCCGCCTAGGGAATTAGGCCGATGCGCCGCCGCAGCCGCATCGATCTATGTCGAAATCCGAAACGAATGCTGCGGGTTTTCCCGTAGAAGCGCCGTGACAGACGCCCAACCGTGCGATGCCGGATTCGCACCATATCGGAGCTATTCCAGCCCGTCCGGCGCGGCGCGAAAGGCGCCGGCGACTTCGGCCACGTCGTCCCCCAGGCGTTGCAGCGCGGCCGCTTCGAAGCGGATCACGCTGTCGAGCACCGTGGTGCGCGCCGCCTCGAGGAAGGTGGCGAGCGCCGCGGCGATCGGCTGATCGTGATCGAGCCCCATCTGCAGCGCGGTGATCGCGGACAACGCGCGGGTCAGGGCCTGGCTCTTGCGGGCATTGTCGCTCGCGCCGGCGGCATGGATTGCGGTGCCCAGCGCGCTGCCCAGTTGCTCGTAGCACAGCAGCACCAGCTGGCGCGGATCGGCGCCGGCGATCCGGGCGTCGAAATCGACCCGGCGATAGGCTTCGTGGGGGGATCGCAGCGCGTACATCTCAGTTCTTCTGCGCGTTCCACGCGTCGATCTGGTTCTGCAGGAACGACAGCGTCGATTTGGAGGCGGCGACCCGGCTGTCGGTCGCGGCGAACTGGGTGGTGAGGCGCGCGCGCAGCCGTTCCTGGGCTTCGGCCAGCTTGCTTGCCTCGTCGGCCAGGCTCTTCTTCTGTGCGGTCAGGCGGGTCAGCGAGCCGGCTAGGGTGCCGGGGTCGCTGGCTGCGGTCAGCCGGCGCGAGAGCTTGTCGAAACTGGCATATACGCCGTGCAGCCCGGTGGTGAACATCGCCGCCACCCCTTCGGGCGAGGCCTTGAGCGTGGCCGATAGCCGCGCGCTGTCGAGCCGGAAGGTGCCGTCGCGATTGGTCGCGAGGCCAAGGTCGGCCAGCGTCGCCGGATCGCCGGCAATCGCGCCGGGCATCACCGTGCTGCCGGCCAGCTGACCGAAAGCCTGGCGCATCGCCCGCGCGCCGCTGTCGCGGGCAAGGTCGCCGGACAGCGGGTCGGTCTGGGTCTTGAGCTCACCCGCAAGCTCGTTGAGCGCGGCAACCAGGTCGTTCATGAAAGTCGCAACCGCCGCGCCCGGATCGGCGAAGCGGATTGTCGCCGGCGCGCCGGGGTTGGTGCCGCTGAGCGTCAGGCTGAGCCCCGGAACCAGATCGGCGATGGTGTTGGACGGTCGGGTCATCGCTAACCCGTCGAGCTTGAAGGCGGCATCGCGGGCCGTGCCGTAAAGCTGCGCCGGGGCGCTAGCCGGGTTCCAGGCCAGCGCGGCCAGCCCTTCGTCGCCAGCAGTCTCGCTGGCTTCGATCACGAAGCCGTTGGCCGCGCCTTCCTTGCCCTTGAACATCAGGTGCGCGCCATCGGTGGCGGTCGCGACATAGGCGGTCACGCCGATGTTGGCAGAGTTCACTGCCGCGGCGACATCGGCCAGCGTCGCGCCGCTCGGTATGGTGACGCTTGCCGGGGCATGGGCCACGTCTTCGCTGAACGCCCCGGCCGCGATTGTCCCGAACCGGAAGGTCAGGCTACCCGATCCGGTCGGCGCGGTCGCCGCGGCAAAGGGCGCGCTGGCCAACACCTGGTTGGCGGCCAGCTGGGTGACTTCGAGCGAATAGGTTCCCCGGCCGCTGACGGTGCCGCGCGAAACCGCGGCGATCGCGGGGTTGGAGATCTGTGGCTGGCTGGAAAGGTCACCGGTGCGGACCCGGTCGCCGATCGAGCTCGACAGCTGCAGCAGCGAGCTCTTGAGCGCCGAGGCCGCGGAGATCTGTCGGTCGACCGTTTCCGAGCGGGTCGTGTTGCGGTCGATCTTGGCCGCAAACGAAGCGTCGGCCAGGCTCTTGGCCAGAGCGGCCATGTCGATCCCGCTGCCGGCACCCAGCGCGGTGATGATCGAAGAGGTGGCGGAGGTGGTGGCCATGAGGCGTAGAACGGCGCTGTTGCCGGACGATTAAGGGTTTTCCTTGGCCCGCCCTTCGGCATCGAACTGCAGCGCCACCGGCACCTCAATCGGCGGCAGCGGGCGTGCCTCACCACGCTTCAGCGAGAAGACATAGGCCAGCACCGCGGCGACCGCGGCGTAGAGTTCCTCACGGATCATCTGGTTCTCGCGGGTGGTGAAATAGACCGAGCGGGCCAGCGCCGGGGTCTCGATCAGCGGCACTTCCAGCTCGCGCGCCAGTTCGCGCATCGCCAGGGCCTTTTCGCCGCGGCCCTTGGCCAGCACCACGGGAGCCCCGGCCTTAAGCGGATCATAGCCCATCGCCACCGAGAAATGGGTCGGGTTGGTCAGCACGAACTGCGCCTCGCGCATCGCCTTGGCCACCGCGCCGCTGGCATATTGCCGCTGGCGCTGGCGCTGCGCGGCCTTGCGTTCGGGCGAGCCCTCGCTCTCCTTGTTCTCGTCGCGCAGTTCCTGCTGGCTCATCCTGAGGCGCAGATAGCGGCGCAGCCACTGCACCGGCCAGTCGATCAGCGCAATCGCGACAAGCCCCGCCGCCAGCGCGAAGAGCAGCGCGGTCAGTGCGTCCCAGGCCTGGGCCAGCGCCCCGCCGAGCGAGGCGGCCCGGCCCAGCCCGAGCAGGCCGGCAAGACTGCCTTTCGCCCAGGCAAAGCAGATTGCCCCCAAGAGCGTAACCTTGAGGATTCCCTTGCCGACCTCGATCCAGCCCTGCGCGCCGAACATCCGCTTCAGCCCCGAAAGCGGATTGAGCCGCGAGCCCTTGGGCAGCATGTTGGTGCCGACCCAGCGTCCGTCGGCCGAGGACAGCTGCGCGGCGGTGACCGCCAGCATTACCCCCGCGGCGAGAGTCAGCAGCGGCGGGGCCACGGCCCAGGCCAGCTTCAGCATCGCTCCGGCCGGATCGAAGTTCTCGATCGCGCCGCGATCCCAGGTCAGCCCCGATCGCACCGCTTCGGCCAGCCGCCGGTACAGCCACGGCCCGGCGAACTTCAGCCAGGCGGCGCCAACCAGCACGGCAATAGCAGTGGCCAGCTCGCGGCTGCGCAGGACATCGCCCTGCCTGGCTGCCTCGCGCCGGCGCTTCTCGGTCGGGGCAAAGGTCTTCTCGCCGCTCATCGGGTCAGCAGGGCCCCGGCCTGTTGCACGGCTTCCTCGCTCAATGCCGCGAACTGGTCGGCATAGAGCGGGGCGACCGCGATCAGCGCGGCAATACCGGCGAGGATCCCGGCAGGCAGACCCAGCGCGAAGAGGTTGAGCGAGGGGGCAGAGCGGCTCAGCACCCCGCTCGCCACCTGGACCAGCAGCAGAACCAGCGTGACCGGCAGGGCGATGGCGATGGCGGCGACGAACATCTGGCCGGCAAAGCCCAGCAGGGTCTCAAGCCGTGCTGGCCCGAACCAGGTGCCGCCCGGAGGAAAGACGGAGTAGCTTTCCACCACCAGCCGCAGCCAGGTGAGATGCGCGCCGAGCCCCAGGAAGATCAGGGTCAGCATCACCGTGAAGTACTGGCCCAGGATCGGCGAATGGGTGCCGTTGACCGGATCGGCCGCGGCGGCGATCGACATGCCCATCGCCCCGCCGATCTGCTCGGCCGCCAGCACCGGCGCGGCGAAGGACAGTTGCAGCACAAAGCCCAGCGCCAGCCCGATCAGCACTTCGCCGGCCATCGCCAGCATGCCGGCGAGCGAGAGCAGCGCGGGCGGGGTGGCAACCGGCACCCAGGCCGAAACCAGCACTGCCAGCGCCCCGGTGATCCCGACCCTGAGCTGAACCGGAACCGCAGCCGCCGAAAAGAACGGGGCGGCGAGCAGCGCCGCGCCGATCCGGGTCATCAGGAAGACCAGCTTCCACAGCTCGCCTTCGACCGCGCCGAACCCGAAATCGAGTGCGATCATTTCCCCAGGCTCGCGATCTGGGCGAAGATCTCCTGCATGAAGTCACCGACCAGCGCGGCCATCGATGCGCCCATCACCACCAGCACCAGTGCGATCACCGCCAGCTTCGGCACGAAGGTAAGCGTCTGCTCGTTGACCGAGGTGGCGGCCTGGACGATCCCGACCACCAGCCCCACGGCCAGGCTCGCCAGCAGCACCGGCGCGGCGACCAGCGCGGTGACCCACAGCATCCGGTCGGCCAGCGAAAGCAGGGTGGCGGTTTCATCCATCGGAAGTTCCTTTCCCGCTTGCGGGAGGGGTTAGGGGAGGGCTTGTCATATGCCCCCGCCCTGACAGGCCCTCCCCCGACCCCTCCCGCAAGCGGGAGGGGAGTCTGCCAATGATCGGCTGAGGCAACGCGCCCTCCATCACCCGAAACTCGCCACCAGGCTGCCCATCAGCAGCGCCCAGCCATCGACCAGCACGAACAGCAGCAACTTGAACGGCAGCGAGACGATGGTCGGACTCATCATCATCATCCCCAGGCTCATCAGCACCGAGGCGACCACCAGATCGATCACCAGAAACGGCAGGAACAGCATGAAACCGATCTGGAACGCGGTCTTCAGTTCGCTGGTGACGAAGGCCGGCAGCAGGATCGAGAACGGCACGTCCTCGCTCCGCGCGAACTTGGGCGCCTTGGCCATTTCGGCGAACATCGCCAGGTCGTGCTTGCGGGTCTGGCGGATCATGAAGGCGTGGAATTCCTGCCCGCCCGCGGCAATCGCCTGTTCGGCATTGATCGTTCCGGCGGCATAGGGCTGGATCGCCTGGGCGTTCACCCGGTCGAGCGTCGGGGCCATGATGAACAGCGACAGGAACAGCGAAAGCCCGATCAGCACCTGGTTGGGCGGGCTCTGTTGCAGCCCCAGCGCCTGCCGCAGGATCGACAGCACCACCAGGATCCGGGTGAAGCTGGTCATCATCAGCAGCAGGGTCGGCAGGATCGTCAGCAGCCCCATGATCAGGAGCAGCTGGAGCGAAAGCGTCATGCCCTGGCCGCCGGTGCCCCCGGTCGCCCCGAAGGCCCGGTCAAGCGCGCCGGGAATGGCGGTCTGCGCCTGGGCCAGGGTCGGGAGGAACAGCGCGGGGAGGGCTGCAAGCACTGCGGTGAAGCGCTTCATTCCCCCGCCTCCCGCGCCGGGGCCTCGGCCAGGCGGGTCAGCCCCTGACGTGAGGCCGAGACCAGGATCTCGCGGCCGTGAAACTCGATCACCGCGAGCTTCAGCGTGGGCGAGAGCATGGTGGTCTCGACGATCCGCACCGCCTTGCTGCCGGACTGGCCGGCACCGATCCGGGCCTGCATTTTCTGGGCGAGCTTGAGCGTGCCCCAGGCCAGCCCCGCGATAAGCGGCAGCAGCACCAGCAGCTTGAGGAGGTAGAGCAGCATCAGGCCGCCCCCTCCGCCGCGCCTTGCGCGCCGGCCATCTCGACGATCCTCAGGCCAAAGCGGTTGCCCTGGGCAACGATCTCGCCCCGCGCGATCAGCTTGCCGTTGACCATCACGTCGAGCAGTTCGTCGGTCAGCCGATCGAGCATGACCACGCTGTCCTCGCCCAGCGCGAGTACGTCCTTCAGTTTCATGTCGGTGCGGCCAAGCTCGACCGAGAGGCGCACGTCCACCTCCTTGAGCAGGTCGAAGCCGCGGGTGTGGATGGTCATGGTTGATCTGTCCCTTCAGGCAATCTGGGTGAGCTTGATCGCGACGCGATCGTCCTGTGCGCCGATGGTGCCGCGCGCGAGCACTGCGCCGCGGGCCGAAATCGGCACTGCCCGCGCCACCGCGACCGGCAGCACGGCGCCAGGTTCAAGCGCGGCGAGGGTCGAAAGCGGCACGCGCATCTCGACCAGCGTGGCGGTCAGCGGCACCGGTACGTCGGCAAACGGCGCGGCGGCGGGATCGGCGCTGCCGGCCTGGCGCGGTGTGGCCGGTTCGCCGTTGCCGAGCAGCTTGGGCAGTTGGGCAAAGGGCAGCGCGATCAGCAGCTTCCACGGCTTGCGCGCGCCTTCCATCACTTCGATCCGCAGCACCGCCAGCCGCGCTCCGGCCGGAAAGGGGGCAAGTTCGGGCAGGCGGCTGTCACGGCGGAGCGGGCGCAGCTCGTCCTGCCCCAGCGCTTCGCCAAGGCAGCGGGCCACCAGTTGCTCGAGCCGCTGGATCATCAGTTCGGCCGAAAGCGGAAAGGCTTCGGGCAGCACCGCTGGCGCCTCGCCCCGCCCGCCAAAGGCCCGGTCGACCAGCCGCAGCGTCGCCTGGCCTTCGACCGAGGCGAGCAGCGCCAGCCCGGGGACTTGCGTCGCCAGCAGGCTGTTGGCAGCGAGCGGCCCGACTTCCTCGTTGAGATCGACCTCGCTCAGCTCGACCGGTGCGGCGACTGCCACGCTCGGCGCATCGCCGCCGAGCAGCGCGGCAAAAGCCGGGGCCAGCGCCCGGGCAAAGCGTTCGCCCAGCCGCGCCAGGGCGGGAACCAGGTCGGCCGGCTCGGGGCCGCGGCGCAGCAGCTCCTGGCAATGCTGCGCGGCACGGCGCTCGGCGACAAAGGAATGCTGCGTGTTCACTGGACGAGGAAGCTCTTGAAATAGACCTTGTCGACCCCGCCGAAGCCCTCGGTGTCGGTCAGCACCTGGTTGATCGCGGCGGTCAGCCGCTTTTGCAGGCGCTCCTTGCCTTCGGGGGTGAAGACGTCCTCCTCGGGCGTGTCGGCCAGCACCACCAGCACCGCGCTGCGGATCGCCAGCTCGTGCTTCTTGAGCCACATCAGCACCCGCCCGTCGCGACGGGTCGAACAGGCCAGGCTGATCTGGACCAGCGCGGTCGAGTTCTTGAGGTTGGAGGTGAAGTCCTCGGAAAAGTTGTAGTAGCTGGTCTTGTATTCGCTCCCGCCTTCGCCCTCGACCTCGGCCGGGCCTTCGCCCTCCTTGCCTTCGGTCTTGGGCGCATAGGGGTCTTCCTCGCCCTTCTTGACCAGCTTGGGCTCGTCCTTTTCCTTCTTCTCCTCGCCATGGCCGCCGCCGATCATGCCGGATTGCACCGCCATGAAAGTGCCGCCCCCGCCGGCCCCGACCAGCACCAGACCGACCACCAGCTTGACCAGCAGGCCTTTGCCCTTCTTCTTCTTTTTCGGCTTTTCCTCGCCGTCCTTCTTGTCACTCATCGCTCAGGTCCCCCTTCGGTCATGCGGTTCAGGCAAAGATGCCCGGGCGCGGGGCAGGGCGTTGCTGCGGCCCGCGCGGTGATGGATTGGCGTGCGGCTGGCCTTCGCTGCGCTGCTCGGCAAAGCCGCCGCGCGATTGCGATTGGCCGCCCTGGCTACCGGCCTGGCCGGGTGCGCTGTGGTTGCGGCTGGCGGTGAAGCCGGCCTGCTCGCCGGCGGTCACCGGCAGTACCGGGGCGGGAGCAAGCGCGGCGGCGCGGGCAAAACCGGGATCGGCGCTGGCCATCGAGACATTCAGCCCGGCTTCCTCGGGCCGGAAATGCAGCCGCACCGGGCCGAAATCGCGGTGCGCGACGGTGATCGAGACGGCTTGCGGCGCGGCCGCCTCGCGGGCCTGGGCGATCCGTTCGACCAGCGCGGCGAAATCATGCGGGCGAACCTGGGGTGCCGGAGTGGCGGCGGGCAGGGCCGGGGCGGCCTGATGCTGGGGCGACGGCGAAGAAGCGATCGCCGCCACCTCGGGCAACGCCACTTCGAGCGGACGCGGCGCTGGGCGCGGCTCATCCTTGGGCAAGGCGGCGGCCTGCTCCACCCGCGGCAGGGCCAGCTGGACCCGTACTTCCTCGGCCGGAGCGGGTTGAATGCGGGCAGCAGGCTGGGCCGGTTCAGCGCGGAGCGGATCGCTCGCCAGGGGAGCGAGCCGCGGCTGAGCCGAAGCCCTGGCCTGGCGCGGCGAGGTTTCGGGGAGGATCGATTGAACCGAAGGCGTGTGACGGGGCTCGGCCGCCGGCTCCGCAGCGGGGGTAGCCTCGGCCACAACCGGAAGGGCCGCGGGCGAGGGGGGTAGGGCGACAACCGGACTGGCGACCGGCACCTGCAGATCGCCAGCCACGCGCGCGAGTGCCGTCAGGGTGCGCTCCTCTTCGGTCCCGGCTTCCGTCTCGGGCGCTGCGTCATCGGAAGGCGGTTCGGGCATTGCCTGCGCCATGCGAGCCGGGCTGGGCGCCGCGGCGCTGCGCGGGGCGGGACCATTCGGCTTAGGCTGGGCAACCGGCAGTGACGCTTCGGCCGGAATGTCGGACGCGACCGGCAAGGCAGGCGGCAAGATCTTGCCGGCAATTGCCGTTGGCGCTGCCGGATCGCCCACCGGTTCCTCGCCGGGTTCTGCTGTCGGGGCTTGGCTGGCCGGAGCTTCTGCCTGCACCACCTGCATGGCCAGCAAAGCGCTGAAATCCGCGCCTTCCGTGCCTTCCGCTCCCGGCAGCATGGGCACTTCGCCAGGCAGGCCAGGGATCGAGAGGGAAGGGGTGGCAGCAGGCTGGATCATCGGCGGGTCCTTTGCGA
>CAZNII010000055.1:1494-6315 GCA_964573075.1 uncultured Novosphingobium sp. | reverse complement strand
GTGCGGCCGCGATAGTCTTCGGCCATGGTGCGGGTCCGCGCGGCCAGGGCTTCGAGCTGGGCCAGCGTCCCTTCGGCCTGCGCGGCATCCAGCGCGGCGGCCTGCTTTGCGATTGCCCGGACCTTTTCCAGCCGCTGCAACCGCCGCACCCGGGCTGCTTCAACCCGCATGGCCCAGCAGGCTTTCAAGCGCGGCGACGCTGGCGCAATGGCGTACCGTGCTGCGGGCCGGCTGACACAGGAAGGCGCTCAGCGCATCGTGCATCGCAATCGCGCGGTCGAGCTGCGGATCGGCTCCGGCGCGGTAGGCCCCCATCAAAACAAGGTCACGGTTCGCCTCGTAAGTGGCTGTCAGAGCGCGGAATTCGCGGGCAAGCGCGGCATGATCCGCAGGCACGATATCGGCCATCACCCGGCTCAGCGAGGCGGCTATGTCGATCGCCGGATACTGCCCGCGCTGGGCCAGTTCGCGGCTCAGCACGATATGGCCGTCGAGGATCGAGCGCGCCGTATCGACCACCGGATCGTCCTGGTTGTCGCCATCGGCCAGCACGGTGTAGAGCCCGGTGATCGAGCCGCCGCTGGCCGCCGAATTGCCGGCCCGCTCGACCAGCTTGGTGATCGTGGCGAGGGCCGAAGGCGGATAGCCGCGGGCCGCGCCGGGCTCGCCCAGCAGCAGCGCGATCTCGCGCGCGGCGTGGGCAACGCGGGTCAGGCTGTCCATGATCAGCAGGACCTTGCGGCCTTCGCTGCGGAACTGTTCGGCCAGGCTTGTGGCCAACATTGCCCCGCGCAGCCGCAGGTTGGGCGCGTGGTCGGCCGGGACAGCAACAACCACGGTGCGCTCGCGCTTGGCGCCGTGCATGTGGCGTTCGACGAAATCGGAAACTTCGCGGGCGCGCTCGCCGATCAGGCCGACGACGACAATCTCGGCCTCCGCGCCGCCCGCGATCATGTCGAGCAGAACCGACTTGCCGACCCCCGATCCGGCCATGATCCCGATCCGCTGCCCGACCCCGAAAGTCGTCAAGGCATTGAGCGCGCGCACCCCGGTATCGAAGGGCACCCGCACCGGGCTGCGATCGAGCGCGCCGGTGCGGACCCCGCCGGCCGGCCAGGCGGTACGGGCATGGATCGGCTCGCCCCCGTCGATCGGCTTGCCCTCGCCATCGACCGCCCGGCCGAGGAAGGCTTCGCCGACCGGCAGCATCCCGGGGCGACCCTCGGTGCGGACCCGCGCGCCTGGGCGCAGCATCACCGTATCGCCGAGCAGCATCATCAGCGTGCGGCCGTTGCGAAAGCCGATCACTTCGGCGGTCAGCGGCTCGCCCGCGCCGTGGCCGACCCGGCACAGCGCACCGACCGGCGCGCTCAGCCCGGAAACTTCGAGCAGCCCGCCATCGCAGGCGGTGAGCAGACCATAGCGACCGGGCGCCAGCTCGATCCGGCACTGGCCAAGTTCGTCGAGCAGGGGATCGAACAGGTTCAGCATTGCGCCAGGGCTTCGGCGATTGCGCGGCGCCAATGAGCCGGGCCGTCCTCGACCCCGCCGCTTGGCGTCTCGACCCGCAGCGCCCCGCGTTCCAGCGCGGGATCTTCAAGAACTTCAAGCTGCTGCGGCAATTGCCTGCCAACCAGCTTGAGGTCATCGGGATGGAGCCGCAGCACCTTGGCGTCGTCGGCCCGGGCCAGCATCGTCGCGGCCCGATCGACCCGGGCAGCGAGCGCATCGCGATCGAGCGCGAGCGGGGCGATCGCCGCCTCGCACAGTGCCTCGACCGTGGCGTAGAGCTTTTGCCGCAGCAGTTCGGACTGCTGGGCATCGAGCCGGGCCAGCGCCAATTCGATCCGCTCGCGCGCGGCGGCTTCCTCTTCGGCCACTTCGAGCGCGGCGGCATGGGCCTCGGCAAAGCCGGCGGCGTGGCCTTCTTCCCATGCGCGGGCCACCGGGTCTTCCGGCTCGCCCGGTTCGGGGACTGGTGCGGGGCCGGGAACAAACCGCGGATCGCAGCGAAAGGCGCTGCCCTCGGCCAGTTCGGCGAAGGGCAGACTAGACATATTCGTCGTCCCCGCCGCCCGCACCGAACTGGATCGTGCCATCGGCGGCAAGCCGCCGTGCGACCGCGACGATCGCCTTCTGCGCCTCGACCACCTCGGCCATCTTGAGCCGGCCGCGACCGGCGATCTCGTCCTTGACGCCATCGGCGGCGCGGCTCGACATGGCGGCGAAGAACACTTCGCGCTGTTCCTCGGAAATGCCCTTCAAGGCATTGATCAGGATGTCGCTTTCGACTTCGCGCAGCAGCGCGCCCATCGCCTTGGCGTCGAGCGTGAAGAGGTGTTCGAACTTGAACATCTCGTTCTCGATCTCCTTGGCCAGGCCTTTGTCGATCCGGTTGATTTCGGGCATGATCCGCTTTTCGGCGGCCTTGCCGGCGTTGTTGATGATGTCGGCAGCCTGCTTGGCCCCGCCCAAGGTCAGCGCGGCCTTGCCGTGGCTGGCGGCGATCCGGCTTTCCAGCAACAGCTCGAGCATCTTCACCGCCTCGACCGAGACCGGACCCAGCGTGGCGACGCGGTGCATCACCTGAGGCTGGACGTCGGCGGGCAGGGCATGGAGCACTTCGGCCGCCACTTCGGGTTCGAGCTGGACCAGCAGCACCGCGATCGCCTGGGGATGTTCGTCCTTGATCAACGGAATCAGCGCCTGCGGGGTCAGCCAGCGGGCCAGCTCGATCGCCGGGCCGCTGCCTTCGCCAAGCGGCAGGATCCGCTGCATCAGGCTGTCGGCCTTCACTTCGCCGACCGCGCGGGTCATCAGGCTGCGGACCTGGGCATTGCGCCCGCGCGCGCTGATCCCGGCATGGCCGGTGTTGTCGACGAAGCCGGAAATGGCCTGGGTGATCTGCTCCGGGCCGATATCGCCCAGCGCGCACATCTTCTCGCCCAGCACCTGCAGTTCCTCGGGGCCGAGCTGGCGCAGGATTTCGGCCGCCTGGTCTTCCTCCAGCAGCATGATCATCACCGCCGCGCGTTCGGCATCGCCCAGTCCGGGGATTGCGGTTTCGCTGGTCATCGCGCCGACTCCCCGGCCGGGGTGCCGAGCATCTGGCGCAGCGCCAGCAGCGCGTCATCGGGCTTTTCCTCGACGATCCGCTGGGCCAGGCTGACCTGCCGGCCAAGCACGGCGGCATCGGGCGCGGTCTGGCTCGCGGCCGCAGGCGCGGCTTCACCGTCTTCGCCTTCGCCGACCGAATTCTCACCCGGCTCGCGCTTCAGCGCACGGACCAGCGGGCGCACGCCCAGCAGCAGCACCAGCAGCACCGCCAGCAGGGCGACCACGCTGCGCACCACCATCGCGAACCACGGCGCCTCCCAGAACGGCAGGCCCTCGTCGCTGACCGGCTCGAACGGGCGGATCAGCACCTGGACCTGGTCGCCGCGCGCCGGATCGGCGCCCATGGCGGCCGAGACCAGCGCCTTGACCTGATCGAGATCGCCAGGCTTGGCCTTCTTCATCGCTTCCTGACTGATCGCGACGGCCACCGAGATGCGCTTGACCTTGCCCGGCTGTGAATTCGCGACCGAAACCTCACGGCCCAGTTCATAGGTGCGGGTGGCCGAGCTTTCGCCGTTGACCGCAGCCGGAGCCGGGGCAGTCCCTTGCGCGGGGCCGCCCTGCGGCGGTCCGGGGGTGGCCTCGGTTGCGGGCGGCGGCGTGTTCGACAGCGCGCCCGGAATTCCCGCGGCCTGGCCCGGCTGGCCGCCGGCCTGCTGGCTCTGCTGCGAAGTTTCGGAACGGACCACGCCGTCCTTGTCATAGGCTTCGCGGGCCGAGGTCACCTCGTCCATGTCGAGCTCGACCTGGATTTCGCTGGTGAAATTGCCCGCGCCGAGCATCGGGGTGAGCAGTTGATCGAGCTGCGCGCGCAGCTTGTCTTCAAGCCGGGCCTGCAATTCGAGCCGGTCGGAACCCCTCGCGCTGGGATCGGACAGCAGCCGGCCGTGCTGATCGACCACCCGCACCGCATCGGGCGAGAGGCCGGGGACCGATCCGGCGACCAGGTTGACGATTGCCGCGACCTGCCCGTCGGCCAGCTTGCGGCCTTTGGCCATGCGGACCATCACCGATGCGGTCGGCGGGGCATCGTCGCGCACGAAGACCGATTTGCTGGCCTCGGCCAGATGGACGCGGACGCTTTCGACCCCGTCGATCTGCTGGATGGTCATTTCCAGTTCGCCCTGCCGGGCACCGCGCAGCCGCTCGCCTTCGAGCGTGCGGCTGGCACCGAGCGGCAGGCTGTCGAGGCTGGAAACCGGATCGGGCACCGCCAGCGCGCCGTCCGAGGCGACCAGCATCCGGGCCTTGTAGAGATCGTCCTCGCCCACAGTCAGGGCGCCGGTATCGGAATTGATGGAATAGGCGATCCCGGCCTTGTCGAGGCTGGCCACTACCGAGGCGCGCTCGCTGTCGCCCAGTTCGGAATAGAGCACGCGTTGCGGCGCAGGGGCCAGCGCCGCGTAAGCGAGGCCCGCGCCGCCGATCGCGGCAAGGCCCAGGAACCATGGCAAGGCGCGCCGGACCGCGGGCTGCGCGGCGAGCGTGCGGATCCGTTCGAGCGGCGAGCCGGACGGCAGCACCAGCGGCGGCGGGGCAGAGGGGGAGGGGGCAAGCTCAGCCATTCATCACACTCCCATCCGCATGATGTCCTGATAGGCGGACAGCAGCCGGTTCCTGACCTGCAGCGTCGCCTCGAAGGCGATCCCGGCTTCCTGCCGGGCCAGCATGACCTTGGCGACATCGGTCACCTCGCCGCGTTCG
>CAZNII010000055.1:0-1394 GCA_964573075.1 uncultured Novosphingobium sp. | reverse complement strand
GCCTCGATCCGGCTGCCATTGCAGGCATCGAGGGTCTGCATGATCGCCTTGGCCTCGCTCAGCTGAACGATGTTGGACAGCCGCTGGCCCTTGGGCTCGGGCAGCAGGGTGCCGCCCTCGGGAACCAGCCGGGCGGGCTGGTCGAACACGATGTGGCTGGCGGCGATCTCGCCGGCGCCGTCGGCCAGCAACAGCGCGCGGCGGATCACGTTTTCCAGCTCGCGGACATTGCCGGGCCAGCCATGCAGCTTGAGCATGGCCAGCGCCGCGTCGGAAATCCACGGCAGGGCCTTTCCGGGGGCGGCGTGGCGCAGCACCAGCGCGAAGGCCAGCGGGGCGATGTCTTCAACCCGCTCGCGCAGCGGACGCAGCGCCAGCGGGAAGACATTGAGCCGGTAATAGAGGTCGGCGCGGAACCGGCCTTCGGCCACTTCGGTAGGCAGATCGCGGTTGGCACAGGCGATCACCCGCACGTCAACCTTGATCGGCTGGGTCGAGCCGATCGGAACCACTTCCCCCTCTTGCAGTGCGCGCAGCAGCTTGGCCTGGAGCGAGAGCGGCATTTCGGCGATCTCGTCGAGCAGCAGGGTCCCGCCATCGGCGGCGCGAAAGAAGCCTTCGCTGGCCTCGCTGGCTCCGGTGAAGGCGCCCTTGCGGTGCCCGAACAGCAGCGCCTCGAGCATGGTTTCGGGCATCGCCGCGCAGTTGACCGCAACGAAGGGTCCGGCCTTGCGCGGGCTGCGGGCGTGGATGAAGCGGCTCAGCACTTCCTTGCCGGTCCCGGTCGGGCCGTTGATCAGGACCGGGATCTCGCTTGCCGCCAGCCGGTCGGCCAGGGCCAGGATCGACAGCGTCTCCGGATCGGCGGCGATCGGCATGCCGGCCGGGGTCAGCGCGGCCAGCAGCGCGGCCAGCGGCGCTTCGGCCGAAGGATCGCGATAGGTCAGGGCAAAGTGCCCGCGGCGCTCCTCGCGGCGCAGTCTGTTGGCGCTGCCGCGTTCGAGCAGCACGCAGGGGCCGGGGCCCGGCGGAACCGCCTCGCCCTTGCCGCGCAGCGTTGCTCCCGAATGGCCCGAAGCCGATCCCAGGATCGCCGCCGCACGGTGCACCAGCGGGGCATGGCCCCGTGCCACCGCTTCGCTTGCCGCCAGTCCGCTCATCGAAAACCCCCTTCGCATTAACCATGCTTGACGGGGGCCGTTCTGCGCGCGGAACGTCAAAGGGTTCGGTAATTTAAGGCCACGGGCAAATCCCTAGGACGGCGGGGCGCGCTGGCAGCCATCAATCGCGGCCCGGCCAGGCCCCGGCCCTTAACTTTCCCGCGCTCCAGCCGCTCTTGCTGGTGGCAGCCGCCCCGGATGGTCCGGACGGCTTGCGTTACGGGACTATCCACG
>CAZNII010000054.1:15409-18152 GCA_964573075.1 uncultured Novosphingobium sp. | reverse complement strand
CCCGACGCCTTGCGCCGGCTTGCCGCGCTGCTCGCTCCGGATGCGCCACTGGCCGAAGCGATCGCCAGCCGGTTTCGCCTGTCGGGCGCGCAAAAGAAGCGCCTGGCCCTGGCCGCGGGAAGAGGCGGACAGCCGGGAGACCCCCGCGCCCTCGCCTACCGCCTGGGGCGCGAGGCGGCGCTCGACCGGCTGCTGCTGACCGGGGGGGCTATCGCTCCGCTGACCGACTGGGACATTCCCACTTTTCCGCTCAAGGGTGGAGAAATCGTCGCGCGCGGGGTCAAGGCCGGACCGGACGTGGCGCGAATTCTCCAGGCGATCGAAGCGCGCTGGGTGGCGGAAGGATTCCCCGCCCAGGCACGGGTCGAGGCCCTGCTGGATGAAGCGTTGCGTTAGAACTTGTTGTCCCGCGGGAAGCCGGTCGGCGGCATCCGGCCGGCGGCGCCGCGGGCAACCTTCCACATCCGCATGTCGCTCTCGGTCCGGACCCGGCCGGTTTCGCCGCCCATTTTCCAGCTCAGCCCTTCCTCGAGCTTGAGCGTGGTCGCATCAGCCAGCCCGCCGTCACGATAGCGCTGGAGCGTGACGCCCTGGCCCTTGGCCAGCACTGGCAGTTCCTCAAGGCTGAAGATCACCAGCTTGCGGTTGTCGCCGACCACGGCAACGTGATCGTGCTCGGCGGGAATCTCGCGCACTACGGCCAGTTTGACCCCCGGCTTGGTGTTCATCACCCCCCGCCCCTTGCGGGTTTCGGCAAGCAGTTCGTCGGCCTCGGCGGCAAAGCCGCGTCCGGCATTGCTGGCCAGTAGCAACTGGGCCTTGGGCCGATAGACCAGCAGCGCGACGATTTCCGCTCCGGGATCGATATCGACCATGGTCCGCACCGGCTCGCCAAAGCCGCGCGCGCTGGGCAGCTTGTCGCAACCGAGCGTATAGAACCGGCCGTTGTCGCAGGCGATCAGCAGCTTGTCGGTGGTCTGGGCGTGGACCGCAAAGCCGAAGCCATCGCCTTCCTTGTACTTGAAGTCCTTGTCGAGCGGTTCGTGCCCGGAGGCGCCGCGGACCCAGCCCTTGGCCGAGAGGATCACGGTGACCGGCGCCTTCTCGATCATCGCGTCCATGCTGAATTCGACCGTCGGGGCGGCTTCGGCAATGGTGGTCCGGCGCCGGCCGAGTGCGGTGTCCTCGCCATAGTCCTTGCGCAGGTTGCCGAGATCGCGCTTGAGCCGGGTGCGCTGGCGGGCCGGGCTGTCGAGCAGCTTTTCCAGCTCGTCCTTCTCGGCCAGCAGATCGTCGCGCTCGCGCCGCAGCTCCATTTCCTCGAGCTTGCGCAAGCTGCGCAGCCGCATGTTGAGGATCGCCTCGGCCTGGCGGTCGGTCAGTTCGAATTCGGCCATCATCACCGGCTTGGGCTCGTCCTCGGTGCGGATGATCTCGATGATCCGGTCAAGGTTGAGGTAGGCGATGATGTAGCCGTCGAGCAGTTCCAGCCGGCTGGCGATCTTTTCCAGCCGGTGGCGGGTGCGGCGCAGCAGGATGTCGATCTGGGCGATCACCCATTCCTGCAGCAGCAGCTTCAGCCCCAGCACGCCCGGCGTGCGCTTGGCATCGAGCACGTTGAGGTTGAGGCTGAAGCGCGTTTCCAGGTCGGTCAGCTTGAACAGCGATTCCTTGAGCAGTTCGGGATCGACGTTGCGGCTCTTGGGCACGAAAACCAGCCGGATCTGCTCGTCGCTCTCGTCGCGGACGTCTTCCAGGATCGGCAGCTTCTTGTCGGCGATCAGCTGGGCGACCTGCTCGATCAGCTTGCCCTTCTGGAGCTGGTAGGGGATTTCGGTGACGACCAGCTGCCACTGGCCGCCGCCCAGCTTTTCGATCCCGGTCGGCTCCCACGATCCATCGGCCTCGCGCCCGGTCGAGAAGCGCCCGCGCACCCGCATCGCGCCCTTGCCGGTTTCATAGGCCGCGCTGATCGTCGCGGCGCTTTCCACCACCACCCCGCCGGTCGGGAAATCCGGCCCCCGGAACACCTGCATCAGCTCGGCATGTTCGATCGTCGGGTTGTCGATCAGCAGCAGCGTCGCGTCGATGATCTCGGCCACGTTGTGGCTGGGGATGTTGGTCGCCATCCCCACCGCGATACCGCTGGCGCCGTTGGCCAGCAGGTTGGGAAAGATCCCGGGAAAGATCTCGGGCTCTTCCTCCTCGCCGTTGTAGGTCGGGATGAAATCGACCGTGCCTTCGTCCAGCCCCGCCATCAGCTGGATCGCGGTCTTGGTCAGGCGGGCTTCGGTATAGCGATAGGCCGCGGCGTTATCGCCGTCGATATTGCCGAAGTTGCCCTGCCCCTCGACCAGCGGATAGCGCAGGCTGAAATCCTGGGCGAGCCGGA
Organism: uncultured Novosphingobium sp.; assembly: GCA_964573075.1. Lineage (GTDB taxonomy): Bacteria > Pseudomonadota > Alphaproteobacteria > Sphingomonadales > Sphingomonadaceae > Novosphingobium. The sequence continues at coordinate 15,760 of CAZNII010000054.1, read as the reverse complement.
CCATCGCGTCATAGACCGAAGCGTCGCCGTGCGGGTGATACTTGCCGATCACGTCGCCGACCACGCGCGCGCTCTTCTTGAAGGCGCTGGCCGGATCGAGCTTCAGCTGCCGCATCGCCCACAGCAGGCGGCGGTGGACCGGCTTCAGCCCATCGCGCAGATCGGGCAGCGAGCGCGCGGTGATCGTCGAGAGTGCATAGACCAGGTAGCGTTCCGACAGCGCGGAATCGAACGGCGCGTCGACGATGGCATCGAAGGGATCGGGTTCGGTGGTATCGGTGGTCATTGCCGGCTGGCCCTAGCAGGGGGATTCGGGCGTTTCCATGCCGGTCTTGGGGTTTTGCGCAGGGG
>CAZNII010000054.1:0-15309 GCA_964573075.1 uncultured Novosphingobium sp. | reverse complement strand
CCCTAGCAGGGGGATTCGGGCGTTTCCATGCCGGTCTTGGGGTTTTGCGCAGGGGTTTTGACTTCATCACGCGAAGGCGCAAAGGCGCGAAGGGTAGCGCAATCGGCGAAGCCGCAACCCGATTAGGACGGTCGATCACTGCGGCCCCGTTTGAACGAAGCAAGAGGCCTGCGGCGCAGCGTGCCATCATGGCGTCTTCGCATCTTCGCGTGATTCAGAATTAACGCCGCTGCATGTCCCGGCTCTCGCCCGGAATCCGCACTTCCAGCCCCTCAAGCTCGGCGCTCAGTTCAATCTGGCACGCGAGCCGGCTGGTGCGGGTCACGCCGGCGGCAAGGTCGAGCATGTCTTCCTCGTCCTCGCTGGCGCGCGGCAGGCGTCCGAACCAGTCCTTCGCCACGATCACGTGGCAGGTCGAACAGGCCATCTGCCCCTCGCAGGTGCCTTCGAGCGGCATCCCCGCGATCTGCGCGGTGCGCAGCAGGCGGTCGCCGGGCTCACCCTCGGCCTCGACCCGTTCGCCAGTGGCGGTGATGAAGGTTACCTTGACCATCAGACTCCTTGCGCGGCTGCGGCCGCCTCGATCGCGCGACAGGCCGTTTCGACTTCTTCGCGGGTGGTATAGCGCCCGAAACCAAGACGGATCGAATTTCTTGCGACCCTTGCCTCAAGTCCGATCGCGCTCAGCACCCGGCTGGGCGCGCCGGTGCCGCTGCCGCAGGCCGATCCGGCCGAGAAGGCCAGGGTCCGGCAATCGCTGAGCAGGCGCGGGAAGTTCAGCCCTTCCAGCCGCAGGTTGAGATTGCCGGGCCAGCGCGAAGTCTCGCTGCCGTTGACGCTCCAGCGCGAGAGGATCGAGCGGGCCAGCGCGGCGAGGCCGGAAAGGTGCTCGAAATCGGCCTCCATCCGCTCCTTCGCCAAGGCCGCTGCCGCGCCGAACCCGGCGCAGAGTGCAGGGGAAAGTGTGCCCGATCGCAGCCCGCCTTCCTGCCCGCCGCCGTGGATCAGTTCGCCGATCTTCACCCCGTCGCGCACCCACAGCGCGCCGATCCCCTTGGGACCATAGAGCTTGTGCGCGGTGATCGCGATCAGGTCTGCCCCTTCGGGCGGGGCCAGCTTGCCGGCGCCCTGCACCGCATCGCACAGGAACAGCGCGCCGATCTCGTGCGCCCGTTCGGCCAGCCGGCGGGTCGGCTGGATCGTGCCGATCTCGTTGTTGACCTGCATCACCGCGACCAGCCCGGTGCCCTGGGCGATCGGCACCTCGGGATCGACCAGGCCATCGGCACCGACCGGCAGCTCCTGCAGGTCTGCTCCGGTCGCGACGGCCGGATTGACCACCGCCGAATGCTCGATCGCGCTGATCGCGATTGGTCCGCGCGGGACCGAGCGGATTGCCTGGTTGAGCGCCTCGGTCGCACCGCTGGTGAAGATCACCCGGCCGCCCCCGGGCAGCAGCGCCGCGACCTGCTCGCGCGCCAGTTCAACCGCCGCCGCTGCCGCCCGGCCCGGGCGGTGCATCGAGTGCGGATTGGCGAAGCCCATATCCTCGGGCCCGGCCAGCCACGGCTCCATTGCCGCGCGCGCTTCCGGCGCGAGCGGGGTGGTCGCCTGGTGGTCAAGGTAGATGAATCGGGCGGTCATGCTCGGAATCGTTGCTTTTCAGACCTTCATTTCTATATAGCGCCTGCTTCCCGATCCTAGCCCCAAGCGGCCAGGCATCCGCGATTTTCCCGGACGCCGCGCCTTGGGCTGCAACAGCCGAGTGCCAGACCCATGCCCGCAGTGATCTTTCCCGGACCCGAAGGCCGCCTTGAAGGCCGTTTCCAGCCCGCCACGCGCAGCCGCGCGCCGGTGGCGATGATCCTGCACCCCCACCCTCAGGCGGGCGGGACGATGAACGAACGGATCACGCAGAACCTCTACAAGACCTTCGCCAACCGCGGATTCGCGACCCTGCGCTTCAACTTCCGTGGCGTGGGCCGCAGCCAGGGCAGCTTCGACAACGGGATCGGCGAGCTGTCCGATGCCGCCGCCGCGCTCGACTGGGTCCAGTCGATCCATCCCGAAGCCAGCACCACCTGGATCGCCGGCAACTCGTTCGGTTCGCTGATCGGGATGCAGCTGATGATGCGCCGCCCGGAAATCCGCGGCTTCATCTCGATCGCGCCGCCGGCCAACATGTACGATTTCAGCTTCCTCGCCCCCTGCCCGGCCTCGGGGATCATCATCCAGGGCGCGGCCGATACGGTGGTCACGCCCAATTCGGTCCAGAAGCTGGTCGACAAGCTGCGCACGCAGAAGCACATCACCATCCACCACGAGGAAATCCCCCGGGCGAACCATTTCTTCGAAAGCGAGCTGGATGAGCTGATGCGCTCGGTCGACAATTACCTCGACATGCGGCTGTCGCCGGACTGCCCGATCCGCTGAGCTAACGCGGCGCGTCCTGGGCCAGGCTCCGCCCGGCGCTGTCGGGCACCAGCCACAGCGCGAGGTTGCCGGCGGCGACCGCCGCCAGCACCAGCATCAGCACCGCCTGTTTGGTCCGCCCGCCCCGGCGCAACAGCGCAATCGCGCCGATCACCAGCGCAATGATCGCCAGCACCAGGACGGAAAGGACCGTATCCTGCTCCATCAGCGGGCCAGTTTGCCGGCCATGCCGATGATGTCATCGAGCGGATTGCCGTCGCCGTTGAGGTCAATCAGCGAGCCGAGCCCGCCAAGCGCCCCGCCTCCGGCCGGCGCGGCCTGCTGGCCGCCGCCCAGCACCGCGCCGAGGATCGAGCCGAGCATCCCGCCCGCACCGCCGCCTTGCGCTTCGCCCTGCGCCCCGCCGCGCGATGACAGGTAGCCACCGACCAGCATCGCCAGCAGCGGCAGCATCTTCTTGAGGATCGCCGGATCGATCCCGGTCTGGCCGGCGGCATGGCCGGCCACCGTGCGGCTGACATCCTTGGAACCGAAGATCTGGCCAAGGATGTCATTGCCCTTGTCAACCTGGGTTTCCTCGGGCCCAAGTACATTGTCGGCCAGGCCCGCGCCGCCCAGCCCGCCGAGCATGCCGATCAGGCTGCCCAGCCCGCCTTCGCCGCCACCGGCCGCCTCGCTCTGCTTCTGAAAGCCGCCGACGATCGCCGGCAGCAGCGCCCCGGCCCCGGCCTGGGCCATTTCCGGCGGGATGCCGAGCTGGCCGGCGATCGCATCAAGCCCGCCAGAGGCGCGCAGCATATCCATCATGTCCATCGAACGATTCTCCGAAGAAGTGCAATATGACTGCAACTTAGCGCCTCCGCCCGGCGAGGCCAGCACAATCCGAAGCGGTAAAACCGGTATGCGGCAAATTGACTTGCCCGCGCCGTGGCCGCAGGTTCCGGCGCATGACCGATATGACCTTTTCGCGCCGCCAATCGCTTGCCCTGCTGGGCGCAGGCGCCGCCGCCCTGCCGCTCGCCGCTTGCCAGAAGGCCGCCCCGGGCGTGGCCGCGCCGGCTCCGGCCGATGCCCAGCAATACCTTGACGAGGTGGCCTGGCGGCTGCTCGAACTGAACCCGGAAGGGGCGACCTCGCTGGGGGTCGACAAGGATGCCCATGCCGGCCTGCGCTCGCGCCTGGGGGATCGTTCGGCCGCCGGGCAGGCGCGGATCGCAGCGCTGCTGCGCGAGGTGCTGGACGTGCTGCCGCGCTATGCCGGCGCCGCGCTCGACCAGACCACCCGCACCAGCCTGGCGGTGGTCAAAAGCGCCTTCTCGGTCGCATCGGATGGTTTTGCCCTGCCCTATGGCGATGTCGCGGTCGGCGGCTGGCGCAATACGCCCTACGTCGTGATCCAGAATGTCGGGGCCTATCTCGATACCCCGCGGTTCCTCGACAACGACCACAAGGTCAACAATGCCGGCGATGCCGAGGCCTATCTTGCCCGGCTTGAGGCCTTCCCTGCACAGCTGGACGGAGAGCTTGAGCGGCTCGTCGCCGCCGGGCGGATCGGCGCGATTGCGCCCTCGTTCCTGCTCGACAAGGCGATCCGGCAGATGGAAATGACGCTCAAGGACGCCAGCGAAGGCGGCGGGCTGGTCCAGTCGCTGGTCCGGCGTACCGCCGACATTCCCGGCCAATGGGACCGGCGCGCCCGCGCTTTGGCCACGGGCTCGGTCGCTGCTGCGCTGGCCCGCCAACTGGCCGAGCTCAAGGCCCAGCGCGCCAGGGCCAGCGACCATGCCGGGCTGTGGGCCCGCCCGCATGGCGACGAATGGTATGCCTGGGGCCTGCGCGCCTCGATCACCACTCGCGACACCCCCGACCAGGTCCACAAGATGGGGCTTGAGGCGCTGAAGGAGCTGGGCGCGCGGATGGATCCGATCCTGCGCGGTCTGGGCTTCACGCAAGGGACGGTTGGCGAGCGGATGGCCGCGCTGGGCAAGGATCCGCGCTTCCAGTTTCCCGACAGCGACGCCGGCCGCGCCGAAGTGATCGCGACCATGCAGGGCAAGATCGACTTCATCCGCACCCGGCTGCCGCAGGCCTTCCGCACGCTGGTGCGCGGCAACCTGCAGATCAAGCGGCTGCCGCTGGCCGAGGAAGCCGGCGCGCCGGGCGCCTATGGCGGGGCCGGATCGATCGACGGGACCGAGCCGGGCACGATCTGGCTCAACCTTGGCGATATCGGCCGGCACAGTCGCTTTGGCGTCGCGACGCTGGCCTTCCACGAGGGCATCCCCGGGCATGTCTGGCAGGGCGAATATGCCAACCGCCTGCCGCTGATCCGGGCGCAGCTGGCCTTCAACGCCTATTCCGAAGGCTGGGCGCTTTATGCCGAGACGCTGGGCGACGAACTGGGCGCCTACGAGGGCGATCCGGTCGGCCAGCTCGGCTATCTCCAGTCCATCGCCTTCCGGGCCTGCCGGATGGTGGTCGATACCGGGCTCCACGCCAAGCGCTGGACCCGCGAGCAGGCGGTAAAGTGGTTTGCCGAAACCAACGGTTCGGGTCTTTCGGAAGTGGCGCCCGAGGTGGACCGCTATTGCTCGTGGCCCGGCCAGGCCTGCGGCTACAAGATGGGCCACACCGAAATCCTGCGCCTGCGCGACCGGGCCAGGCGCGCGCTCGGCCCGAAGTACGACCTGCGCGACTTCAACGATGCGGTGGTGACCGGCGGCAATGTGCCGCTGGATGTGCTGGGCGGCAACGTGATGCGCTATATCGCTGAAAAGAAAGCTTCCTGACGCCCCGATAGGACTTTGCCTGATCGGCAAAGCTGTTAGGCTGGCCCCATCAGGGGAACCGGCGGCTCACCCGAGTCGCCCCTTTTGTCCGGAGTCACAATCCATGGGTTTTTTCAGCAAGATCAAGGACGCCATTTTCGGTCACAAGGCCGAAGCCGCCCCGCCGCCGGTCGAGGTGCAGGCTGCACCCGCGGCCCAGCCGGCCCCGGCCCCGGCCCCGCAGCCGGTCGATGTCGAAGCCGTGCTGAACGCCATGCCGGGGGCTGACAAGCTCAACTGGCAGGGCTCGATCGTCGACCTGATGAAGCTGGTCGGGATCGATTCGAGCTTCGAGAACCGCAAGGAACTGGCCCACGAGCTGGGCGATGCCGACTATTCCGGCTCGGCCGAGGAAAACATCGCGCTGCACAAGGCGGTGATGAAGGGCCTGGCCGAAAACGGCGGCAAGGTTCCGGCCAGCATGCTCGACTGAGCCTGCCCCGGGGCATAGCGAAAAGGGCTCCGCACCAGCCGGTACGGAGCCCTTTTTCTTGCCCGGTGCGGGCGCGGATCAGTTCTTGCCGAACAGCCCCGAAGCCAGGCCGGCAATGTCGTTCAGCGGATTGCCGTCGCCATCGCGATCGAGCATCCCGGCGACGCCCGACAGCGCCGGGTTGTCCTTGAGCATGCCCGAGATCTTCTCCAGCCCGCCTTCGCCGCCGAGTTGCTGGACGATCTGGCCCAGCTGGCCGACATCGAGCCCGGTCTTGGCCGCGGCGCCCTCGATCGTGTCACCCGGTTCGGCATGGCTCTGGCCCAGCGCGGCCACGGCCTTTTCGGCCATCGCCGGATCGATCCCGACCTTTTCGGCGATCGCCGAGATATCGAGGTTGCCCCCCAGCTGGCCCAGAATTCCGTCAAGCATTCCCATAATTTGCGACTCCTCATGCAATCAGGCGGCCAGCTTGGCGCAATGCCCCGCCCTGGCCAAGTCAAATCGCCGCAAGGTCCGGTTCGACCCAGCCCCGCCGCGCGGCCACGCTGAACAGCAGAGCGCGTGAGTAGAGCCTGAACGGCCAGCCGCGCGGGGCGATCTCGCTGGCCAGCAGGGCGTTGACCTTGCCCAGCAGGCCCTCGGCCGCGCAGTTGGCCAGAAATCGCCGCACACCGATGATGTAGAGCTGGGTCAGGGTTTCGTGATAGCCCTGGCTATCGTCGTTCACCCCGCCCACGGCCAGGTTGTAGCTGCGGATGATCGCGGGAAGCTCATCTTCCAGCGCCATGTCGGGCCGTTCCAGCACCAGCCAGGCGCAAGCGGCAAGGTGGGCCTCATGGGTCCAATCGGCCTTGGGCAGCGAGCGAGCCAGCAGCCCCTCGCCAATACGGCGAACGGCTTCGGCGGTTTCGAACAGTCGGATCGGGTGGTCGGTCATGGGAATTCTCTCATTGGGTCCGGTGGGCGGCCCCGAGAGAATTCCCGGGACCGGTCAGGCGGCCTTGGGGGCCGAATCGAGCACGCTTTGGTCGACGTAGTCGGTGAATTGCGCGAAGTTTTCGACGAACTTGGCGACCAGTTCCTTGGCGGTCTGGTCATAGGCCGCGCCATCCGACCAGGCGCCGCGCGGATCGAGCAGGTTGCTGTCAACGCCCGGCACCGCGACCGGAACTTCGAACCCGAAATTGGGATCGCGAACGAACTCGGCGTTGTTGAGGCTGCCGTCGAGCGCGGCGTTGAGCAGCGCGCGGGTCGCCTTGATCGGCATGCGGCTGATGCCCGGATCGGTTGCCCGTCCGCCCGACCAGCCGGTGTTGACCAGCCAGCACTGCGCCCCGCCCTTGGCGATCCGCTCCTTGAGCAGGTTGCCATAGACGCTGGGGTGGCGCGGCATGAAGGCGGCGCCGAAGCAGGTGCTGAAGGTCGCCTGCGGCTCGGTCACCCCGATTTCGGTGCCGGCGACCTTGGCGGTGTAGCCCGACAGGAAGTGGTACATCGCCTGGTCCGGGGTCAGCCGCGCGATCGGCGGCAGCACGCCAAAGGCATCGGCGGTCAGGAAGATGATGTTCGACGGCGGCGGGCCGAGGTTTTTCTCGCTGGTATTGGGAATGAATTCGATCGGATAAGCGCCGCGGGTATTCTCGGTCTTGCTGGCGTCGGTAAAGTCCAGCTCGCGGGTCGCCTCGTCCATCGCCACGTTCTCAAGAATCGTGCCGAACATCTTGGTGGTGGCGTAGATTTCGGGCTCACCCTCGGCCGAAAGGTTGATCATCTTGGCGTAGCAGCCGCCTTCGAAGTTGAACACCGCCTGGTCCGACCAGCCGTGCTCGTCGTCACCGATCAGGGTGCGGCTGGCATCGGCCGAAAGCGTGGTCTTGCCGGTGCCCGACAGGCCGAAGAAGATCGCGCTCTTGCCGTCGGCGCCGATATTGGCGCTGCAGTGCATCGGCATCACGCCCTGCGCCGGGAGCAGGAAGTTCAAGAGGCCGAACACGCCCTTCTTCATTTCGCCCGAATATTCAGTGTTGCCGATCAGGATCAGCTTTTCGGTGAAGTTGACCGCGATCACCGTATCGCTGCGGCAGCCGTGGCGTTCCGGATTCGCCTTGAAGCTGGGCAGGTTGATGATGGTGTATTCGGGCGTGAAGCCGGCCAATTCCGCCGCAGTCGGACGGACCAGCAGGGTACGGATGAACAGGTTGTGCCAGGCCATCTGGGTGATCACGCGAACGTTGACCCGGTATTCGGGCTGGCTGCCGCCGAACAGGTCGGCAACGTAAAGTTCGCCCTGGTCCTTCAGCGCAGCCAGGAAATCGGCCTTCAGGTTGGCCCAGTGCTCTTGCCCCATCGGCTGGTTGATCGCGCCCCAGTTGATCGCGGTTTCGGTGGTCGCATCGCGCACCACGTACTTGTCCTTGACGCTGCGTCCGGTGAAGCGGCCGGTATCGACCAGCAGCGCGCCGTCCTTGGTCAGGCGGCCTTCGCCTTTCCTGACCGCATGCTCGACCAGGGCCGCAGCGCCAAGGTTGGCAAAGATGGTGGCGCCGGTGGCAAAGCCCTGCTGGGCGAGCGGGAAGGAAAGCGAGGCGGTCAAGGCAATCTCCGTCTTGGAAGCGCAGGGTGGAATGGGTGTCATCCCACTGTCCGCATACGAATGCAGAGGATTCGCGAGGCGCGCATAGTCGAGCCCGGCGATTCCGTCAAATCGCTGATCCTGTGCATTAGCACAGGTGAAGAAGCTGCTACCGGGCGGCCTGTGGATGCATTGCACGGCGGGCCTTAAGCGGCTAACCCGATGCCCCGTCCGCAGCCGGTGAAAGCCCGTTTCAACCCGCGATCATGGCCGAACCTTCCGCCTCTTCCCCGCAACCGCAGCAGCAGGTGATCGCGCTGGTCGATGACGATCGCAACATCCTGACCACGGTTTCGATCGGGCTGCAGGCCGAAGGTTTCGTCACCCGGGTCTATTCCGATGGAGAGACCGCGCTGAAGGCCTTGCTCGAAAATCCGCCCGACCTGGCGGTGTGCGACATCAAGATGCCGCGGATGGACGGGCTGGAACTGCTCCAGAAACTGCGCGCGAAAAGCGCCCTGCCGGTGATCCTGCTGACCAGCAAGGACGAGGAAACCGACGAGGCGCTGGGCCTGGCGATGGGGGCGGACGATTATATCGCCAAGCCGTTCAGCCAGCGGCTGCTGGTGGCGCGGATCCGGGCAATCCTGCGCCGTGCCGACCTGGTCCGGGGTGAGGCCGAGGTGCTGGAGGCAGCCGCCCCCGCGGCCGAGGTACTGGTGCGCGGGCGGCTGGAAATGGACCCCACCCGCCACCGCGTCGTCTGGTCGGGCGAGCCGGTTTCGCTGACCGTCACCGAATTCCTGATCCTCGAGGCGCTGGCCCAGCGTCCGGGAGTGATCAAGAACCGCAACCAGCTGATGGATGCGGCCTACAGCGACGACGTGTTCGTCGATGATCGCACCATCGACAGCCACATCAAGCGCCTGCGCCGCAAGTTCCGCGCGGTCGATCCGCAGTTCGCGGCGATCGAGACGCTGTATGGCGCCGGCTATTCCTTCGCCGATGGCTGAAGGGCGCCCGCGCGGCAGCTGGAAGCGCCGCACCAGCCTGACCGTGCGGATCCTGGCGGTGAACATCATCGCCCTGGGGCTGATGGCGGGCAGCCTGTTCTATCTCGATTCCTACCGCAAGCAGCTGTTCGAGGAACGCTTCAAGCTGGCCCGGGCCGAAGCGGAGATCGCCGCATCGGGTCTGGCCCGGTCCGCGCCGGGCGCGCGGCAGGACCTGCTGCGCCAGGTCGGCGCGGCGCAGAAGCTGCGGCTGCGGCTCTACGATTCGTCGGGCGCGCTGGTGCTTGACAGTTTCACGCTTGCCCCGCCCAGCTTCGCGCTGGTCGATCCGGCCAGCGAGGGCTGGTACATCCGCGCCGGGCGGACGATCGACCGGGGCATGAACTTCGTGCTCGGCACCCCGCCGACCCCGGCCTATGCCGATCCGCCGCGCGATGTAGCCGCTGCCTGGCCCGAGCTGGGGCAGGCGCTACGGCTGGGCCGGGCGGTGACTGCGGTTCGCGCCGCGCCGGACGAGACGCCGATGATCAACGCCGCCGCTCCGGTCGGCACCGGCGGCGAGATGCTGCTCGCCACCCGCAACGCGCGCGACATCACCCAGTCGGTGCGCGATGCGCGCGGTACGCTGGCGATCGTGCTGACGGTGACGCTGCTGATCTCGATCCAGCTTTCGCTGTTCCTGGCCCGGACCATCGTCCAGCCGCTGCGCGCACTGGTCCGCGCGGCGGTACGGGTCCGGCTGGGCCGCGACCGCGCGGTCGAAGTGCCGCGCCTGCCCGAACGCGGAGACGAGATCGGCCTGCTGGCCCGCGCATTGTCGGACATGAGCGGGGCGCTGCGCCGCCGGATCGACGCGGTCGAAAGCTTTGCCGCCGATGTCGCGCACGAGATCAAGAACCCGCTCGCTTCGCTGCGCAGCGCGCTGGAAAGCCTTGAAAAGGTCAGGGACGATGGCCTGCGGACCGAGTTGACCCGGATCGCCGCGCACGATGTGCGGCGGATCGACCGGCTGGTCACCGAGATCGCCGAAGCCAGCCGGATCGACGCGGAGCTGAGCCGCACCCAGTTCGTCATCGTCGACCTCAAGCGACTGGCCCAGGGGCTGGTCAAGGCGCGGGACGAGCGCGGCGAAAACGGCACCTGCAAGGTCAAGGTGGCCAGCATCGGCCCCGGGCCATGGGACGTGCCGGGCGACGAGGCGCGGCTGGTACGGGTGCTGGAAAACCTGCTCGACAACGCGGTATCCTTCTCGCCCCCCGGCGGCGAGGTGCGGGTGGCACTGGGGCGCGACGAGGACCGGGTGACGCTGGCCGTGCTCGACCACGGCCCCGGCATTCCCGCCGAAGCGCGCGACAAGGTGTTCGACCGGTTCCATTCGCTGCGGCCGGCCGAAGAGGATTTCGGCCACCATTCGGGCCTCGGCCTGGCAATCGCCCGGACCATCGCCGAAGCCCACGACGGCACCCTGACCGCGATCGACCGGCCCGACGGCCAGACCGGGGCCTGCCTGGTCCTGACCCTGCCCGGTCTAGACGACGGGGAGGAAGAGGAGTGAGCCTGTCCTACCAGGCAACCTGCGTGGCGATCGGGGGCCGCGCGGTGCTGATCGAGGGCGAACCGGGCAGCGGGAAATCAAGCCTGGCCCTGGCCCTGATCGACCGCGGCGCGGCATTGATCGGCGATGACGGGGTCCGGCTGGAACTGCGCGGAAACCGGCTCTACGCCAGCCCCCCGCCCTATACCGAAGGACTGATCGAGGTCCGCAACCTTGGCCTGCTGCCCTGGCCGACTGTTGGCGACCTGCCGGTGGCGCTGGTCCTGCGGCTTGATCCGGACGCCCCGCGGTTCATCGAGGCGGCCGAGCAGGTCGAGCTGGCCGGTGCAATCCTGCCGCTGATCCGGCTGTGGCCGGGCGGCGAGGTACTGGCGCTGAAGGCGGAACTGGCGCTGGAACAGTTCGGGCTGGCCTGACGCCCCGTCCCCGCCGGGGACACCCCTGCTCCGGCCCTTCACATTCCATCCATCGCGGGCCATCTAGGGTTCGTGCCATGAGCGAATCTCCCGTCCCTCCCCGCCAACGCCTGTTGCTGGTCACCGGCCTGCTCGGCGCGGGCAAGACCACCGCGCTCAAGGTGCTCGAAGACCTCGGCTGGGAAACGATCGACAATTTCCCGATCCGCCTGCTCGGGCGGTTGATCGACAGTCCCGATGCCGCACCGAGTGACCTGCGCGCGCCGCTGGCGATCGGGTTCGATTCGCGCACCCGCGGGTTCGATCCGGCCAAGACGATAGAGCGGGTCAAGCGGCTGGCCGAGCGGCCGGACCTGGAAGTCACCACGCTGTTCCTCGACTGTTCGGGACAAGAGCTGGAGCGGCGCTACAACGAAACCCGCCGCCGCCATCCGCTGGCCCAGGACCTGCCCGCCGCGAGCGGGATCGCCGCCGAGCGCGAGGCGATGGAGCCCCTGCGGCGCTGGGCCGACATGGTGATCTCCACCACCGGCTATTCGAGCAACGATCTGCAGCAGGCGATCCGCGAGCGGTTTGGCGGAGAGGCGCCGGCGGCGATGACCGTGACCGTCACCAGCTTCGGCTTTTCGCGCGGCACCCCGCCGCTCGCCGATCTGGTGTTCGACATGCGGTTTCTCGACAATCCGCACTGGGACGCCGAGCTGCGCCCGCAGACCGGGCAGGATCCGGCGGTCGCCGCCCATATTCGCAAGGATCCGGCCTGGGACGAGGCCTTCGGGCGGATCCGCGACCTAATCCTGCTGCTGCTGCCGCGCTACAAGGCCCAGGGCAAGGCCTATGTGAACATCGCCTTCGGCTGCACCGGCGGGCGGCACCGCTCGGTCTTCACCGCCGAGCAGATCGCCGCCGCGCTGGTCGAGGCCGGCTATTCCCCCAGCCTGGTCCACCGCAACCTGTCCGCCCGGGCGGCCGACGCGGTGGAAGGAAAGCATTGACCGTGCAGGGCCTTCGCGCCATGCCCCTGCGCCACCCCCCGGCCCGATTCGCCGGGGCCGCAATCCGGAGCGCAGGTCCCGCATGATCGGCCTTATCCTGGTCACCCATGGCAAGCTCGCCGAGGAGTTCGTCTCGGCGATGCAGCATGTCGTCGGCCGACAGGATGCGGTGCGCACGGTCTGCATCGGCCCGAACGACGACATGGAAGCCCGCCGTGCCGAGATTGCCGCGGCAGTCCGCGAAGTCGATGCCGGGCAAGGCGTGATCGTGCTGACCGACCTGTTCGGCGGCACCCCTTCGAACCTGGCCATTTCGCTGATGAAGAAGGGCAAGGTCGAAGTGATCGCCGGGATCAACCTGCCGATGCTGATCCGCCTGGCCAAGGCCCGCGGCTGCATGGGGCTGGAGCAAGCCGTAACCGCCGCACGCGATGCCGGTCGCAATTACATCACCATCGCGTCGGAGTTCCTCGGCCAGGACGCCTGATAACAACAACCAAGGGGGCAGCATGAGCGAGGCTCGCGAAAGCGTCGAAATAGTCAACAACCGGGGCCTCCACGCGCGTGCCAGCGCCAAGTTCGTCAATGCCGTGACCAAGCTGGGCGGCACGGTCCAGGTCCGGGTCGAAAAGGACGGGGCCGAAGCCGCCGGCGGATCGATCCTGGGGCTGATGATGCTGGGCGCGGCCAAGGGCGACAGTGTCGACATCATCGTCACCGGCGAAGGCGCAGAGGCCGCGCTGCTGAAGCTGGTCGGCCTGGTCAAGGACGGCTTCGGCGAGGACTGAGCCATGTCCGGCCGCCGCCAGATCACCGGATTTTCCAACCCCACGGTCAAGTTCCTGCGATCCTTGCGGGAAAAGAAGCATCGCAAGGCGGCGGGCAAGTTCCTGACCGAAGGCTTGCGGCTGCTGACCGACGCGCGCGAGTGCGGCCATCTGCCCGAAGTGCTGGCGATGAGCAGCACCCGCGATCCGCATCCCCTGCTCGAGGCGCTCGAGGTCGAGGTGCTGGCCGCCGGCGGCGACGTGATCGAACTGGCGCCCGACTTGCTCTCCAAGATCACCGGCAAGGACAATCCCCAGGCGGTCGCCGGGGTCTTCGCCGATTTCGACACCCGGCTCCAAACGCTTGACCGCTCGCGGGCCAGGATCTGGCTGGTCGCCCAGGCGCTGCGCGATCCGGGCAACCTTGGCACCATGCTGCGCACCGGCGACGCGGTCGGCGCGGGCGGGCTGATCCTGATCGACGACTGTGCCGATCCGTTCAGCGCCGAAGCGGTGCGGGCCAGCATGGGCGCGGTGTTCACGCAGGCGATCGCCCAGGCGCGGTGGGAAGATTTCCTGCCCTGGCTGCGCGCCGGCCCGGGCCAGCTTGTTGCCGCATCCCTGCGCGACGCGGTCGATTATCGCACCGCACCCTATGCCAGCCCCTGTTTCCTGATGGTCGGCAACGAAAGCCGCGGCCTGCCCGAGGATTACGAGGCCGCCTGCGACCTGCGCGTGACCATGCCGATGAAGGGCCGTGCCGACAGCCTCAATGCCGCCGTCGCCGGGGCGGTGCTGGCTTATGAGGCGCTGGCGCACCTGAATTGATCCATTCGGTTGCCAGCAAGGTTGCCGCGCCTAGACTGGCAGGCATGACCCACCGACTCGCCCTGTTCGCCTTGCCGCTGCTGGCCGCCTGCGCCACCCCCGGCCAATCCGATGCCCAGCTTGCCGGAACCCGCTGGACCTTCGTTACGATCGACGGTCAGGCCCCGGTATCGAACCGCACCGAGCTGACGATTGAGGCCAACCGGATCGGTGCGAACGTTGGCTGCAACGGGATGGGATCGGACCTCAAGATCGAAGGCGGCCGGCTGGTTACCAACGGGGTGATCTCGACCAAGATGTTCTGTGAACCGATCGCGGCCCAGGAAATGGCGGTCGGCGCGTTGCTCGATGCCTCGCCCAGCTATCGGTTGGTCGGCGATCGCCTGACACTCACCTCGCCCGGTCACCGGGTCGAACTGAAGCGGGTCAACTGAGGCCAGGTTACTCCGCCGCTTCGTCGAGCGTCCCGCCCTCGCCCAGCATCGCCGCCGGTTCGCCTTCGGCCCCGGCATGGCGCGGCGCGGCTTCGACCAGCGGCACGTCCTCGGCCTCGCGCTTGCCGATCTCGATCCCCTTGTCGCGCAGCCGGCGCGCGCTGGTCAGCACGTTGCGTTCGAAACTGCCGACGAACTTGTTGTAATTGTTGACCGCGCTCTCGAGGCCCCCGCCAACCCGCTTGAGATGCTCGGCGGCGGTGGCGATGCGGTCATAGATTTCCGCGCCGATCCGCCCGATCTCGCGCGCTTCGGCCGCCAGGGCATCCTGCCGCCAGACCTGCGCCACGGTCCGCGCGATCGCAACCAGATTGGTCGGAGTGGCCAGCAAGACCTTCCGTTCAAAGGCGAAGTTCCAAAGATCGGGATCGTGATCGAGCGCCGCGGCGACGAAATGTTCGCCCGGCACGAACATCACCACATAGTCAGGCGCTTCCTCGAACTGGCTCTGATAACTCTTAGCCCCAAGCGCCTGGATGTGGGTCTTCATCGAGCGAACGTGGGCGGCCAGCGCCGCATCGCGCGCTTCGTCGGTGTCGGCCGCAAAGGCTTCCTGATATGCGTTGAGCGACACCTTGGAATCGATCACCAGCACTTTGCCGCCGGGAATCCGCACGATCGCATCCGGGCGCAGCCGCCCATCCTCGGTGTCGATCGAATGCTCCATCAGAAAATCGGTGTGCGGCGACAGTCCGCAGCTTTCGAGCAGGTTCTTGAGCTGCTGTTCGCCCCACCGCCCGCGCGCCTTGGGGGCGTTGGTCAGAGCCGAAGACAGCCGCATCGCCTCGTCCCGCACCGCTTGCTGGCCTTCGCGCATTGACTGGATCAGCCCAGTCAGCTCGCCAAAGGCGTTGACCCGTTGCTGCTCGAGTGATTGGACCTGTTCTTCATAGCTCTTGAGCCGCTGGTCGACCGGCGCCAGCAGCGCCTTCAGCCGTTCCGCGCTTTTCTCTTCCGAGTGGGCGAAACGCT
>CAZNII010000053.1:0-18156 GCA_964573075.1 uncultured Novosphingobium sp. | reverse complement strand
CCGGCCTAACCCCGGAACCGGATCAGGCGGCTGTCGGCCACCGCGGCGGTGCGGTGCGGCAAGGCATCGCGTACATAATCTTCGTTCTTGACCATGGCCATGAACACGCCGGCGTTGGGGTAGCCCATCACGAAGGCCTTGTCCCATTCGTCAGCCGGTCCGGTGACGGTACATTCCAGCGGTGCTTCCCACACCATCGCCGCACCATCATCCGCGACCAGTTCCTGGAACCGTTTCTCGTAGATCGCATAGGCCTCTGCCCCGGTCAGGCCCTTGCCGTGAAGCTCATGCCCAACCGGGTATTCGGCCAGCTCGCGCAGCTTGATCAGGTTGAGCATATGGATCGGCCGGTCGCGCGGCAGGTCCTTGAAGGCCTGCCAGTTCTCGCGGCCGGGGTCGATGTACCCGGTCACCTCAGGCGTCCGCCAGCTTGTAGTCGCGGAACTGTTCGCGCAGGTCCTTCTTGCTGATCTTGCCGGTCGCGCCGTGGGGAATCTCGTCGACGAATTCGACCGCATCGGGCAGCCACCACTTGGCGACGCTCTTGGCCAGGTGGTCCTTGATCTCCTGCTCACTCACTTCGGCGCCGGTCTTCTTGACCACCACCAGGATCGGGCGTTCGTCCCACTTCGGGTGGTAGATCCCGATCGCGGCAGCCTCGGCCACGGCCGGATGGCCGACCGCGGCGTTCTCCAGCTCGACCGAGCTGATCCATTCGCCCCCGCTCTTGATCACGTCCTTGGTCCGGTCGGTCAGTTGCAGCGTGCCGTCCGGGTGAAGGATCGCGACGTCACCGGTGTCGAACCATTGTTCGGCGTCGGTCGCGTCGCGGTCGGCCTTGAAGTAACGCTTGATCACCCATGGCCCGCGCACCTGCAGCGCCCCGCTGGTCTTGCCGTCGCGCGGCAGGACGATCGACGGATCGCCCAGATCGACCGTGCGCAGTTCCACCCCGAACGGGACCCGGCCCTGCATCTGCTTGACATCGACCTGGGCCTCGAAATCCTTGTCCGCCCAGTCAAAGGTCCGCGCGCCGGTCGTGCCGATCGGGCTGGTTTCGGTCATCCCCCAGGCGTGGGCGACATTGACCCCGGCCTTCATCAGCCGCTCCAGCATGAAGCGCGGCGCGGCCGAGCCGCCGATGATCGCGTGGCGCAGTGTCGGCAGGGTCACGCCGGTGGCGTCCATGTGTTGGAAGGTGGCCAGCCAGACGGTCGGCACGCCGGCCGAATGGGTCACCTTCTCGCGGTTCATCAGCTCGCACAGCACGGCGGCATCGTTGACCGCGCTGAACACGAACTTGATTCCCGCCGCCGCGCCCGACCAGGGCAGACCCCAGCTGGCAGCATGGAACATCGGCACCACCGGCAGCATCACTGCCGTCGCATCGAAATCGAAGATCGCCGGCTGCAACCCGGTGATGGCATGCAGCATGGTCGAGCGGTGTTCGTAAAGCACACCCTTGGGGTTGCCGGTCGTGCCGCTGGTGTAGCACAGCATGCAGGGATCGCGTTCGTCGCCGGTGGCCCATTCGGCATTGCCGTCCTCGGCCCCGATCCAGTCCTCGAACTCGCCATTGTCATAGCAGATGTAGTGGCGGATCGTGGTCCACTTCGGCTTCATCCGCTCAACCAGCGGCGCGAAGGCCTTGTCATAGAGGAGGACCTGGTCCTCGGCGTGGTTGGCGATGTATTCCAGCTGGTCGTCGAACAGGCGGGGGTTGACGGTGTGCAGCACCCCGCCCACCCCGACCGCGCCGTACCAGCTGATCAGGTGGCGGACATGGTTCATCGCCAGAGTGGCAACCCGATCGCCCTTCTGCACGCCCAGTTTGCGCAGCGCCTGGGTCATCTTCAGGGCATCGCGGCGCACTTCGGACCAGTTGGTCCGGGTTTCGCTGCCATCGGCCCAGCGGGTCACAATTTCGCGCGTTCCATGCTCGCGCGCGGCGTGATCGATGATCCGCGTGACCCGAAGGTCCCAATCCTGCATGGCTCCCAGCATTGCTATCCTCTCCAAACCTGTTTTCGCGGTCCTTATCGAGCCGGACCGATCCAAACTTGACCCTGCGCGCCAAACCGGCGTCAGGCAACCAGCCGCAGATGGGCCGCGCCGCGCCGCGCGCCAAGCGACACATTGGCAACACCTTCAAGGCTTGCCAAGCGTTCTGCGAGTTCTCCATCGAGAATGAAATCGCGCCCCAGCCGCACCAGCGGTTCCTCGCCGCTGCCGGTGCGCAGGCGGACGATCACCTCGCCCCGCCCCTCGGCGCCGGGAACCAGCATCATGGCGAGGTCCGAAAACACCTCTGGCCGCAGCACGTCGAGCCGCAACACCATCGAGGCGGCGCTCTTGACCTCGGCCAGCGGGCGGGCACCGCGCACCGTGATCCGCGGCGGTTCGTCGGGACTGGGCGAATCGAGTTCGACCGTCAGCAGCAGGCAGGTGCCATCCTTGGCCCATTGCAGCATCGGATCGACCAGCGTTTCCTCGAAGCAGGCGGCTGAGAACTGGCCCGAATTGTCCGAGAAATCGGCCCGGATGAAATCGGCGCCGCGCCGCGTCTTGCCGCGGTTCACGCTTTCGACCATCGCCGCCATCACCGCCTGGGCCCGCCCGCCAGCAGGCGCGCCGCCTTCCATCAGGCTGGCATAGGTCCGCGCGCCGTTGGCACTGGCCACCGCACGCCATTGCTCGACCGGATGGGCGGCAAAATAGAACCCGAAATTCTCCCGCTCCCGGGCCATCTGCTCGGATTTGGACCAGGGCTCGACCTCTTCCAGCCGCAGCGAAGGCGCGGCATGGTCGTCTCCGCCGAACAGCCCGCCCTGCCCGCTCGATCGGGTCCGTTCGGCCTCGTCGGCGACGGCCAGCAGCATGTCGGCATTGGCCAGCACCCTGGCCCGGTTGGGCTCGAGCCCGTCAAAGGCTCCGGCTCCGGCCAGTCCTTCAAGCTGGCGACGGTTCATCGATCCATAGGGCACGCGCCGGAACAGGTCTTCGAGGCTGGTGAAGCGTCCGTTCGCCTCGCGCTCGGCAACGATTGCGTCCATCGCCTTTTCGCCGACATTGCGGATTCCCGCCAGGGCATAGCGCACGGCATGGCCCTCGTCGGTCGGCTCGACGGTGAACTCGGCCTCGCTGTGGTTGATGTCCGGTCCTTCCAGCGCCACCCCGTTGCGGCGCATGTCATCGACGAAGGTCGCCAGTTTTTCCGACTGGTGCATGTCGAAGCACATCGAGGCGGCATAGAATTCGTGCGGGTAATGGGTCTTGAGCCAGGCGGTCTGGTAGGCCAGCAGCGCATAGGCGGCGGCGTGCGACTTGTTGAAGCCATAGCCGGCGAACTTGTCGATCAAGTCGAACAGTTCGTTGGCCTTGGCCGCATCGATCCCGGAAACCTCGGCACAGCCGTCGACAAAGCGCTGGCGCTGCGCGTCCATCTCCGCCTGGACCTTCTTGCCCATCGCACGGCGCAGCAGGTCGGCATCGCCGAGCGAATAGCCCGCCAGGATCTGCGCGGCCTGCATCACCTGTTCCTGGTAGACGAAGATCCCGTAGGTTTCGGCCAGGATCCCTTCCAACCGGGGGTGCGGGTACTCGATCGATTCCGCCCCGTTCTTGCGCCGCCCGAACAGCGGAATGTTGTCCATCGGGCCCGGGCGATAGAGCGAAACAAGCGCGATGATATCGCCGAAATTGGTCGGCTTGACCGCCGCCAGGGTGCGCCGCATCCCTTCGGATTCGAGCTGGAACACCCCCACGGTATCGCCCGACTGAAGCAGGTCGTAGACCTCTGAATCATCCCACGGCAGCGCCGAAAGGTCGATGCGGATGTCCCGCTTTTCAAGCAGTTGCACCGCCTTCTTGAGAACCGACAGTGTCTTCAGGCCAAGGAAGTCGAACTTGATGAGGCCGGTGTCCTCGACATATTTCATGTCGAACTGGGTGACCGGCATGTCGCTTCGCGGATCGCGGTAGAGCGGGACCAGCTGGGCCAGCGGGCGATCGCCAATCACCACCCCGGCGGCATGGGTCGAGGAATTGCGGTTGAGCCCTTCGAGCTGCACCGCCAGATCGATCAGCCGGTGAACCTCGTCGTCATTGTCGTACTCGCGCTTGAACTCGGCCACCCCGTTCAGCGCGCGCGGCAGGCTCCACGGATCGGTCGGATGGTTGGGCACCATCTTGCACAGCCGGTCGACCTGGCCATAGCTCATCTGCAGGATCCGGCCGGTATCGCGCAGCACCGCGCGGGCCTTCAGCTTGCCGAAGGTGATGATCTGGGCGACGTGATCGTGACCGTACTTGGCCTGGACATAGCGGATCACCTCGCCGCGCCGGGTTTCGCAGAAGTCGATGTCGAAGTCCGGCATCGAGACGCGTTCCGGGTTGAGGAAGCGTTCGAACAGCAGCCCCAGCCGGATCGGATCGAGATCGGTGATGGTCAGCGCCCAGGCCACGACCGAGCCCGCCCCCGAACCGCGCCCAGGCCCGACCGGAATGTCATTGTCCTTGGCCCATTTGATGAAGTCGGCAACGATCAGGAAGTAGCCGGCGAAGCCCATCTTGTTGATCACGCCGGTCTCGAAATCGAGCCGGTCGGCATAGTCGAGGAACTCTTCCCCGACCCCGCTCGGCCTGAGCCTGTCGAAGGCCTCTTTCCGGGCTTCTCCCTCGGCGCGAAGGGCTTCAACAAGCTCCGCCTGAGCGGCGTTGGGGTAATAGGGAGCCAGCCGAAGCGCGAGCCCGGCCCGGGCATCGTCGATCAGCATCTGCGCCTCGCCTGCGGCATCGCCGGCGAGGCTCGGCAGCAGCGGCTTGCGCTTGGGCGGGGCAAAGGCACAACGCTGGGCGATCACCAGGGTATTGGCGGTCGCCTCGGGCAGGTCTTCGAACAGCTCGCGCATCATCGGCCAGGACTTGACCCACCACTGCGGGTTGGAGCGCGGCCGGTCTGCGGCATCTACGTGGGTCGAATTGGCGATGCACAGCATGGCATCGTGGGCCGCATGGAACTGGGGATCGCCGTAGGATGCCGGATTGCTGGCCACCAGCGGCAAATCGCGGGCATAGGCCAGCTCGATCAGCGCATCTTCCGCCGCTTCTTCGGCCGGATCGTCGCGCCGGGCGATCTCGATGTAGAGCCGCCCGGGAAACAGGCCTTCCAGCCGCTCGCAATAGTCGCGCGCCGCCTCGGCCTTGCCCTCGGCCAGCAGGCGAACCAGCGCCCCTTCCCCGGCGGCGGTCAGGCAGATCAGCCCGTCGCTGTGCCCGTCAAGGTCAGCCAGGTTGACGTGCGGATCAAGCTCGAGCGGGCGGTCGAGATGGGCCGCGGAAACCAGGTGGCACAGGTTGTTCCAGCCCGCCTCGTTCTGGGCATAGAGCGCCAGCCAGTCGATCGGTCCGGCCGCATCCCGCCGCACCCCGAGCAGGGTCCCGACGATCGGCTGGATCCCGGCATCGCGGGCCGCCCCGGCAAAGGCCATGGCAGCGTAAAGCCCGTTGCGATCCGCGATCGCGATCGCGGGAAATCCGCGCTCCTTCGCCAGCTTGACCGCCGCCTTGGGATCGATCGCCCCTTCGAGCATCGAATAGCTCGACAAAACGCGCAGCGGGACGAAGGGTTCATAGGCCATGGCCGGACCCTAGGGACCAGCGCCGGGATTCGCAAAGGTCCCGTGGTCTCGCTTTTCACAGCTTGGCGATTTTCGCCTAGCCAGCCGCGCCGCGATGTGTTTCCCTGCCAACGTCGCAGGGGTCGTATTCGCTGTTTCCGGAAAGGGAAGGAAGACGGACATGGATGGACTAGGCGGACCCGAAGTTCAGGGCATGGTCGAACGGCTGAAGGCGCTGTGGACCAGGCCGGCGGAAACCTGGCCGGCAATCGCTGCCGAGCAGACCACACCCGGAGATCTGATCACGCGCTGGGCCATCCCGCTCGCGGCGATCCGTCCGGTCTGCGAATTCCTCCACGGCCAGCTGTTCGGCTATGGCGGCTTCGGGATCAGCTACACGCCCGGATTGATGTTCGGCCTTTCGCAGATGGTCGTATCCTATGTGCTGGGCCTGGTCGGAGTGATCGTGCTGGCGCTGATCGCGGATTGGCTGGCGCCCAAGTTCGGCGGCAAGGCTGATCGGACCGCTGCCTTCAAGCTGGTGGTATTCGGCTCCACCGCAGCCTGGGTTGCCGGGATCTTCCAGCTGATCCCGTGGTTCGGAATTCTCGGAATCGTCGGGCTCTACAGCCTCTACCTCTATTACTCCGGCGCCGCGCCGCTGATGAAGGTCCCGCAGGAGCAGTCGCTCGCCTACACAGCTGTCACGATCGTCTGCGCGATCCTGCTGTACCTGGCGGTGAGTGTGTTCACCGGCGGCATCCTTGGCCTGTTCGGGATGAGCGCGATGTCGGCGATGGGAGCAGCCGATAGCGGCAAGGTCGAGGTCGACCTGCCCGGCGGCGGCAAACTCGATACCAGCAAGGTCGAGGACGCGGCCAAGCAGCTCGAAGGGCTGGCCAATGGCGAAACGCCCAAACCGATAGACATTGCCCAGTTGCAGGCCCTGCTGCCCGGATCGATCGGCGCCTATCAACGCACCGCAGTCGAAGCGAACGGGGTCGGCGGGATCGGATCGACCGCCGAGGCGACCTACAAGAACGGCGACAAGCAGATCCGCGTGCGGATCGTCGACATGGCGGCAATGGGCGCGGTGGCCGGGATCGTCGGCGGGCTGGGAGTCGAACAGAACCGCGAGGACGAAAACGGCTATGAACGGACCCGCACGGTCGATGGCAAGATCCAGACCGAGAAGTGGGAATCGAAGGAATCGCGCGGCAGCTTCGGCACCATGGTCGGCACCCGTTTCATGGTCGAGGCCGAGGGCGAGGCCGGCTCGATCGATGAGTTGAAGGCGATCGTCGCCGGAATCGATGCCGGCAAGCTGGAAGCGCTGGCGAAGTAGAAGAAAACCCTCTCCCCGCAGGAGAGGGCTTCGTTCCTACAGCAGCTTTTCGATATCCCTGGCGATGCTTTCGGGCTTGTCGGTGGGGGCATAGCGCTTCACCACCTTGCCATCGCGGCCGATCAGGAATTTGGTGAAATTCCACTTGATCGACTTCGTGCCCATCAGGCCCGGCGCCTCGCTCTTCAGCCAGGAGTAGAGCGGAGTCTCGCCCGGGCCGTTGACCTCGATCTTGGCCATCAGCGGAAAGCTGAGCCCGAAGTTGACCTTGCAGAATTCCTCGATCTGCTCGGCGCTGCCCGGCTCCTGTCCGCCGAACTGGTTGCAGGGAAAGGCCAGCACCTCAAACCCCTGGTCTCCATACTTCTGCCACAGCGCCTCCAGCCCGTCGTACTGCGGGGTAAAGCCGCACTTGCTGGCGGTGTTGACCACCAGCAGCACCTTGCCCAGCTTGTCGGCCAGGTTGGCCTGCTTGCCGTCGGGCAGATCGGCAGTGAAATCGGCAATGGTGGTCATCTTGGCACTCCCGAGGATCCTGTTTGGCGGGGAGATGAGACCGAAACGGTGCCCAGGTCAACCGGCGGCTATTCTAGCACCCCGTCGTGGAGCCGCACCACCCGGTCCATCCGGGCGGCCAGCCGCTCGTTGTGGGTCGCCACCAGCGCCGCGCTCCCCTGCCCGCGCACCAGTTCGAGAAACTGGGCCAGCACCCGGTCGCTGGTCGCCTCGTCAAGGTTGCCGGTCGGCTCGTCGGCCAGGACCAGCACCGGCTTGTTGGCGAGCGCCCGCGCTACGGCGACGCGCTGCTGCTCGCCGCCCGAAAGCTGGCTGGGGCGATGATCGAGCCGTTCGGCCAGACCCAGCGCGGTCAGCAGGTCGCGCGCACGATCTTCGGCGGCGGCGCGCGGCGTTCCTGCCACCAGTTGCGGCAGCTCGACGTTTTCCAGCGCGGTGAAATCGGGCAGCAGGTGATGGAACTGATAGACGAAGCCGATCCGGTCGCGCCGCACCACGGTGCGTTCATCGCCCGACAGGCCCGAGGCATCAGCCCCCGCGATCTCGATCGTCCCGCCGAACCCGCCCTCGAGCAGGCCGACCGCCTGCAGCAGGGTCGACTTGCCAGAGCCCGATGGACCGAGCAGCGCGACGATCTCTCCTGGAGCGACACTCAGGTCGGCGCCGCGCAGCACGTCGATCCGCTCGCCCCCCTGTTCGAAGCTGCGCGTCACACCGGCAAGGCGAACAACGGGGTCACTCATAGCGCAGCACCTGGACCGGATCGGTGGAGGCCGCGCGCCAGGCCGGATAGAGCGTGGCGAGGAAGCTGAACCCCAGCGCCATGATGCAGATCATCGCCACTTCGAACGGATCGGTGCGGCTGGGCAGTTCGGTCAGGAAGCGGATCTTGGGGTCCCACAGGTTCTGGCCGGTAACGAATTCGATCCCGCGCACGATCGGCTGGCGGAAAAACAGCACGGCAAAGCCCAGCAGCAACCCGCCCAGCGTGCCGGCCAGGCCGATGACCGATCCCGTCGTGACGAAGATCTTGAGCACCGAGCGCCGGCTAGCCCCCATCGTGCGGAGTATCGCGATGTCGCGGGTCTTGGAACGGACCAGCATGATCAGGCTCGACAGGATGTTGAAGGCCGCGACCAGCACGATGATCGACAACGCGAAGAACATCGCCACCCGTTCGACCTGCAGGGCTTCGAACAGGCTGGCGTTCATTGTCTTCCAGTCAACCACCGCGACCTGCCCGGCATATTTCTGGCGCACCGGCTCGACCGTTTCCATCGCCCGGTCGGGATCTTCGACCTGCACTTCGATCATCGCCACGCTGTCGTCCAGCATCAGCAGGGTCTGGGCGTCCTGGATCGGCATGACCACGAACCGTTCGTCGAGGTCATAGACCCCGACCTCGAAGATCGCCGCCACTTCATAGCCGATCTGGCGCGGCACGGTGCCGAACGGGGTGCTCTGCCCCTGCGGGTTGATGATCGTGATCGTATCGCCGACCCGCGCGCCGATATTGGTCGCCAGCTGTGCGCCGATTGCGACCTTGCCGGCCTCGGGCTGGATCGCGGCCAGATTGCCGGAAACCACCTTGGGGCCCAGCGCCTTGATATCTTCCAGGGTCTGGCCGCGGGCGAAGATCGCCTCAACCCGGCCATTGAAGCTGGTCAGCAGCGGTTGCTCGATCAGCGGCGAGGCCTTGACCACGCCGGGTGTTGCCTTGGCATCGGCCAGCACCTCGCGCCAGCCGTCAAGCCGCCCGCCATAGCCCTGGATGATGGCATGGCCGTTGAGCCCGACGATCTTGTCGAACAGTTCGGCCCGGAACCCGTTCATCACGCTCATCACGATCACCAGCATGGCGACCGACAGCGTGACCACGCCGACCCCGATCCCGGCGACCACGGCAATCACCGCCTCGCCGCGCTCGGGCATCATGTAGCGCCTGGCGATGGTCCATTCGAAGGGGGAAAGCAGCACTGGGCCTCTGCGGCAAAAGGGAATGTCGCGCGGGGTTTAGGCGGCCCGTGCCCCAAGGGCAAGGCCGCCCTGCCCGGCCCGGCTACTTCGGCACGATCACGAAGTCGATCGCGACGGTCTCGGTCGCGACAGCGCCGAACCAGCCGGGCTGGAACGAGTTCATCCGGCCTTCGAGGCTGCCGATCATTTCGAGCATATCATACATGCTGACGACCGGCCGGGCATTGCTGACCCGGCGGATCGAGACGACCCGATAACCCATCGCCGCAGCATAGCCATCGGCCTCGGCCCGGGCCTTGGCCAGGGCCAGTTCGCGGGCCTTCCTGCGGGCCGCGGCCGGATCGCTCTGGCTGTAGCTCGGCCGCGAGCGTCCACCTCCGGCCCAGCCGATATTGGGCCTCGAGCGAAGGAATTGCTCCAGCTTGTCGGCGCCGTCGATCTGCACAATCAGGGTCTTGGTCGCGTTGAATTGCGGTTCAACGGCACATTCGCTGTGGGCCTTCGCCTTGCGCCGCCTGGTGCTCGGAGCCGCCGCTTCCTCTGCCGCAGCCGCAGCCGCTTCCGCCGCCGCGCAGGCCGCATCCATGGCCGCTTCGGTCACCTCGATCGCGTCCTGGCCATCGCCGCCCTCACCCAGCGGCCGGATTTTCGCCCCCTCGATACCGAGTTTCGCAGCTTCGCCAATCAGGGCCTTTTCCTGCTCGGCCAGGTCGGCGCGGGCCTCCGCCTCGGTCGGCGCGGTGGCAGAGAGGATGATCGGGATCTCGGCCCGGTCCGGCGGAACCTGGGCGCTGGCCTCGATGTGCAGTTCGACCTCGCCGCCAGCGGGCTTGGCAAGAGCGGGTCCCGCCACGAACGAAAGCGCGGCAATCACCGCAAGCGCATGATGCTTCATCACAATCTCCCTCCTGGCCGGAGCCGGCAGGGCGATAAGCCGCGATTGCGCGAGCGCTGGCAAGCCAAATCGTGTGCAGATCGGGCGATGATCGCATGCAGTGGCTTCGCCGGAAGCAAAATGGGCTGCCCTGGGGGGTAAGTCCAGGGCAGCCCATCGGCGCGACCCGGCCGGTACGCATGGGGGTGGGGCGTCAGTTGCGTACCGGTCTGGTGGTAAGGGGGCCGCTGGCCGGAAGGATCGGGACCTGGACCTTGGGTTGATCGCCGGTCAAGGCGCCGAGGAAGGCGACTATCTTGTCTGCATCGGCATCGCTGAGGTCCTTGCCGAGCTGTGCCTTGGCCATAACCTTGACCGCTTCGCGCAGGTCCCAGGAGGTGCCGGCATGGAAATAGGGGGCGGTAAGAGCGATATTGCGCAGCGTCGGAACCTTGAAGGAATATTCGTCGGCGGCGTCGCCGGTCACCTTCATCCGGCCCTTGTCGGCCACCGGGCGATGCACTGTCCCCGGGTCAGACGCGAGACCGAACTTGGCGTACATCCCGCCGCCCATATTCATGCCGTTGTGGCAAGATGCGCAGCCGGTATCCATGAACAGCTTCAGGCCTTCCTTCTGGACGGGCGTGAGTGCATCTGCTTTGCCGTTGAGGTACTGGTCGAAGGGCGCGTTGGGCGTGATCAGGGTACGCTCGAAGGCGGCAATCGCCAGCTGGATGTTGCCCAGCGTGATCGGTTCCTGCTGCCCCGGGAATGCCTTGGCGAAAGCATCGGCATATCCCGGAATCGACTTCACCTGTTCGACGATGTGTTCCTTGGGCGAGTTCATCTCGATCGGATTGACCACCGGACCACCGGCCTGTTCGACCAGATCTTTGGCCCGCCCGTCCCAGAACTGCGAGAAATTGAGCGTTGCGTTGAGCACGGTCGGCGCATTGCGGCCGCCCTGCTGCCAGTTGTGGCCAATCGAGGTGGAGGCATTGTCACCCCCGCCCAGCCCGACATTGTGGCACGACGCGCAACTAAGCGCATGGCTGCCCGAGAGGCGCGGATCGTGGTATAGCATTGCGCCGAGCGCGATCAGATCCTCGCTGACTGCATCGTCAGGCAAGTCCTTGTAACTGGCGGGAAGTGCCTTGAACTGATCACGGGCGAGCTTCATCAGCTCTTCGCTGGTTGGCCCCACGGTCGCGCTGCCACCTTCCGACTGCTTGCCGCAGGCTGCGGTCATTAGCGCAAGCGCCGCTGCACCAATCAAAAGGCATCTGCTCATTTCCGATCCCCGCATCCGACTGTGAAACCGGGACTAGGGCACCTGGCTGACAACCGCCTGACGGCTTAGGCAGCTCTGCCGGCCCGGCCGGAAAATGCAGGCTTATCCGCCGCATTTCGGGGTCAGTTGCGATCCGCCCGCCGTGCACTTCCATGATCTTGCGGGCAATCGACAAACCGAGTCCGGCCCCGTCACGGCTGGCGTGATCGGCCCTGGCGTGGCGCGACGACAGCCGCTCGAGCTGTTCGGAGCTCAGACCGCTGCCGCCATCGGCCACTCCAAGCACCGGCCCGGGCCCGGCGATCACCGTGACCTGCCCGCCGGCCGGGGTGACCCGCAGCGCATTATCGACCAGGTTGCGCAAGGCGGCAGCCAGCGCCTCGGGTACCCCTCGGACATCCACCGGGCCAAGTTCTTCGAAAGCCAGGGTGCGTCCAGATGCCAGCGCCGCCGGAGCGAGTTGCGCCACGACCCTGGCCCCCAGCGCAGCAAGGTCGACGATTTGCCCCGCCTCGCGACGCTTCTCGCTGAGCTGCAGCTGGGCAATGGTCATCAACTGGCCGACCAGCTTCTGCATATCGTGGACCTGCCGCAGCAAGGCGAGCGCATTCGGGTGGTCCAGTCGCTCGATCTCGAGCCCCAGCAGGGTAAGCGGCGTGCGCAACTCGTGCGCGACATCGGCGGCAAAGGCCTCGTTGCCGCAAGCGATGTCTTCCATCCGGGTTAGCAGGGCATTGACCCCTTCGGCCAACGGAGCGATTTCGGCAGGAAATTCGCCGGCTTCGATCCGCACGCCAAGCGGGGCCCGTTCGGCGGCTGCGACGGCAGCGGCCGCGTCCTCGATCGGGCGCATGGCCCGGCGGACGATGTGCCAGCCGACCAGCGCCATCGGCAGGGCGATCAGGATTGCCGGGAGCAGCACGTGGGCCCCGACCTCGTAGACCGCCCGTTGCAGCGCCTGCGGATCGCGCAGGCCGCCAAAGGTTATGTGGTAATCGATCACAATGATCGTCAGCAGCACGCCCATCCCGACCAGGCCAACCACCAGTAGGCCGCGCGACAGGGTCCGTGCAATCGAGCTGCGGGCCATGGCTCAGCGCTCGCTCAGCAGATAGCCGACACCTCGAATGGTATGCAGCGCATTGGCGGCCTCAGCCTCTTCCAGCTTGCGCCGCAACCGGGACACCACCGCCTCGATCGCATTGGGCGTGACCGGCTCGTCAAATTCGTAGAGTGCTTCCTCGATCGCATGGCGCGGCACGACATGGCCGGCGCGGCGGATCAGCAGCTCGAACAGATTGGTCTCGCGCCGGGTCAGGTCGATCCGCGCGCCTTTGGCAAGCGCGGTCTGCGCGGCCGGATCGAAGGCCAGGTCGCCGGCCTCGATGACCCTTTGCTGACGGGTTCCGGGGCGGCGCAGGATTGCCCTGACGCGGGCGGCCAGCTCGTCCATTGCAAAAGGCTTGGGAAGGTAGTCGTCAGCTCCGGCATCAAGGCCGCGAACCCGGTCCTCCAGCCCGTCGCGGGCGGTCAGCATGATCGTCGGCGGGTGGTTCGTGCCCGAGCGGGTCTTTAGCCATTCGAACCCGTCTCCGTCGGGCAGGCCGGCGTCGAGCAAGGTGACATCGAACTGGCCGCAGGCCAGGGCATCTTCGGCCGCGGCGAGCGTCGGGGCAATGTCGCAGGCATAGCCGCGCTCGCGCAGGCCCTGCGCGATCAGCTCTCCCATCCGCGGATTATCCTCGATCACCAGAATGCGCATATTCCACCATAGCTAGACCATCCGACTGACGGAACGCTGACCGACAAGGCACGCCGGGAAGCGTCGCGCGGGCGGTGATTGCCGATCCGGCGCCCTTGCCTTCGCACGCATTCCCCGCCAAAGGCGCTGCCACAGGGCACATCCAAGGGCCAGGCGATTCTTCCAATGAACCTTACACACCCTTTCCTTGACGCAGATGGCGACAAACTGCGCGAGGAATGCGGCATTTTCGGCGTGATCGGCACGAAGGAAGCCGCGGCAACCACCGCGCTGGGGCTTCACGCCCTGCAACACCGCGGGCAAGAGGCAGTCGGCATCGTCAGCTATGACGGGCAGCAGTTCTTCGCCCGCCGCGGGCTGGGCCATGTCGCCCAGGTTTTTGCCGACGCCGGCAGCCTGGCCGAATTGCCGGGCGAGATGGCGAGCGGCCACGTGCGCTATTCGACCACCGGCGGCCAGGGGCTGCGCAACGTCCAGCCGCTTCATGCCGACCTTGCCCGCGGCGCCTTCTCGATCGCGCACAACGGCAACATCTCGAACGCGATGACCCTGAAGCGCGAGCTGGTGGAGCGCGGCTCGATCTTCCAATCGACCTCCGATACCGAAGTGATCATCCACCTGATCGCGACCAGCCGCTATCACAAGCTGCTCGATCGCTTCGTCGATGCGCTGCGGATGATCGAGGGCGCCTATTCGCTGATCTGCATGACCCCCAAACGGATGATCGCCTGCCGCGATCCGCTGGGGATCCGTCCGCTGGTGATGGGCAAGATGGGCGATGCCACGGTCTTTGCCAGCGAAACGGTCGCGCTCGATGTGGTCGGGGCCGAATTCGTCCGCGAGGTCGAACCGGGCGAGATCATCGAAGTGCGCCAGGATGGCCGCATGTCGAGCCACCGCCCTTTCGGCAATCACGCCGCTCGCCCCTGCATTTTCGAGCATGTCTATTTCAGCCGCCCGGATTCGGTGATGGGCGGTCAGTCGGTCTATGACGTGCGCAAGCGGATCGGGATGGAGCTGGCCAAGGAAGCCCCGGCCGATGCCGATCTGGTGATCCCGGTGCCCGACAGCGGCGTGCCTGCCGCGATCGGCTATGCCCAGGAAAGCGGGATTCCGTTCGAGCTGGGGATCATCCGTTCGCACTATGTCGGCCGGACCTTCATCCAGCCCAGCGACGGCGCGCGCCATGCCGACGTCAAGCGCAAGCACAATGCCAACCGTGCGATCGTCGAAGGCAAGCGGATCGTGCTGATCGACGATTCGATCGTGCGCGGCACCACCAGCATGAAGATCGTGCAGATGATGCGCGATGCCGGCGCGGCCGAAGTGCACATGCGCGTGGCCAGCCCGCCAACCATGCATTCGTGCTTCTATGGGGTCGATACCCCCGAACGGCACAAGCTGCTGGCGGCGCGGATGGACGTGCAGGAGATGACCAAGTTCATCGTTGCCGACAGCCTGGCCTTCGTTTCGATCGACGGGCTTTACCGCGCGGTCGGCGAGCCGGGCCGCAACGCCGGCTGCCCGCAGCATTGCGACGCCTGCTTCACCGGCGACTACCCCACCAGCCTGACCGACCTGGCCGAGCGCGAGGCCGACGCCGGACAGCTGCCGCTGCCGGTCGGGCAGGGGACGTGACCGACCTGACCGGCCAGGTCGCGCTGGTGACCGGCGCGAGCCGCGGGATCGGTGCGGCGATTGCCGAGGCGCTGGCCGACGCGGGAGCCCATGTGGTGCTGACCGGGCGCGATACCCGCGCGCTGGAGGCTGTCGAACAACGGATCTTCGATGCTGGCGGAGCAGCCACGATCGCTCCGGTCGATCTGGCCGATGCCGATGGAATCGCCCGGCTGGCAAACGCCATTGCCGAACGCTGGCACCAGCTCGACGTGCTGGTCCATTGCGCTGCCGTGCTGCCCGAGTTGACCGCTGTCAGGGACATCGACCAGACCCAGTTTTCCAAGGCACTGACATTGAATGTGCTGGCAACGCAGGCGCTTATCGCCCGGTTCGATCCGCTGATGAAGGCCAGCCCCGACCCGCGGCTGATCTACCTGACCAGCAGTGTGGCGACTGCTCCGCGGGCCTATTGGGGCGCCTATGCCGCGAGCAAGGCCGCAGCCGAAGTGCTGGTCGATTGTCACGCCCAGGAAACTCGCAATGTCGGCAAGCTGCGGGTGGCAATCGTCGATCCCGGCGCGACCCGCACTGCGATGCGGGCCAAGGCCTATCCGGGCGAGGATCCCCAGTCGGTCAAGCTGCCCGAGGTGGTCGCGCAGCGGGTAATTGCCCTGCTTGGTGAACAGTTTGCCAGTCCGCACCGCGAAAGAGTTAACCAATCCTCGTAAATTCCGGGCAACCGCGCCGCTCCATACTTTGCCAAGCCTGCCGGGAAAGGAACCGGCAAGCCTAGCAACAGAGGGCGCTTGTCATGGCTGAGAACCTGCTGATCCAGAGGGACTCCTACTTCACCGCCGCGCAGGAGGATCGCTGCGCGCCGCGTACGCGCGTATCCATCCCGGCGACGCTGCGGATTTCCGGCGGCCGCGGCTTTCAGACCGTGGTGCATGATCTTTCGCTGAGCGGGTTCTGCTCTGCCGCAGTGAACCGCGTTCACCCCGGCACTGTCTGCTGGCTGACCCTTCCCGGGATCGAGGCGCTGCAGGCCGAAGTCGTGTGGTGGGACAACAGCCTGACCGGTTGCGCCTTCGACAAGCTGCTTTCGCCGATCGTCCACGACAACATCCTGACGCGCTGGCGCGCCGACGCACCGTTCCGGCCCCTTGCCTGAAGGGGCCGCACGGCCCTGCCCGGGCGCGGATGTTGCATAACCTCCGTGTCCCTACCCCCCAAACTGCACGGCCAAACCCGTGCCCGGGCAGGCGCCATTTACGCTTGGACAGTCAGTTAAGGTAAACCGAGGTGGCGCAACGCCGGGTCTTCCTCCCCCTGCCCGGTGTTGCGCCCAGCCGCCTGAAACCGGTCAGGCCTTGACCAGGGTCACCTGGCGCACATCGATCCCGCCACCGCGGAATCCGCCTTCGCAATACATCAGGTAGAACCGCCAGAGCCGGACGAAGCGTTCGTCGAAGCCGGCCGGCAACCTTCCCGCCGCAGCCGCCGCTTCGAACGCATCGCGCCAGATCCGCAGGGTTTCGGCATAGTCGATCGCAAAGCTGGCCGGTTCGCGCCAGTCCAGCCCGCGCTCGGCCGCCAGGCTGCGGAACGCCGCCTCGCTGACCAGCATGCCGCCGGGAAAGATGTAGGCCTGGATGAAGTCCGCGCTGGCGGCGTAGGCCGGGAACAGCTCTTCGCGGATCACGATATACTGGATCGCCGCGCGCCCGCCAGGCCGCAGGCAACGCACCAGACCATCGAAGAAGGCCGGCCAGTATTCCCGCCCGACCGCCTCGACCATCTCGACGCTGGCGATCGCATCGAATTGTCCGGAGACATCGCGATAGTCCTGCTTGCGGAAATCGATCGCTGCCGCACGGCGTTCGCGGGCCCAGTCCAGCTGGGCATCGGACAGGCTGATCGCAGTGACAGCCATGCCGTTTTCGTGCAGCCGCTGGGCCAATGCGCCCCAGCCGCAACCAATCTCAAGCACAGTGCGCGCACCGGCCAGGCGGTGAACGATGGTATCCAGCTTGCGCTGCTGCGCGGCCGCAAGACTTAGCGCCCCGGCATCGAAGCGGGCACTGGAATAGACCATGTCGGGATCGAGCCAGGCGGCATAGAAATCGTTGCCCAGGTCATAGTGAGCATGGATGTTGCGACGCGATCCGGCCCGGCTGTTGCGGTGCAAGGCGTGGACAAGCCGGCCGAGCCAGCGCCAAGGGCCGCGGGCACGCGCAGTGTCGCCCAGGCTGTCGGAATTGGCCACGAACAGCGCGAACAGCGCGACCGGATCGGGGCTGGTCCAGTCCCCCGCCTCCCAGCCCTGGTAGAGCCCGATCGAGCCAGAGGTTGCCACCCGGACCAGGCCGCGCCAGCGCTTCAGTTCAACCGTGCATTCAAAGCCCGGCGCCCGGCCGCCCAGGGTCCGGCGCGAGCCATCGGGCAGGATGGCGTGGAGCGCACCGCGCTTCAGTCCGCGATCGATCCGGTCGACCAGCCGTTCGGCCCGGCCGCTCCACAACCGAGCCAGCCAGCCGGTACCGGTGCCAAGCACACGCGCACCGTCGAGCAGTTCGTGACCGCGATCGGATGGAGTGGTCGCCATGCGCGCGGGTATGAACCGCCGCGCCGGCTTTCGCAATTACATGCGTTTCAATGCTGGCGGATCAGGGCTTCGAGCACGACATCGTTGAGCGGCTTCATGAATTCGCAGCCGAATTCGAAATCCTCCACCCAGGCGACGCGCGCCTCGATCGATTCCATTCCGGGCAGCTTGATGAAGAAGTGGTCTTCCTCATGCACCAGGAACACGCCCTGGACCCGCGCGCCGAATTTCGAGATGTCGCGCACCCGCACATTGGCGCGGCGCGTGCCCGCGCGGAACTGGACTTCGGCATCGAACGATACGCGTTCGCTGCGCCGGCCGCCGGTATTCTGGAATAGAGGTTCGCTTGCCATGGCAATTTCACCGCGACTGCTGTTTTGCTTGCGCGCCCCTTTTCGCAAATCGAGGTAAAATCCCCGTTAACGAAGTTTATACCAGCAATTCAGCGGCTTGTATGAAAAGGGGCGCCGCGGCATTGGCCGGGCGCCCCATTTCCTGGTTCAGCGAACGACAGGTCAGAACCGCACTTCGACCGCCACGTTGAACGA
>CAZNII010000052.1:11911-18442 GCA_964573075.1 uncultured Novosphingobium sp. | reverse complement strand
TAGCGGCGCACCTCGCGCGTTGCCCAGCCCACGGCGTCGAGCTCGCCCTGGGCATTGTGCAACGGTCCGGACGTCAGGCGGGTCTGCATCTCAGCCCTTGGTAGCCGCTATCCAGCGGTCGATTTTTGCTTCCAGGATCGGCAGGGGCAGGGCACCCGAACCCAGCACCTGATCGTGGAAGGCGCGGATGTCGAACCGGCTTGCCAGTTCGGCCTCGGCCTTACGGCGCAGCCGCTGGATCGTCAGCGCACCGATCTTGTAACCCAGCGCCTGACCCGGCCAGACGATGTAGCGCTCGACCTCGGCAGTGGCGTCGCTCTTGCCCATGCCGGAATTGGCCAGCATGAAATCGATCGCCTGTTCGCGGCTCCAGCCCTTGGCGTGCAGGCCGGTATCGACCACCAGTCGCATCGCCCGCAGCATTTCGTCGTCGAGGGTGCCCCAGTGCTGCATCGGGTCCTTGTAGAAGCCCATCTCGTAGCCCAGCGTTTCGGCATAGAGCGCCCAGCCTTCGACATAGGCGTTGTTGCCGCCATAGCGCTGGAAGTCGGGAAGGGTGGCATCCTCCTGGGCCAGGCTGATCTGGAAGTGATGCCCCGGAGCGCCTTCGTGCATGTAGAGCGTGACCACCCCGGTCAGGAACCGGCTGGGCAGATCATAGGTGTTGTAGAAGAAGGTCCCCGGACGGCTGCCGTCGGGTGACCCCTGGTTATAGGAGCCGCCGGCCTCGAACTTCTCTCGATAGGCCGGGTAAGGCTCGATCAGCAGCTTGGCCTTGGGAACCTTGTTGAAATATTTCGGGATCTGGGCGTCGACCGCCTTGGCCGCATCGGCAAACGCCTTGGCCAGTTCCTCTTTGGTTTTCGGGTGATAGCGCGGGTTGCTGCGAATATCGTCGAAGAATTCGCGCAGCGGACCCTTGAAGCCCAGGCGCTGGCGCACCCCGTCCATTTCGCGCTGGATCCGCGCCACTTCGCCAAGGCCAAGCTGATGGACGGCTTCGGGATCGAGCTTGACCGTGGTCTGGCTTTCGATCGCCCTGAGATAGAGCCCGGCGCCGCCCTTCATCGCCGAAATCCCGACCGCCTCGCGCGCAGAGGGCAGGTATTCGTCGTTGAGGAAGCCGCGCAGCCGGCGGTAAACGGGGTAGATCTCGTTGCCGACAACGCCGAGGTAGAGCCGCTTCAATTCGTCGCGCCGTTCGGTCGGAATCGTATCAGGGAAATCCCGCACGGCCGAGGTAAAGGGCGATTCCTCGACCGGCTGGGCCAGGATCGCATCGATCTGGGCGATCATGTTGCGAGTGGTCAGCCGGGTTTCGACCACACCGCTGTCGATCCCCTGGCGGAAGCGGATAATCGCGTTGTCGAGGACCTGGGGGAAGATCCGCATGAGTTCGAGGTTGCGGCGATATTCCGCCTCTCCGGCATAGCTCAGCGGGCCGCCCTTCGCGATCAGCGACGGCAATTCGATATGCATCCCCCCGAAGTGGGTGAAGGGCCGCACCACGACCAGCGCGAGCATGTCGGGCTGCAGCCACATCGCGGTTTCGCGCTTGTCGCGCAGGAAGATGTCATAGGAAATTTGCCGCTCGGGGCTCAGCTTGGTGCGGTCGATCCGGCGCAACGAGGCCAGCACCCATTTGACCAGCATCCGCCGGCTGCGCAGCGGCGCATCGGTGAAGGTCTGGCGCAGCGCCACCAGGTTGGGCTGGCCGCCGCGATAGATCAGTCCCCAGGGATCGAGCGCATCCTCGCGCCGGGCAACTTCGCGGAACAGTGCCATCAACCGGCCGTCTTCGCCCGGCTCGGGGGGGATCACGCTGGCGGCGCGGGCTGCCCCGGCCGGCACCATTCCCAGCCCGGCACCCGCCGCCAGGCCCGCGGCAAACTGCCGCCGGGTCAGTTCGAAGTTCATTCCATTACCCCCATTTGCGCGTGCGGTACCACTTGGTCAGCACGTATTTCACGCCTTTGATCACCGGTGTTCCGGCATGCATCGTATCGTCGTTGGGCACGCCATCGGGCCGGCAGTTGTTCCATACCAGCAGCACGCCTTTCTGCGGCGGGATCGACAGGCCGATGTTGGTGAAA
Organism: uncultured Novosphingobium sp.; assembly: GCA_964573075.1. GTDB lineage: Bacteria > Pseudomonadota > Alphaproteobacteria > Sphingomonadales > Sphingomonadaceae > Novosphingobium. Next base: position 16,349 of record CAZNII010000052.1, on the reverse strand, counting down.
TCGGTCGACCCGCCTTCGGCCACATCATTGAGATAGGCCATCGCGGTGAACGATCGCTGGCCGCCGCGCCGGGCTTCGTCCTTCCAGTAGGCAGCCTCGGTCCAGAACAGGTCGAGGTGGTACTTGAACTCCTCGCCCTCGCGGTAACGCTGGCCCTGCATCGTCTCGCCCCATTCGTGCGGCACGTCGAGGAGTGCGTCGATCCGCTCTTCGATCTTGCGGATGAAGGGATCGCCGGGGTCGACATCGCCCGAGCTGCTGGTCCGCCAGACTTCGGTATAGCCATGGTCCATCACGACCGAGGGCTTGCAGGCGCGATCCACCAACGCGACCAGCTGATCGCATTCGGGATCGCTCAGAAAGCCCGGCACGGCCCAGATTTCCGCCCGGTCGGTCGCGATCCGCTGAACCTGCGGATTGGCCTCCAGCCGCCGCCGGACATGCGCGCCGATCCGCAGCAGGGCCAGCTTGTCGGGGTTGGGGGCATCGGTGAACGCGCTCATGACGTCATGCCTATCCGATTGCCGCAACCGGGCAAATCACCAAAATCATGCTGTTGGTCGAACTTTTCCGGCTTGCTGCGGGCATGCTGGCCAGGCCCAATCTAGGGCTTGCTCCGGCCCGCACTTTGCGCCAGCTTGTCAGGCCATGGAAACTGCCAGCACTCCAATCGCCCGCTATTCGCGCGGCGCCGTCGCCCTGCATTGGATCATCGCCCTGCTGATCATGCTCAACTTCGCCGCCGCATGGGTGGCTGAAGACCTGCCCAAGCCGGACCGGGCACAGATCATGGGCAATCACAAGGCTATCGGGATCACGATCCTGGTGCTGACCGTGCTGCGGATCGTCTGGCGCCTGATGCACAAGTCCCCGCCGCTGGTCGAAACGCTCAAGGCCTGGGAAGCCGCGCTGGCCAAGGTGGTGCATGCGTTGCTTTATGTGCTGATGCTGGCGATCCCGATATCGGGCTGGGGCATGTCCTCTGCCTTCACCAAGGGAGAGCCGATCAGCATTTTCGGGCTGTTCAACTTCCCGGCGCTGCCCGTTCCTTATGACAAGCCGACCCAGGGGATGTTCCACGAATTGCACGAGATCACCGCCAACCTGATGATCGTGCTGTTCGTGCTCCATGTTGGCGCGGCGTTGAAGCACCACTTGCTCGACAAGGACGGAACGATGCGGCGGATGGCTCCCTGGATGAAATAGCCAAGCCATCGCCGGCATGAAGAAGGGCCCCGGGCATGTGCCGCGGGGCCCTGTCTGTTTCCGGTCTTGGCTTTCGCCTTACCAGAAGAAGTCGTAGATCACGTCGACCACTTCGCCGGTGTAGATATCGACCATCACTGCGTCGTCGTAATAGCGGATCCAGCGGTAGGGTCCGTAGACTTCGGGCAGACGGTAATAGCCCGGATCGGCAATCCAGTAGTCCTCGCCGAAGAACAGCGAGTCGAGGAAGAAGCCGATGCTCAGCCGGCTGTAGGAATAGCCGCGATAGGGGGCGTAGTAGTAGCCAACCTGGAAGTAGCTGGGGTTGTAGCTGCGCCAGCGGAACCAGTCGTACCGGCTGTTGTCGCGCCAGCGGCGATCCCAGCGGTTGTAGTGGCTGCCATAGCTCCAGTTCCAGTGATTGTTCCAGCCCGACCAGCTGTTGTAGCGCGAGCGGTCCCAGTGGCTCGACCAGTTGCGGTTGCGCCAGTAGTCGCGGTGGTCGTTGCTGCTCCAGTGACGCCGGACATAGTTGGGGTCGTTGGCATTGTCGCGCCAGGTGCGATACTGGCGGCTGTCGCCACGATTGCCTTCGGTCCAGTTGCGGCCGCCGTCGCGGTCGCGGCTGCGCCAGTTGTCTCCATCGCGACGCTCGACCCGCTGGCGCCAGCTGGCTTCATCCCGGCGTTCGCCAGTCCAGTTGCCGCCCTGGCTCGTCTGGGTCTGGGGCTGACGGCCCTGCCAGGTGCTGCCCTGGCTGGCGCCTTGCCAGGTGGCATCGCTGTCACGCTCGCCGCGGCGCGAACGCCAGTCACCACCACGGCGCTCGGTATTGTTCCAGCCGGCCCCGGCCTGCTGCTGGACCGGCGGCGGCGGCGGAGCCTGATTGGCGGACTGGCCGCCATTCCAGCTGCGCGCCGCGCCATCGCGGTTGCCGCCGTTCCAGCCGCCGCGATCGCCACGATCGCTGCGCTCGGCACGGTTGCCGCGATCGCCGCCTTGCCAGTTGCCGCCACGGTTCCCGCCCGACCAATCGGACTGGCGTGCCTGCGGAGGCGGGGGCGGGGCGGGCTGGGCCGCTTGCGGCGGTGGCGACCAGCTGCGCTGGGCCTGCGGCGGGGGTGCCTGCTGGGTCTGCTGCTGTGGGGGTGGGGCCTGGCGCGGTTGCCAGCTCGGGCCCGATTCGCTGCGCGCGGTGCGCCCGTCGTTCCAGCTGCGCCCGCCTTCGGGGGCAGCCTGGGCAAGGCCCGGCAGCGAAAGCGCGGCTACCGCCAGCGCGATCATGCTGGTGCGGCGCAAGTTCCTGTTCGACTTCACGGCCATGGCCGTATCTCCATCCAAAGCGCCGCGCCATTGCGGCGACATTGAGGCAAGAGCTACGCGAGTCGTGCTGTCGGCAGGGTGAATGGACTTGTAAGGATAGGGTTAGGACGGGGGCAGGGAATTGCGGCCCCCGATCCAGATCACCTGGTCAGCTTCTTGTACGCCAGCCGGGTCGGCCGGTCAGCCGCATCGCCAAGCCTTCTGCGCTTGTCTTCCTCGTACATCGCGAAGTTGCCTTCGAACCATTCGACGTGACTGTTGCCTTCGAAAGCGAGGATGTGGGTGGCGAGGCGATCGAGGAAGAAGCGATCGTGCGAGATGACCACGGCGCAGCCGGCGAAGTTTTCGATCGCGTCTTCCAGCGCGGCTAGGGTTTCGACGTCGAGGTCGTTGGTCGGTTCGTCGAGCAGCAGGACGTTGCCGCCCTCTTTCAGCATCTTGGCCATGTGAACGCGGTTGCGTTCGCCGCCCGAGAGCTTGCCGACGTTCTTCTGCTGGTCCTGGCCCTTGAAGTTGAACGCCCCGACATAGGCCCGGGTGCTCATCTCCTGCTTGTTGACGGTCATGTAGTCATGCCCGCCCGAGATTTCCTGCCAGACGTTGTTGGCCGGATTGAGGTCGTCGCGGCTCTGGTCCACGTAGCCCAGGTGCACGGTCGAGCCGATCTCGATCGTCCCGCTGTCGGGCTGTTCCTGGCCGGTGATCAGGCGGAACAGGGTCGATTTGCCCGCGCCGTTCGGCCCGATCACCCCGACGATCCCGCCCGGGGGCAGCATGAACGAGAGGTTTTCGAACAGCAGCTTGTCGCCATAGGCCTTGGAGATGTTCTTGGCCTCGATCACCTTGCCGCCCAGGCGCTCGGGCACCTGGATGATGATCTGGGCCTTGCCGACGGTGCGGTTGTCCTGGGCGTTCTGCAGTTCCTCGAACTTGCGGATACGGGCCTTGGACTTGGTCTGGCGCGCCGCCGGGGTCTGGCGGATCCATTCGAGTTCGCGGGCCAGCGCCTTCTGCTTGCCGCTTTCCTCGCGCTCTTCCTGTTCGAGCCGCTTGGCCTTCTTCTCGAGGTAGGTCGAATAGTTGCCTTCGTAGGGGAAGTACTTGCCCCGGTCGAGTTCGAGGATCCAGCCGACCACGTTGTCGAGGAAGTAGCGGTCGTGGGTGATCATCAGCACCGCGCCGGCATATTCCTTGAGATGGTTTTCCAGCCATTCGACACTCTCGGCGTCGAGGTGGTTGGTCGGTTCGTCGAGCAGCAGGATGTCGGGCTTCTGGATCAGCAGCCGGGTCAGCGCGATCCGGCGCTTTTCACCGCCCGAAAGGTTGTCCACTGCCCAGTCGCCCGGCGGGCAGCGCAGCGCTTCCATCGCGATTTCGAGCTGGTTGTCGAGCGTCCAGCCGTCGACCGCATCGATCTTGGCCTGAAGGTCGCCCATTTCCTCCATCAGCGCGTCGAAATCGGCGTCTTCCGGCGGATCGGCCATGATCATCGAGATTTCGTTGAAACGGTCGACCAGATCGGCGGTATCGCGCGCGCCATCCTTGACGTTTTCCAGCACGGTCTTGCTCTTGTCGAGCTCGGGCTCCTGCGGGAGGTAGCCGACCGTGATGTTCTCGCCCGGCCAGGCTTCGCCGGTGAAATCGGTGTCGATCCCGCCCATGATCTTCATCAGCGTCGATTTGCCCGCACCGTTCGGCCCGACGATGCCGATTTTGGCACCCTGGTAGAACTGCAGGTTGATGTTCGACAGCACCGGCTTCTGGGCACCGGGGAAGGTCTTGGTCATGCCCTTCATGACGAAGGCGTATTGCGCGGCCATTGGCGGTCCTTTTGGGTATCTGGTATGAAGCTTTGGCGCGCCTCTACAGGGGCGAGGGGGCAGGGGCAAGCATGACGAACAGCTACCGG
>CAZNII010000052.1:0-11811 GCA_964573075.1 uncultured Novosphingobium sp. | reverse complement strand
CGTCAGCCGGGATCGCTACGCGATCTGATCGGCCGGCTTGCCAAGCGCCGATGCGCCCGATAGCCAGCCCCGATGCGAAACCTGTTCCGCGCCGCCGCGCTCTCCGCCCTGCTTGCCTCCACCGCCGCGCTTGCCGATCAGGGCGACGATCTGGCCTGGCAGATCACCGAAGGCCTGACGACCGAGATCGGCGCGCGCCCTGCCGGGTCTGAGCGTGAGGCCAAGGCGCGCGACTGGGCGGTTGCCCGCCTGACCGCGCTGGGGTTCCAGAACGTCCGGGTTGAGCCGTTCACCGTCACCGGCTTTGTCCGCGGCGCGGAAACGGCGGAACTGACCGCGCCCTATCCGCACAAGCTGCATATCACCGCGCTCGGCTATTCGGTGCCGACGCCCAAGGGCGGGCTCACCGCTGAACTGGTCTATTTCCCGACGCTCGATGCGCTCAAGGCCGCGCCCGATGGATCGCTGAAGGGCAAGGTCGCCTTCATCGACCACGCCTTTGTGGCCAGTCAGGACGGCGCCGGCTATGGTCCATTCGGCCAGGCCCGGCGCCAGGGGCCGGCGATCGCCGCCAGCAAAGGCGCGGCCGGGGTGGTGATCCGCTCGGTCGGCACTGACCACAATCGTGATCCCCACACCGGGGCGACCAATTTTTCCGATCCGGCCAAGGCCATTCCGGCCGGCGCGGTCTCGATCCCCGATGCGATCCTGATCGCCCGCATCGCCAGGACCGGCAAGCCGATGACGATCCACCTGGTGCTGGAAGGCCGGCCGCAGCCGAACATGCCCTCGGGCAATGTCATTGCCGAATTGCCGGGGCGCGATCCCGCATTGCCGCCGGTCATGCTGGCCTGCCACCTCGACAGTTGGGACCTTGGCACCGGGGCGATCGACGATGCCGCCGGCTGCGGGATCATCACCGCCGCCGCGCTGCGCGCCCGACGCGGCGGCCAGCCGCTGCGGACAATCCGGGTGCTGTGGTCCGGCAGCGAGGAGATCGGCGTGTTCGGCGGGGCGGCCTATGGCAAGGCCCATGCCACCGAGCCGCACGCGCTGGTCATGGAAAGCGATTTCGGGGCCGACCGGGTCTGGCGGGTCAAGTTCAACCTGTCCGAAGCGAACAAGCCGATGCAGGCGCGGATCGTGGCGGCACTCGCGCCGATGGGGATCGTGCCGAGCGGCGACAAGGCCGGCGGCGGGGCCGATACCGGCGCGATCATCGCCGCGCAGAAGCCGGCGGTGATCGACCTCGACCAGGACGGCACCCGCTATTTCGACCTGCACCACACTCCCGACGATACGCTCGACAAGGTCGATCCGGCCCAGCTCGAGCAGAACGTCGCGGCCTGGACCGCAGTGTTGGAAATCGTCGCCAACGAGCCGGGCGCGATCAAGCCGGCGGATTAGCTTCGGATCAGCCCGCTCAGCGGCTTGCCTTGCCCGCCCGGGAACAGCCGCGGCGCGGCCTGGGCGGGATCGAGCCCGAAGTGCCCGGCTATCGCCCCGGCCAGCAGTGCATCGATCGACATGGTCGGCTTGAGATCGCGTCCTTCATAAAGCTGGCTGGGGCCAAGCCCAGGCCAGTCGGTCAGGATCCGTCCGCCAGCGACGGTGCCGCCCAGCAACATCGCTAGGCTGGCGGTGCCATGATCGGTTCCGCCGGTGCCGTTGACCGCAGCGGTGCGGCCGAATTCGGTCGCGACCACCACCAGCGTGTCCTTCCACGCCGCGCCCAGGTTCTCGCGCAGCGCGGCAAGCACCGCGTCGAGCCCGGTCAGTTGGTTGGCCAGCCGGTTCTTCTGCCCGGCGTGGGTATCCCATCCGCCGGATTCGGCCATCACGATCCTCGCGCCCTCAGGCCCGGTCATCAGCGAGGCGATCAGCTTGCCGGCCGCAGCCGCGCCGCGGGCCGTGCCCAGGCCAAGTTCGCCAGCCATGGCCCGGGTCGCCAGCGCCTCGTTCCACAGTGCGTGGAGCTGGGCATCGCCTTCGTAAAGCATCGAGACCCGCTGCAGCAGGTCCTGTGGGGCATCGGGCAGGTTGGACGGCGCATAGCTGGCCACTTGTACATCGCCGCGCAGCGCGGTTGGCACTGTCGCCGAAACCGCCAGGCCCTTGATCCCCGGCCCGGGCAGCAGCCCGATCAGCCGGTTCATCCAGCCGTCCTTGCGGTCATAGGGCAGGGCCCCGCCGGTCTCGAGCACGTTTTGCCCGTCGAAGTGCGAGCGGTCGCGATAGGGCGAGGCGACGGCGTGGGCGAACAGCACTTCGCCCTTGCCATAGAGCGCGCCGAGCTGGGGCAGAGACGGGTGGAGTGCGAACAATCCACCCAGCTTTGGCAAGCCCACCAGGTCGGAGGCCAGATCGCCGCGTAGCCCGGCATAGGCGGGATCACCGGTCGGGGCGAGGGTGGCAAGGCCATCGGCCGCGCCGCGCTGGATCAGGAGGACGAGGCGGCGCTCGGTCTCGGCCTTTGCGAATGCGATCCTGGGGCCCATCAGCGCGGCGGCGCTTCCGCCGATCAGAATCTGGCGTCTGTCGAACATGGTCACCTCCGCATCATTTCGGGCGAGGCCAGCAGCAGCGCCAGCGCCTGTTCGCCGCTTTCAGCGCGGGCCAGTGCCTGGGCGGTGGCATCGGACAGGGCGCCGGGAAAGATCTGCGCCGCGAGCCGCCGCGCATCCACCGCCGGCGCGGTGCGCTGGGCGATCCGCTGCGCCACTTCGACCCGACGATAAAGCGCATCGGGCCCGGCCCAACTGGCCGCGACATCGTCAAAACCGGCGGGCGATCCCGGTTTCCAGATCGCCTGGCCCAGCTGGGTAAAGGCCCCCGCCGCTGTGGCGCCAGGCAGCGCCATCACTCCGGTTGCCCGCAGTGCGGCCAGTGCCCATTCCCACGGAGTGCGGAACTTGGGCGAGCCGCTCCACACCTCGGGTGCCTCGATCAGCACCTTGTAAAGCGTCGACAGGTCTCCGTGCGAAGCAAGGAAGGCCAGTTCGAGCCGCGCAACCAGCGCCGGGGGCGGATCGTCGGCGGCGAAGTGACGGGCCAGCTTGGTGGCTATGTGCCGGGCCGTGGCGGGATGGACGGCCAGATCGTTTAGCACGGCCTGGGCCTGCGCTTCTCCGCCCTGAGCGTAGCGCTTGCCCATGATCGTACGGGTGCCCGGCTGGTGGATCGGCGCGGCGAACCAGAAGCCCGGCCCGGGCCCGCGCAGCAGCGGCTGCTTGGCCAGCCCGCCAACGGTCCAGCCGGTCAGCGCCCGGGCGAACTCGGTGACGTCTTCCTGGCCATAGCCGCTGCGCACGCCAAGCGTGTGCAACTCAAGGATTTCGCGGGCGAGATTTTCGTTGAGTCCGCGTGTTCGTCCGCGCTCGGCGGCGCGTTGGGCCAGAGGGCTGTCGGGCCCGACCGACTCCGCCTGATCGAGATAGAGCAGCATCGCCGGGTGCCGCTCGACCGCGCTCAGCATGTCGATGAACCGGCCGTTGAGGTGCGGGCGGATCGCCTCGAACTCGAACGCGCCGGCAAAGCCGATCACCGCGATCTTGTCGACCGACACGGCGAAGTGGTTGGACCAGAAATGGACCAGCCGCTCCATGAACGGAGTTTCGCTGGCCAGCGCCACCTGGGTGCGGGCGCCGACCGCAGCGGTGTAGATGTCGCGCAGGTCGCGAAACGGGCCTGGTGTGCCGCGCTCGCGCTCCTTGGGGTCCGATCCGGTGGCCTTGGCCTCGTCCTTGCGCTCCTTGCGATCATCGCGCGCGTCGCGCAGCTTTTCGATCAGGGTCGCGGTCGAAGGAAGCGCGGCAATCGGGGCAGGGCGGGGATCGTAGCGGGTCAGCTGGGTCTTGAGCCAGGCCTTGGGATCGGCCGGTGGCGTTTCGCTACCCTTGCCGCCCAGTCCGAATCGATGGAGCGCTGTTGCCGTTGCGCGCATGGTATTCCCCGCCGATTGTTTTCGCGTTGCGTCAGACATGCGCCGGCAATGCCGCGCTGTCTTGCCGCGAATTGTATCTGATTGTCACCGTGTGAACCACGGCTGAGCGCGGATCAGGCTTCGAGCATGTCCTTGAGCGGCACCTCGGCATCGGCCAGCCGCTCCGGCGCGATTGCGGCCCCGGCCTCGACCAGTTTGCGGCCCTGGACATAGTCCTTCATCGCGTTGACGCAGTCGAGCGCGAGGACCTTGCCCTGCCGCAGATAGATCACCGAGAACGAGCGCGTTGCGGGATCGCCGCGCAGCACGGTGGCATCGTGCCCGCTTGAAAGCCCCACGGTCTGGAGCTTGAGATCGTACTGGTTCGACCAGAACCACGGCGTCGCCTTGTACGGCTGGGAATCGCCGCAAATGTGCTTGGCGACAACCACGGCCATGTCGTTGGCGTTCTGAACCGACTCCAGACGGATCACCGCCCCTTGTGCAAACTGGTTGGAATGGGCCGCGCAATCGCCAATCGCATAGACGTCCTCAAGCGAGGTGCGGCAGAATTCGTCGACATCGACGCCGTTGCCAACTACCGCTCCGGCAGCCAGCAGCGGGCCGATCGCAGGGATGATCCCGATCCCGACGATGACCAGATCGGCCGGCAGCACGGTGCCATCGGCCATCGCGACTCCGGTCACCTTGCCGTCCTCGCCGATCAGATGATCAAGCATCGCCTCGGTCCGCAGATCCACCCCGTGCGAGCGGTGCTCTGCCTCGTAGAAGTGGGACAATTCTTCGCCGGCAACGCGGGCGAGCACCCGGGGCAGGGCTTCGAGCAGGGTTACCTTGACACCCAGTTTGGTCAGCACCGCCGCTGCCTCAAGCCCGATGTAGCCGCCGCCGATCACCACCGCGGTCTTGGCTCCGGCATCGAGCGCCGCCATCAGCCCGTCGGCATCGGCACGGGTGCGGACCGCGAAGACTCCGGCAAGATCGGCCCCGGCGCAGCTCAGCTTGCGGGGATCGCCGCCGGTTGCCCAGACCAGCTTGCCGTAGCTGACGCTTGAGCCGTCTGACAGGGTCAGGCTGTGCGCGGCCGGATCGATTGCGGCCACTTCCTTGCCCAGGGCCATGGAAATGCCCTTGTCTTCCCAGAACTGGGCCGGCCGAATGCAGATCCGCTCGAAGGTCTTTTCCCGGGCGAGATATTCCTTGGACAGCGGTGGCCGCTCATAGGGAATCTCGGGCTCGCGCCCGATCACCAGGATCGAGCCTTCGAACCCGTTCTGCCGCAGCGCCACCGCCGCCTGCGCGCCGCCATGACCGGCTCCCACGATTACAACGTCCGCATGATCCATTCCGGAGATCCCTTGCCTTTTGCCGCCTTGTGTTGTCGCGGTCGCCCTTGTTGCTGCCCCTTATCAACATGAGGATGGGCTGGGAACGGAAGATTTCGGGCGGATTGCCACTGTCGCAATCGCGTTCCTGTCTGCGCTGTAGCAGCCGGCACTGTGCAAATCGCAAGCCGATCATTTGGCTGCAAGGCAAGGCAATACGTCCAGCGGGGTCACGCCGGGACGTAGCCATGCCGGGCATGAAACCGCGCCATCTCGCGCGGCTCTGGCGGCTGGCCCGAGAAGATTTCGACGTAGCTCGGGATCCGGGCCATGCGGGTTGCCAGGTCCTCGCACGTTTGCATCGAGATGTAGCCGATCTGGGTGAGATAAGTGGTCCGGGCGCGCACTTCGGCCAGTGCGGGATCGGTGCCGAAGCGCACAAGCATCGCGGTCAGCGCCTCCAGCCGCTCGGCATCGGCGTGCTGGACTTCGTCGCGCACCGCATCGCTCTGCAACGCCCAGCTCCGCACTGCGAATTCGAACCGGGCATCGAACAGCTCGGAATTCAGCCAGCAATCGGTGACGTTGAGCATGGCTTCGGCCACGGTCTCGGCATAGGCTTCGGTCTGCCGGACCAGATTTCCGGTGTTCTTTTCGCGCCAGCGCCGCAGCAATGCCGCAAGCAGTTCCTCGCGATCCTTGAAGAACCAGTAGAAGCTGGTGCGCGACAGATCGAGCGCCTTGGCCAGCGGCTGGATCTTGACCCCTTCGACCCCGCATTCAAGCAGTGCCGCTTGCGCAGCATCGATCCACAGTTCAGGCGAACCGCGCCAGCCGTTGGGGGGGATTGCATCGTGCATCGGACTGGAAACTAGCTCGACCATCACTGATGTCAAATAAATGTTCATTCATGTTCTTGCGCTTGATAGTAGTGAACATTTTTGATGAACCGAGCCATTCAACGCGAGCCGAGTCCCACTGCCATGTCCAGCGATCCGCTTCTCCAGCCCTTCCAGCTCAAGCACCTGACGCTCAAGAACCGCCTGATCGTCACCGCGCACGAACCCGCCTATCCCGAGGACGGGATGCCCAAGGGTCGCTACCGGGCCTACCATGTCGAGCGGGCGAAGGGCGGGGTGGCGCTGACCATGACCGCCGGTTCAGCCGCCGTTTCGCGCGATAGTCCGCCGGTGTTCAACAACATCCTCGCCTGGCAGGACGAAGTGGTGAAGTGGACCCGCGAGCTGACCGACGCGGTGCACGAGGCGGGCTCGGCGATCATGATCCAGCTCACCCACCTGGGGCGGCGCACCCGCTGGGACAAAGCGCTGATTGGCTACCCGTGGTCTCGCCCTCGCACCACCGGGAGCGCGCGCACCGGGCCTTCCCCAAGAAGCTGGAGGACTGGGATATCGCCCGGATCATCCGCGACTTCGGCGATGCGGCCGAGCGGATGCAGGCTGCGGGGATGGATGGGGTCGAAATCGAGGCCTATGGCCACTTGCTAGACCAGTTCATGTCGCCGCTGACCAACGAACTCGACGGGCCCTATGGCGGCGGTCTCGAAAACCGGATGCGGTTCACTTTCGACGTCCTGCGCGAAATCCGCAAACGGGTCGGGCCGGAATTCATCCTCGGAGTGCGTCATACCGGCGACGAACGGCTGGAGGACGGGATCGACCGGCAGGAGGGACTGGAGATCTCGCGGCGGCTGCGCGATAGCGGGCTGGTCGACTATCTCAATGTGGCGCGCGGGCATATCGACACCGATCCCGGGCTGACCGACATGATCCCGATCCAGGGCATGGCCAGCGCCCCACACCTCGATTTCGCCGGCGAAGTGCGCCAGGCCACCGGTTTCCCGACCTTCCACGCCGCCAAGATCCAGGATGTCGCCACCGCGCGCCACGCGATCGCTTCGGGCCTGCTCGACATGGTGGGCATGACCCGCGCACACATGACCGATCCGCACATCGTGCGGAAAATCATCGAAGGCCGCGAGGACCAGATCCGTCCCTGCGTCGGCGCGAACTATTGTCTCGACCGGATTTACCAGGGCGGTCTCGCGTTCTGCATCCACAACGCCGCCACCGGCCGCGAAGAGACCATGCCGCACGATATTCCCTGGGCGACGGCCCGCAAGAAAGTGGTGATCGTTGGCGCGGGTCCGGCGGGGCTCGAGGCGGCGCGGGTTGCGGGCGAGCGCGGGCACGAGGTGCTGGTGCTGGAAGCGGCCGAGCGGGCCGGCGGCCAGATCCGCCTGACCGCGCAGAGCGAGCGCCGGCGCGAGATGATCTCGATCATCGATTGGCGACTTGCCCAGTGCGACCGGCTGGGCGTCACCATCCGCTACAACTGCTGGGCCGATGCCGAGGCGGTCCTTGCCGAAGATCCGGACGTGGTGATCGTCGCCACCGGCGGCCTGCCCGATACCGCAGTGCTGAAGTCCGGCAACGATCTGGTGGTTTCCGCCTGGGACATCATTTCCGGCGATGTCCGGCCGGGCAGCAACGTGCTGGTCTATGACGACGCGGGCGACCATGCTGCGCTGCAGGCCGCCGAAGTGATCGCCAAGGCCGGCGGCAAGGTCGAAATCATGACCCCCGACCGCAGCTTTGCGCCCGAGGTCATGGCGATGAACCTGGTGCCCTACATGCGCAGCCTGCAACAGCTCGATACGGTCTTCACCGTGACCTACCGGCTCGATGCGGTCGCGCGCGAAGGGAACGAGTTGGTTGCCAGTGTCGGCAGCGATTATGGCGGGGTGGCGCAGGTTCGCCGGTGCGACCAGGTGGTGGTTAACCACGGCACGATCCCGCTCGATGAGCTCTATTTCGCGCTCAAGCCACTGTCATCGAACCTCGGCGAAATGTCGCATGAGGAGCTGCTCGACGGGCGTCCGCAATCCGTGCGCAGCAACGCCGAAGGGACTTTCCAGCTGTTCCGGATCGGTGATGCCGTCGCCGCGCGCAACACCCACGCGGCGATCTATGACGCGCTAAGGCTGGTGAAGGACATCTGACCGCTCAGTACCACATGTCTTCCATGCTGCCCTTTTTGCGGGCGATGAAGTCCTTCAGCGCCTCGTCGATGCCTTCGTCGAGCGCGGGAGCCTCGTAGTCGGCCAGGGCCTTCTTCCAGCGCCGGTTGGCGCGGGTCGCGGCATCGACCGAGCCGGCTTCCTCCCAGTTCTCGAAGGCGTCGTTGTCGGCGATTTCAGAATCCCAGAACGCGGTCTCGTAGTTGGCAAGGGTGTGGGCACAGCCGAAGAAGTGGTTGCCGTGGCCGACTTCCTTGAAACCTTCGAGGGCGAGCGTGTTCTCGTCCACCTTGACCCCGTCGAGGTAGGAGTGAAGCGCCCCGCAGAAGTCGGCGTCCATCATGAACTTCTCATAGCTCATCGACAGCAGTCCATCGAGGAACCCTGCCGAATGCAGCAGGAAGTTGGCCCCGCAATGCACTGCGGCCAGCATCGACATGGTGCTTTCGTTCATTGCCTGGGCATCGGGCAGTTTGCTGGTGGTGAAACTGCCCGAGCAGCGCAGCGGCAACTTGAGACGGCGGGCCAGCTGGCCGACCACCATCGAACCAATTGCCGGTTCCGGGGTGCCAAACGTCGGGCTGCCCGAACGCAGCGACATGCTGGACAGGAAGTTGCCGAAGATTACCGGCGCGCCGGGGCGGACCAGCTGGGTGATCGCGCAGCCGGCCATCGTTTCGGCCAATGACTGGGCGATCGCGCCGGCATTGGTGACCGGGCCCATCGCTCCGCCGAGGATGAACGGCACGATCACGCTACCCTGGTTGGCGGCAGCGTAGGTGCGGATTACGCTGGTCATCACCCCGTCCCAGACCAGCGGCGAATTGACGTTGACGTTGCCCATGATCACGCAGTGTTGATCGACGAAATCGCGGCCGAACACGATCCGCGCCATGTCGATCGAATCCTGCGCGCGGCTGGCGGCGGTGACCGAGCCGAGGAAGGCCCGGTCCGAATAGCGGACATGCGAATAGACCATGTCGAGGTGGCGCTTGTTGACCGGAATGTCGGTCGGCTCGCAGATCGTTCCGCCCGAATGGTGCAGCCAGGGCGAGGCTTGGGCCAGCTTGATGAAGTTCCGGAAGTCTTCGATCGTGCCGTAGCGCCGGCCTTGGTCGAGATCCATCACGAAGGGGCTGCCATAGCTGGGCGAGAAGACCACGGCGTTGCCGCCAATCCGGACATTGTTGGCCGGATTGCGCGCGTGCTGGGTGAACTCCTGCGGCGCGGTCTTCAGGATCTCGCGCAGCATGCCGGGCTCAAACTTGACCAGGACGCCGTCAACCATGGCTCCGGCGCGCTTCCACAGTTCGAGCACTTCGGGATCGTCGCGGAATTCGATGCCGACTTCTGCAAGGATGCGGTCGGCGGTTTCCTCGATCCGCAGCAGCGATTCCTCGCCCATGATGTCATAGGTCGGGATGCCGCGGATGATGTAGGGACGGCCAATACCCTTGGGTCCGCCGCCCCGTGCAGCCTGGCGGGCGCTGCGCCCCCCGCGTTGGCGTTTGCTTTCGGGTGCAACCAGCTCCGCATTGTCCGTCATCGCTTCCTCCATAAGGGATAGGCGATATTAAATTGACCGGACCGCCCTGTAACGCTGGAAAAGCATCATCAAATTGATAAGGTCAATTTATGGAAGCATTGCGTCGCCTGTTGCCCTCGCTGAACGGGCTGGTCGTATTTGAGGCGGCCGGCCGGCTATCCAGCTTCAGCGCGGCAGGGCGCGAGCTGGGGATGACCCAGGCTGCGGTTTCCTATGCGATCGGACGGCTTGAGGAGCAGCTTGGCGCCTTGCTGTTCCGGCGCGAATACCGCCGGGTCCGGCTGACCGAGGCCGGGCTGAAGTTCCATGCTGATGTCGCCATGGGGCTGGGGCAGATCCAGCGATCGGCGGCAAACCTGCGTGCCGCGGCGGACGGCGGCCACGTTACCCTTTCCTGCTCGACGGCCTTCGCGGCCTATTGGATGGTGCCACGGATGCAGGCGCTGCGCGAGGCCCTGCCCGAGATCGACCTGCGCATCCAGACGTCGGATCGCGACCTCAATCTGCAGGACGAAAATATTCCGCTGGGAATCCGGGTCGGCACTCCGAACGACTGGCCAGGTGACGAATGCACCTTGCTGGCGGCGGAAGAGATCTACCCGGTGTGCGGCTGGGGCTATTCGGCCAGGTTTGACCGGCCGGTCACCGCCGAGGACCTGTTGTCGCATCGCCTGATTCATCTGGAAGAGCCATTTCGCACCGCAACGACCTGGAACGAATGGTTCGTCTCGGCCGGCATTTCCGACCAGCAGGCGCCAAAGGGGCTGCAGATCAATGATTATGTCCTGGTCATCCAGGCAGTGATCGAAGGGCAGGGAATTGCCCTGGGCTGGCACCACCTGGTTGCGCCGCTGGTTGCGAAGGGGGTGCTGGTTCGTCTGACCGACCACCGGCTTGAAACCGGCAAGGGATTCTACGTGACCTGGCCCAGGGAGGCGGCCCTGACCCGAGCGGCGCGCGAAATCAGGGACTGGCTTGCCGCACAAGTCACTCCGCAGCCAGATGCGTAGCACACAAACGACAGGCAATGGTCACCCGCCGCGGAGGGGCGCTTTCGTTCGGGATACTTCGAGGGAACATCCAGGCTTTGGCAGAAGTCCTGCCGGGCGGTTGGTCGGGGAGACAGGATTCGAACCTGCGACCCTCTGCTCCCAAAGCAGATGCGCTACCAGGCTGCGCTACTCCCCGACCCGCGGCGGCGATCGCTTGTGCTGGTGGGCCCGGCAGGACTCGAACCCGCGACCTAGCCGTTATGAGCGGCCAGCTCTAACCAACTGAGCTACAGGCCCATGCACAACGCGATTGCGTGCCGCGCGTTAGCTTGGCCCGCCAGCTTAGGCAAGCTCGACCGCTGCAACCAGTTCGCTGACTCTGGTGGGGGCAACGCCGCGCTGACGCAGATATCCGAAAGCCTGGCGGAACCACCCGTAAAGGGCGTCGAGATCGGCCTCGCTGCGGACATAAGGGGTATAACCCGGGGCGAGCGAGGGCGAGTGGAACGAAAAGACCAGCACCGGCAGTCCCTCGTCGATCGCGATGTCGATCCCGCGCAGCGCCTCGTCAATGGTCACGCCTTCGGGGGTTAGGGGGATCCGTTCGAGCAACCCGATCCGCGCCAGCGCGCCGCGCAGCCGGGGGACGCGCCACATCCGAGCGTAGAGCATCGGGCCGAGCTGGCGCAGCAGCCCCCAATAGACCGTGGTCAGCGGCAGCTCCATCAGCCCGGCATTGCGGTCGATCCACCACGGGGTGACGGGCAGGTCGCGGAAATTCGGGCCGCCGGTCGAGCTGTAGTCGAACCGGGCACGGACCGAGCTGTCGATCGCGATCCCGCCTTCCGACAGGATCCCGGCCGTGTTGGCTCCGACGCCATAGCGTCCGGCGCGATAGATCAGCGGCGGTGCGCCGATTTCCCGCTCGATCGCATCGCGCAGATTGCGGAACTTGGCGCGTTCCA
>CAZNII010000051.1:0-18486 GCA_964573075.1 uncultured Novosphingobium sp. | reverse complement strand
CGCACCGCGCGGCCGCCGACCTTGCCGGCGCGCAGCTCGGCGCAGATCGCGGGGTCGGTGCTGTTGGCCAGCACCCGGGCCTGTCCCACCCGAGCGACCAGCGTGGCGGTTTCGCCGCTCTTGCCCGGCTGGATCGTGAAGCTTTCCGCCACCGCTTCGCCATCGTGGGCATCGAGCACGGCGAAGGCCGGCTTGATCTTGGGCAGGCTGTTCCAGCGGCTCTTCTTCCAGCTGGCCGGCGCGGTTGAATAGACCCCGGCGGCATATTTGCTCATGATCCCGCCGTTGGCCCCGACCAGTGCGAAGCTGCCCGGCGCGGCGCGGCAACGCTGGACCGCTTCGGCAATGCCGTGCGCCGAATAGTTGTTCCCGGCCCCGCCGAAGAACGGCAGGCCGCCGGTCAGCGTCCAGCCGCGCGGATCGTCGCGGTTGAGGGCGAAGGCATCGAGCAGGTTGAAGACCGGAATCGCGAAGCACGAATAGAGGTCGATCGCGGCGAGGTCCTGCCAGCCCTTGCCGGCAATCTCGAAAGCAGTTGAAATGGCCGCGACCGCCGCCGGGCTCTGCTCCAGATTCTCTCGGCTCAGCATCGAAGGTTCGGCGCAATCGGCCACGCCGTGAATGTGGACCCAGCGGTCTTCCGGCACGCCCAGCCGCCGTGCTTCGGCAATGCTGGCGATCACCACCGCTCCGCCCTGGTTGACCTGATCGCGCGCCACGACCAGCCGGCCATAGGGTTCGGCGACCAGCCGGTTGCGCTCGGTCAGTTCGGCCAGTTCCTCCGCCGAGCGCGCGGTCGGCGCGGCGCTGTGCGGATTGGCCGCGGCGACCTGGGTGAAAGGTGCAAACAGCTTGCCGATTTCCAGCCGGTAGTCCTGCAGCGACAGCCCCAGCCGCTCGCGCCGGACGTTCTCGGCAATGGCATAGCCGCCGATCGGCGCGCCGACCCCGTGGCGGATCGAAGTCATGTCGACCACGCCCTCGTAGCCCGGCCCGCGATCCTCGAGGGTGCCGCGGCGCTTCTCCGACCAGTCGCGCTTTTCGCCGCGGGCGAGCAATGCGCGCATGGTCGAGATCGCTTCCGACCCGACCACCGCCGCCATCTTCGAACGCCCCGCGGCAATTTCCGCCGCCAGTTCGCCGACCAGCCGCTGCGGTCCCTGCCCGCCGACCACTTCGAGGATCGCCCGCGCCGGATTGGCCCCGGCCCGCCGCGCGATCGAGCGCGGGGTGTTGTTCGAATGGCCGAACGGCGCCGAATAGCGGGTGGCCGAAATCTCGAACTGGCGGATCGCCGCAAGCGTATCGAGTGCCGGGCCGAGCTTGCGCTTAGCCCGGGCATCGGCAAAGGCCGCCTTCAGCGCCTCGCCGGCCAGGTCCATGTGGCTGAGCTCGCGATAGCCGGGCTCGCCGACCCGCTCGGAATACTGGCCGACGCCGATGATGACCGGAGTGGTATCTTCGCCGGCCATTACAGCACCTGCCCGTCGTCGATGGTGATCGTTGCGCCGGTGACATGGCGCGAGGCATCCGAGCACAGGAACACCAGCGGCGCGTCGAGTGCTTCGATCGGGCACATCCGCCGGCGATGGAACGCCGCGATCTGGCGCTGCCCGCCTTCGGTCTGGAACCAGTCCCCGGCGATCTCGGTCTGGATATAGCCGGGCTGGATGGTGTTGACGTTGATCCCCTGGCGGACCCATTCGCGCGCGAACTGCCGGCCCAGATGGGCGACCCCGGCCTTGCTGGCGGCATAGGCCGCATCGCCTTGCGCGGTCAGTTCGGCGGTGATCGATCCGATCAGCACGATCCGGCCGCGTTCGCTGTCCTTGAACCCGGCGGCAATCATCCGCTTCGCCCCTTCGCGGGCGGTCAGGTAAACCCCGTTGAAATTGGTCGCGACCAGGCCGGCCAGATCGGCGGCGCTCACCTCGGTCGATCGGCCGTCGGCCGAAATTCCGGCATTGGCGATCACCGTATCGACCGTGCCGAACCGTTCCTCGGCAGCGTCATAGGCGGCGATCAGCGAGGCTTCGTCGGTCACGTCCATCGCCACGGCCAGCGCGGCATCGCCCAGTTCCTCGGCCAGCGCCGCGATCCGGTCAACCCGCCGCGCCCCGATCACCACCCGCGCCCCTTCGCGCACGAACAGTCGCGCGAAATGGGCGCCAAATCCCGACGAGGCCCCGGTGATCAGCGCCGTACGGCCGGAAAGCGAAAGGTCCATGGCAGTCTCCCTTGTGCCCGAACCGTTTAACCGAGCGGTTAAGCAGCGCAAGAGCCAAGGCGGCGATCGCCGGCCACGCAATTCAAATTGCGCCGATTTGATCCCCGTCAAGGCATGCCCGCAAGGCGGTGCTATTGCAGCGGGCAAGCAAGGCACGGAGCCGATCCGCGCTGCACGAAATTCACGGTTCTCCCCACCTGGAGCGGCCATCCTCGCGGTGACCGCTCACTTTTTTTGGGGTTTGCCCCTTCCGGCTTTGCAAAGCCTAGACCGCCGAACTGAAGCGGCGCACCGAATCCTGGCGATAGGGATCGAACAGCGCGGCAATGGTCCGCGCATAGGGCAATCCGCCCGGGGCGATCGTCAACTGGTTGCCTTCGAGGGCGGCGAGGCCGCGTTCGCTGAACGGGGCCAGCTTTGCTGCCGCTTCGGCGGCCAGATCGGCATCGAGGCTGGCCTTTCCATAGCACAGCAGCGCCTCGATCACCGCGCCGCGGCGCTTGTCGTCGGCGCTGCGCCGCACCCCGTGGGTGGCCGGCAGGCGATCCTGCGACAACAGCATGCGATAACGCCCGGCGTTCTTCTCGTTCTGGACCAGCAGGTCCGGGAAGCAGCCGATCGCCGAAGCGCCCAGCCCGGCCAGAACCTTGGCCGGATCGTCGGTAAAGCCCTGGAAATTGCGGTGCAGCCGCCCTTCGGCAACCGCCCGCGCCATCGGATCGCCCGGCTTGGCGAAATGGTCGAACCCGATCGGGACGTAACCCGCGGCGGTCAGCAGGCGATAGCCGAATTCGGCCATGGCGAAGCGCTCGACCTGCCCCGGCAGCGCGCTTGCGTCGATCCGGCGCTGACGCGGCAGCATGTGCGGGACATGGGCATAACCGAACAGCGCGATCCGGTCCGCTCCCAGCTCGACCGCGCGCTCAAGCGTGGCTTCCAGCGCTTGCAGGGTTTGCCCCGGAAGGCCGTACATCAGATCGAAATTGAGCGAATTGACCCCGTTGGCGCGCAGCAGGTCGACCGCCTTGACGATATCGGCATCGGGCTGGACCCGGCCGATCGCTGCCTGCAGCGCGGGATCGAAGGTCTGCACCCCAAGGCTGGCATAGCCGACCCCGACGACGCCCAGCACCTGGCCCCAGCCGGCGTTCAGCGTGCGAGGGTCAAGCTCGATCGACCATTCGGGATTGTCGAGTGGCATGTGCAGGGTCAGGGCATCGACCAGCCTGACGAAATCGGTCGGCGAGATCGCGTTGGGGCTGCCCCCGCCGAAGGCGATACGCCGGACCGCCGCATCGCGGTTCAGCCGCACCCCGGTCAGCGCGATTTCACGGTGCAGCGAATCGAGGTAGTTCGACAGCCGCTGGGTCTTGTTCGCCGCCCCGGTATTGCAGCCGCAGTACCAGCAGATCTTTTCGCAGAACGGGATGTGCAGATAGAGCGAAACCGCCCCGCTGCTGGCCTCAAGCGCCTGGCCCAGGTCCTCCGCGCCAAGCCCGGGGCCGAATTCGGCCGCGGTCGGGAAGCTGGTGTAACGCGGCACCGGCGTTTCGAGCAGTTCGGGGTAATAAGTCCACATTGGCCCCTGCATGCCCCGGCCCGGCCGAAGCTTCATTGCGCAAGCTCAATTTTTGGGGGCGACGCGTTTTCGCGAATTCCCGGCATGGCACCCCTTGGCGCAGCACAGGCCCTGGCCATCGCCCTTGCCCGATCCCGAGCCGCCGACAGGCACCTGAACGGTGTGGACCTGCCCGTCGCCGGTGCAGATCTGCATGGCGATGGTCTCGCCACTGGTCACCACGGTCAGGTTGAACATCGCCGGGATCAGCGCGACGATGCCGAACTGTGCGCCCCTCATGCGATCGGCCCCTCATCGTCATCATAGAGGATCCGGTTGGCCGCGCCGTCGAGATCCTCGAACTGGCCGCGTCGCAGCGCCCAGAAGAATGCGCCAAGCCCGAGCAGGCCCAGCCCCAGCGCGATCGGCAGCAGGAAAGCGATCCCGTTCATTTTGCCGCCCTTACCAGCCGCAGCGAATTGGCGACCACCACCAGTGAGGAGCCCGACATTGCCGCAGCCGCGATCATCGGGTTGACATAGCCCAAGATCGCCAGCGGCACGGCGAGCACGTTATAACCTATCGCCAGGGCGAAGTTCTGCCGCACCACCCGCATCGTCCGCCGCGCCGCGACAACCGCGCGCGGCAGGGCATTGAGCGAATCCCCCAGGAACACCAGATCGGCGGCCTGACGTCCGACATCGCTGGCGCTGCCCGGCGCGATCGAGGCATCGGCGGCGGCCAGCGCCGGCCCATCATTGAGCCCGTCGCCGACCATCAACACCTTGTGGCCCTGGCCCTGCAACGCGGCGATCGCATCGCGCTTGTCGGCCGGGCTGGCGGCGGCCTGGGCGAACAGCCCGACCTCACGCGCCACTTCGGCCACGGCGGCGGCATTATCGCCCGAGAGCAGCGAGACTTCGAGCCCCATCGCCTTCATCCGCGCCAGCGCGGCGTGGGCATCGGGGCGCAGCCGGTCGGTAAAGGGGATCAGCAGATCGGGCCGCCCTTCGATCCGCAGGGTGGTCGAAACCACATCGGCGGCATCGTTGCGGCCGAGCGAGACCTTGCGCCCGTTCCAGTTGCCCGACAGGCCGATTCCGGCGGTCTCCGCCACCCCATCGACCCGCACCGCGCGCAAGCCCCGGGCCAGCAGTGCCGCCTCGATGCTGCGCGAATGCGGATGGCGGCTGTGCGAGGCGAGGCCCAGCGCGACGCTGGCGGCATCGCCATCGAGCGCGGCGATCACCGCCGGATCGGGTTCGGGCTGGCCCAGCGTGAGCGAACCGGTCTTGTCGAGCAGCACCCGGTCAACCAGCGCCATGCGCTCGATCGCGCTGCCGTCCTTGACCATGATCCCTTCGCGCATCAGCGCGCCGGATGCGACCACCTGCGCAACCGGAACCGCCAGGCCCAGCGCGCAGGGGCAGGTGATGATCAGCACCGCTATGGCGATCACGATCGACTGGTAGGCCCCGGCCCCGGCGATCATCCAGCCGACGAAGCTGGCAAAGGCCAGGGTATGGACCGCAGGGGCATAGAGCCGGCTGGCGCGGTCGGCGATCCGGACATAGACCGAGCGCGGCTGCTCGGCCGCGTCCATCAGCCGGGCGATCTCGGCCAGCGAGGTATCGGCCCCGGCGGCGGTGACCCGCACATCGACCGGGGCATCGAGGTTGAGCGTCCCGGCGTGGACCGTCGCCCCGACCGTTGCCGCCACCGGATGGCTTTCCCCGGTCAACAGCG
Source organism: uncultured Novosphingobium sp. (assembly GCA_964573075.1). Classification (GTDB taxonomy): domain Bacteria; phylum Pseudomonadota; class Alphaproteobacteria; order Sphingomonadales; family Sphingomonadaceae; genus Novosphingobium. The sequence continues at coordinate 12,955 of CAZNII010000051.1, read as the reverse complement.
ACTGGTCGAACGCGCTGGTGCCATTGACGATCTCGCCATCGGCGGCGAGCCGGTCACCGGCGGCGACGCGCATCACCATGCCCGGCACCAGATCTGCCGCGGCGACCCATTGCAGGGTTCCGTCGGCCGAAACCACGCTGGCTCCGGGGGCGGCCTGGCTGAGCAGGGCATCGACCCCGGCCCGGGCCCGGTCGCGCATCATCGCATCGAGCGTGCGGCCCGCGAGCAGGAACAGGATCAGCATCAGCACGCCATCAAAATAGGCGTCGTGCCCGCCGGTCAGCGTTTCGTAGAACGACAGGCCGGTGGCCAGCACGATCCCGATCGAGATCGGCACGTCCATATTGGTCCGCGCGCGCTTCAGCACGGCCCAGGCCGACTTGAAGAACGGTGTGCCCGAATAGGCGATTGCCGGCATCCCGATCAGCGCCGAAATCCAGTGGAACAGGCTGCGGGTCGATCCGTCCGCCCCGGACCAGACCGAGACCGAGAGCAGCATCACATTCATGCAGGCAAAGCCCGCCACCGCCAGCGGGGCGAGCAGCGGCTTCACCGCCGACGGCGCGCGGGTCAGTTCCTCGGAGCGCGGCTGGCTGGCAAAGCCGGCGGCATCAAGCGCGGCGATCAGCTGTGCCGCTTCGACTTCAGGTCCGTGTTCGGCGCGGGCCTGCTTGGCGGTCAGGTTGACCCGGGCCGAGGTTACCCCCGGCACCGCCGCCAGCGCCCGCTCAACCTTGGCCATGCACCCAGCGCAATGCATGCCGGGAACGACCAGGACGGTCGTTTCCCCGCCGGTCGCGCCGGGTTCATGACTGAGTGCGTTCACTTGACATCCTGTTCGGTCCGCCAGCGCTGCTGGCCGGCCACCGCTTCGAACCGGACCCGCCAGCGCCCGGCCGGCAGCGCCTTGTCAGAGACGAAGCGGCCATCGGCCTCGCGGGTGAAGCGCAGCTCCTGGTTGGGGGCGTGGCCCAGCGGATGGCGGGCCACCGCGCCGAGCGACACCCCGTCGCGCGGGGCGCCGGCCAGCTTGACCGCGACTCGCCCGTCGCCGAGCCGTTCGGCCTCGGCCGACCAGCCGAGGGCCTTTTCCTTTTCCGCTTCTGCCAGCCAGGAATTGAAGTTCTGGCTGGCGACATAGGAATTGTCGACCACCACCCCGCCGAAGGTCGAGCTGGCGGCGCGGAGCATCACCAGATTGACCGCGATCACCACGGTAAAGAAGCTGACGATGATCGCGGCAAAGTGCTTGCCGGTCAGCGGTCCCTTGGTGAAAGCCTTCATTGCCCGCTCTCCTCGGCCGTGTTCGGGGAATCGAAGTTGACTTCGCTGGAGTCAGCCCCGCCTTCCTCATCAAGCGCCTTCAGGTTGAACGTGAACTTCTGCGCCGCGGTTCCATCGGGCGCCACGACATAGACCCGCAGCGGTTCGACCCGGTCGGCCGGGACGGTCAGCCTGAGTTCGCGCGAAGCCTGTTCGCGGGGCATGTCGGCAGTCCAGAACTTGGCCCCCGGCAGTCCTTCCAGCGTCACCTGCATGACCCGCGGACGCGCCTGCATGTTGAGCAGCTTGACGGTATAGTCGTTGCGGATCTCACCGCTCGACTGCACGGTATAGGGCGGGTTGCGGTCCTTCAGAACCTTGAGGTCGATCCGGGTGCGGGTGCCCAGCGCGAACAGCAGCGCCAGCCCGATCGCGCCCCACACGCCCATGTAGATCAGGGTGCGGGTGTGGAACAGCGCCTTGCTGACCGGCCGCGGTTCGCCGCCCTTGCGCTCAGCCTCGCAATCCTCGAGCGTGGCATAGTCGATCAGCCCGCGCGGCCGGCCGAGCTGCTTCATCACGCTGTCGCAGGCATCGATGCACAGCGCGCAGGTGATGCACTTGATGTCGGTCCCGGTGCGGATGTCATGCCCGGTCGGGCAGACCGCGACGCATTGGTCGCAATCGACGCAATCGCCGAACTTGTCGGGCGCCTTGGCCGCCTTCTTGACCGAGCCGCGCGGTTCGCCGCGCCAGTCCTTGTAGGTGACCAGCAGGCTCTTTTCATCGAGCATCGCGGTCTGGATCCGCGGCCAGGGGCACATGTAGATGCAGATCTGCTCGCGGAAGAAGCCGCCGAGCACGAAGGTGGTCGCGGTCAGCACGGCGACGGTCGCATAGGCGACAGGTGCGGCCTGGCCGGTCCAAAAATCGACCGTCAGGGTCGGCGCGTCGGCGAAATACATGATCCAGGCGCCGCCGGTCCAGAAGGCGATCGCCAGATAGATCGTCCATTTGACCGCGCGCTTGAAGATCTTGTTCGCCCCCCAGGGCGCTGCGGCGAGGCGGATCTGGGCGTTGCGATCGCCGTCGATCAGGCGGTCAACATGCTGGTAGAGGTCGGTCCACACGGTCTGCGGGCAAGCATAGCCGCACCACGCCCTGCCGACCGCGCTGGTCACCAGGAACAGCCCGACCCCGGCCATGATGAGGAGCCCGGCCACGAAATAGAATTCGTGCGGCCAGATCTCGATCCCGAACATGTAGAAGCGGCGGTTGGCCAGATCGATCAGCACTGCCTGGTTGGGGGCATAGGGACCGCGGTCCCACCTGAGCCACGGGGTGATGTAGTACACCCCGAGGGTCAGGATCATCACCAGCCACTTGAAGCGGCGGAAGGGGCCGTCCACCGCCTTCGGGTAGACGGCCTTCCGCTTTTCATAGAGGCTGGAATGCTGGGTAGGCGTATTATTGGGGTTTAGCATTTCCAGGGGTTCCGCTCGCAGGTGCAGATGGTGCAGTCGTGAAATCCTCACCGCCCCCCAGCGAGTGAACGTAAGCAGCCAGCATCTTGATGGTGACCGCGTCGAGCTTGTTGCCCCAGGCCGGCATCACGCCAGCGTGGGCCTTGGTGATCGAAGCCGTCACCTGATCGGGCTTGCCGCCATAGAGCCAGACCGCGTCGGTCAGGTTCGGCGCGCCGAACTGGCGCATGCCCTTGCCGTCGGTACCGTGGCAGGCCACGCAGTTGGCGGCGAACACCGCCTGGCCGCGCTGGGCCGCCGCGTCGGCCGGATGCTTGCCCGAAAGCGAGAGCACATAGGCCGTGGTATCGCCGATCTGGGCCCCGGTCAGGATCCCGTCCTTGCCGAAGCTGGGCATGGCGCTGGTGCGGGTTGCGGCATCGTCGGGCGAGCGGATCCCGTGGGTCAGCGTCGTCTCGATTTCCTTGATGTTGCCGCCCCACAGCCAGTCGTCGTCCTTCAGGCTGGGATAGCCGAGCTGGCCGGCCCCGCCCGAACCGTGGCACTGGATGCAGTTGACCTGGAAGGCCGCCTTGCCGCCGGCAATCGCCTTGGCCAGGAGATCCGGGTTCGAGCTGAGCTGCTCGAGCGGCATGGCCGCGATCGCGTCGGTTGCCGCCTTGCGTTCGGCGACACCGGCCGCCATCTGCTCGGCCAGCTGGCCGCGGCTCGACCAGCCCCACAGCCCTTCGGTGGCTTTGGTCGCCAGCGGGATCGCCGGATAGACCACCACATAGGCCAGCGAGAAGACCACGGTCATGGCCAGCACGATCAGCCACCAGCGCGGCAGCGGGTTGTTCAGTTCTTCAATGCCGTCCCATTCATGGCCGACAGTTTCGATGCCCGTAGGCTCGTCGATTCTCTTATTCGCCATTGTCGTCACCCCCAAGGCTGTCTTCGGCGAAGATCATGTTTGCGGCTGCTTCGTTGTCCTTCCTGGCGCTTGGCCGGAAAGGCCAAGCCACCAGGACCAGGAACGTGACCACCATCGCGGCCAGTCCCCAGCTGTCGGCGAAGTGCCGCAGCGTTTCGTAAGTCGAATGGCCGGTCACCGGCCCTTCTCCTTGGCCAGCGCTTCCTGGGCGGCAGGCGCGTTGACATCGACCATGGTGCCCAGCACCTGGAGATAGGCCACCAGGGCATCCATCTCGGTCAGGCGATCGGGCTGGCCGTCGAAGTCACGCACTTGCGCCTTCGGATAGCGCTTCTGCAGGTCGGCATTGTCCGCCATCGGATCGGCCTGCGACTTGAGATCGTCGTTGGCCTTCTTGATGTCTTCGGCGGTGTAGGGAACCCCGACCCGGTAGAGCGCGGTAAGCCCCGCACCCATGTCTCCGGCGTCGAGATCCTTTTCGGCGAGGAACGCATATTGCGGCATCACCGAACCCTGGACCACGGCCTGCGGGTTCTTGAGGTGCTGGACGTGCCATTCGTCCGAGTACTTCAGGCCGACGCGCGCCAGGTCCGGCCCGGTACGCTTCGAGCCCCACTGGAACGGATGGTCGTACATCGATTCAGCGGCAAGGCTGTAGTGGCCATAGCGTTCGACCTCGTCCCGGAACGGACGGATCATCTGGCTGTGGCAGACATAGCAGCCTTCACGGATGTAGATGTCGCGACCGGCCTGTTCCAGCGGAGTGTAGGGACGCATCCCGTCCACCTTCTCGATCGTGTTGTCGATCCAGAACAGCGGAGCGATTTCCACAATGCCCCCCACGATCACCGCGGCGAAGGCGCAGGCCCCGAGCAGTGCCACGTTCCGCTCCAGCTTCTTGTGCCGGGCATAGGGTTCTTTGGTTGCTTCAGTCATTGTCTGTCACCCCCTTATTCGGCCGGAACCGCAGTGTGCGGCACGTCGCGGGCGGGATCGTATTCGGCGGAACGCAGCGGCTCTTCCTGACGGAGGTTGCCGATGATCGTCTGCCACACGTTGAACGCCATGATCAGCGCACCGGAGAGGTACAGCACCCCGCCGAAGGCACGCAGCAGGTACATCGGGAACTTGGCCGCGACGGTTTCGACGAAGCTGTTCACCAGGTACCCGTCGGCGCCGTATTCACGCCACATCAGGCCTTCCATGATCCCGGTGACCCACATCGAGGAGGCGTAGAAAACGATCCCGGAAGTGGCCAGCCAGAAGTGCCAGTTGATCATCCGCAGCGAATACATCCGCTCGCGGTTCCACAGGCGCGGGGCGAGGAAGTAGATCGCCGAGAAGGTGATCATCCCGTTCCAGCCGAGCGCACCGGAGTGCACGTGGCCGATGGTCCAGTCGGTATAGTGCGACAGGCTGTTGACCGCCTTGATCGACATCATCGGCCCTTCGAAGGTCGACATGCCGTAAAAGGCCAGGCTGAACACCATCATGCGGATGATCGGATCGGTGCGAACCTTGTCCCAGGCGCCGTTCAGCGTCATCAGGCCGTTGATCATCCCGCCCCAGCTGGGCATCCACAGCATGACCGAGAACAGCATGCCAAGGGTCTGCGCCCAATCGGGCAGCGCGGTATAGTGCAGGTGGTGCGGACCGGCCCAGATGTAGAGGAAGATCAGCGACCAGAAGTGCACGATCGACAGGCGATAGGAGTAGATCGGACGATCGGCCTGCTTCGGCACGAAGTAGTACATCATCGCCAGGAAGCCGGCGGTGAGGAAGAAGCCCACGGCGTTGTGGCCGTACCACCACTGCACCAGCGCGCCCTGCACGCCGGCCCAGACCGGATAGGACTTCGAACCGAAGATCGAGACCGGGATGTTGGCGTTGTTGACCAGGTGCAACAACGCCACGGTCAGGATGAAGCTGAGGAAGAACCAGTTGGCCACATAGATGTGCGGCTCGCTGCGCTTCATGATCGTGCCGACGAAAACGATCAGGTAGGCCACCCAGACCACCGTCAACCACAGGTCGACGTACCATTCGGGTTCGGCATATTCCTTGCCCTGGGTGATCCCCAGGATATAGCCGGTCGCGGCCAGCAGGATGAACAGCTGATAGCCCCAGAACACGAACCGGGCCAGCGGCGGGAAGGCCAGCCGGGCGCGGCAGGTGCGCTGGACGATGTAGAAGCTGGTCGAGATCAGCGCGGTGCCCCCGAAGGCGAAGATCACGGCCGAGGTGTGGAGCGGACGGATCCGCCCGAACGTCGTCCATTCGAGCCCGAGGTTGAGCGCCGGAAAGGCCAGCTGCAGCGCGATGACCAGCCCAACCAGAAAGCCGACACACCCCCAGAAGGTGGTGAGGATGACCCCGGTCCGGACCAGGTCGTCGTCATAGCGCGACTGGTCTGCCACCGGTTTCACCCCGGCGGCGGCAAGTTTGTAGTCGGTCTTGCGCAGGCTGATGACCAGCCCGGCAAGCGCCGCCAAGGCGAATACCGCCATGTGGATCGCAAACCCCGAATCGACGGCATTGGCGAACATGAACATGGCGACGAGAAGCGCAACCAGCCACAGGCCAGCGCGGGCAACTAAGGATTCCATTGGCCCCTTCCCCTCATGAAGCGGTTGAATCAGCAAAGACTAGAAATGCCGATATAGTACCCTTTCGTCGCGCCTTCGCAATGCGGCATTGACGCGGATCAAATTGCAAAACGCGCAAGTGGGATTCCCGGAAATCAGCCGAAAATTGCGCGGGATCAATGTTTGCAGGTGCAGCATGGGTGCAAGGGGGCCGCGTCGTCGCAAGAACCTTGGCCGCATAGGGTGGCCGCTGCGGCGCAGATGAGGGAACTATGAAGAAGCTGACGATCGCTGCGGCGCTTGCGGCCGCCACCATGCTCGCCACTCCGGCCCAGGCCGGTAGCGATGAAGGCAAGATCCAGGTCAAGGTCCTGGCCACCGGCGTTCTGCCCGACGGCAAGATCGACACCGTGGTCAGCGCCGCTCCGTCGGTCGCCGCCGCGCTCGGCGCCACCCCCGGCACCGTCGCCAACGACAATGTCGTCCCGACCATCGCGGTCGAATACTTCGTGTCGAACAACATCTCGGTCGAAACGATCTGCTGCGTGACCAAGCACAAGGTCACCGGGACCGGTTCGGTCGCGGGTGCGCCGCTGGTCAAGGACGTGCTGATCGTTCCGGCCACGCTGACCCTCAAGTATCACATGCCGCTCGGCGCGATTAAGCCGTACGTCGGCGTCGGCCCGACCTGGTTCATCATGCTCGATGCCAAGCCCGACACCACCGCCGTCGCGCTCGGCGCGAATGATGTTGACCTGTCGAGCAATGTCGGCGTGGCGGTCCAGGCCGGCGTGGACATCAAGATGGGCGAAGGCATGGGCCTGAGCCTCGATGCCAAGAAGTACTGGGTCGGCACCACCGCCAAGTTCTATGCCGGTTCGGTCAACGTGCTCGAAACCAAGCACAAGCTCGACCCGTGGGTGCTCTCGGGCGGCGTGTACTTCCGCTTCTAAGTGCTTCGGGCGGCCGCTGCGGCGGTCGCCCGCCAAGCCATCCTTTCCGCATGCGGAAAGGCCGGGGGAGGATCCGAATTCCAGCTGTCGCAGGCGGAACCGGGTTCTCCCCTTTCTTTTGGCCGGCGGTGACGGAACCTAGCCGGCTTCCGCAGCCAGGCCCTCGCGGTTGAGGATCACCACTTCGCGGCGCGAAGGCAGGTCGATCAGCCCTTCGGCCTTGAGCCGGGTGAACTGGCGGCTGACGGTTTCGATCGTCAGACCCAGCACATCGGCCACCTGCTGGCGCGAAAACGGCAGGGAGAACCGGCGCAGCGGCATGTCGGGAATATCGACACAGCCCGGCTGGACCATCCGTTCGGACATTTCGAGCAGGAAAGTGGCCAGCTTCTCGCCGGCCGACTTGCGGCCCAGCAGCAGCATCCAGCGCCGGGTGCGATCGAGTTCCGCCAAGGTGCGTTGCAACAGCTTGTGCTCAAGGCTGGGATGCTCGCGCGCGAACGCGTCGAAATCGCGGCGCGAAAAGACGCAGACCTTGGCTTCGGTCAACGCGGTGACCCCGTGGCCCGAAGTCGCCCCGAACGGGCGGCCGATGAAATCGGAGGGATAGACCACGCCGACGATCTGCTCGCGTCCGTCCTCGGTCCCGGTCGAAAGCTTGAGCACGCCGTCGATGACATTGGCGACGAGGACCGAATCCTCGCCTTCCCACATCAGCGATTCGCCGGGTTCGAGCGTCCGGCGGCGGCCGATCGCATTGAGGGCCTTGATCTCGTCGCCGTCGAGCGACGCGCAAATGGCCCGGTTGCGTACTACGCAGGTGTCGCAGGCGGTCATATGGAGTGCCAATGCCCCCCTCCGGGGCAAAGTGCAAGTCAGATGATATCCGCGATCCCGCCGAGGTTGGCGCGCAACCTGTCCAGCGCCTGGGCCTTGAGCTGGTGCACCCGGGGCACGGAAACGCCAAGCGTTTCAGCAATTTCGGACAGGTTCAGTTCCTCCACGAAATAAAGCTGGACGATCAGTTGCAGCCGCTCAGGCAGATCGGCAATGGCCGCGGTCAGGCTGTCGCGCAACTCGGCATCGGCCAGGATTTCGAAGCTGTCGGGCCGCTCGTCGGCGAAGGCCGAATCGCTGTCGGAATAGACCTGATCGATCGACTCGAAGCGCAGTGCCTCGCTGCTGGTGCGCAAAGTTTCGAGCTCCTCGCAGGTCAGTCCCAGCGCTGCGGCGAGTTCGGGATCGGCCGGCATCCGGCCCAGCTCGGCGCTCAGCCGGGCCTCGGCCTCGCGCAGCTGGCGGCGCCGTTCCGCCCCCCCGCGCGAACCCGGCAGGTGGCGGCGGACCAGATCGACCATCGCTCCCCTCACCCGCAGCTTGGCATAGGCGGCAAAGCCGTCCTCGCCCGGGCCGGCATGGCGCTGGGCCGCCTCGGTCAGGGCGACCATCCCGGCCTGCATAAGGTCTTCCAGCTCGATCCCCTGCCGCCCGCCGCCGTGGACATGCCAGGCGAGCCGCCGGACCATCGGCACGAAGCGGCGAATCCGCTCGGCATTGTCGCCGCGATAGGCGGCGGTGAGGCTTTTCTGATCGTGGATCATGCAAAGGCACTTTCGGTTTCGGTGACGTGGTTTGCGGGCGGCAGTGCGGGGGGCGGCGGCGCGGGGGCACCGATCACGGCGACGACTTCGATCGGCTGGGCGGCGGGCAGTTCGGCAATCGAGATCACCAGCACCGAGGGGGCACGCATCCTGAGCAGTCCGGCCAGCGCCCGGCGCGCGCGCGGCTGGACCACCAGCGCCAGCGGTGGCGCGCCGACTCCGCGCTCGGCGACCAGCGCCGCGACGTGCTCGCCGATGTTGCGGGCCAGATCCGGCTCGATAACCGGCTGGCCGGTGACCGGATCGCTCAGCCCCTGGACGATCGCCGCCTCGAGCTGGGCGTCGAGAGTGAGCACAGGCAGCCGCTCGCCCGGCGCGCAGATCCGCCCGACGATCATTCCGCCCAGCTCGGCCCGGACCAGTTCGACCAGCCGCTCGTGCTCGTGGCTCTGCTGGACCGCCTGGCCCAGCGCGGCCAGGATCGGCAAGGGATGGCCGATCGGCAGGCCATCCTCGAGCAGGTTGCGAAACACCCGGGTCAGCGCCGCAAGGCTGAGCGGCTGCGGGGTGATTGCCTCGACCAGCCCGGCCGAATGCTCCTTCACCGCATCGAGGATCGCCTTCATCTCGTCGGGGCCGAACAGCGCCTGCGGGCGTTCGCCGAGCAGCTGGTTGAGCTGGGTGGCAACCACGGTCGAGGCGTCGACAGTCAGGTAGCCCTCGGCGATTGCCAGATCGCGCTGGGCCGGATCGATCCACAGCGCCGGGCAGCCGAAGCTGGGATCGAGCGTCGCTTCGCCCGGAAGGCTAGCCCCTTCGCGCACCTCTCCGGCGTCGATCGCCAGGACCTTGTCGGCGCGCAGGTTACCCGCGCCGATCGGCACCCCGCCAAGCAGGATCCGGTAATCGCCGGGCGCCAGGTCAAGGCTGTCGCGGACCCGGAACTGCGGGACGACGAAGCCGAACAGCTGGCTGAGCTGCTTTCGTACCCCGGTGATCCGCGCCACCAGCGGCGATCCGCGCCGGTCGTCGACCAGGTGGACCAGGCCATAGCCGAGCTCGATCGTGACGAGGGTGTGATCGGACACTTCCTCCAGCGCGATCCGGCCGGGGTCGGGCGGTGCCGAATCTTCCTTGAGCGGCGCGGGGCGCGCGGCGCGCTTGCCCAGGGCATGCCACAGCCATCCGGCCAGCGCTGCGGCGGGCAGGAACACGCTCTGCGGCATCGCCGGGATCATCCCGATCGCGCCGAGGATCACCGCAACCGGCAGCCAGGTGGCCGGGCTGGCCAGCTGCCCGCCGATCTGCCCGGCGAGGTCGCGGTTGTCGGACACGCGGGTGACGATCACCGCAGCGGCAATCGACAGCAGCAGCGCCGGCACCTGTGCCACCAGCGCATCGCCCACTGCCAGGGTGATGTATTTCTCGGCCGCATCGCCAGCGGACAGGCCGTGGCTGACCATGCCCAGCACGAAGCCGGCGATGATGTTGACCCCCAGGATCAGCAGCGCGGCGATCGCATCGCCCTTCACGAACTTGCTGGCGCCGTCCATCGAGCCATAGAAGTCGGCCTCGGTCGCCACCTCGCGGCGGCGGGCCTTGGCCTCGTCGGCGGTCAGCAGGCCGGCGGCAAGATCGGCGTCGATCGCCATCTGCTTGCCCGGCAGGGCATCGAGCGTGAAGCGCGCCGAGACTTCCGAAACGCGTCCCGCGCCCTTGGTGATCACCACCATGTTGATGATCATCAGGATCATGAAGACGAACAGCCCGACCGCGAAGTTGCCGCCGACCAGGAAGGCGCCGAAGGCCTCGATCACATGGCCGGCGGCCGCCCCGCCCTCGTGCCCGTTGACCAGCACGACGCGGGTAGAGGCTACGTTGAGCGACAGGCGCAGCAGCGTGGCGAACAGCAGGACCGAGGGGAACGAGCTGAAATCGAGCGGCTTTTCGGCATTCATCGCCGCCATCAGGATCGCCACCGACAGCGCGATGTTGAGCACGAAGAACAGGTCGAGCAGCAGCGCCGGGGTCGGCACCACCATCAGGCAGATCAGCGTCAGGATCCCGGCCGGCAGGGCCAGGGCGGCAGGCTTGATGCGGGAGAGAATGCCGTTCACAGCCCGAACGCCCTGAGCTTGCCATAGGCGGCGCGGACGTGGGCCGGTGCCCCTGGCGCGTTGCCGCCAAAGGTGCTGGCAAGGGTTTCGGCCATCGAAGGGCGGGTTTGCGGCTGCATCGCCGGCTGCGCTTGCGGGGCGGCCTGCCAGGCGGTCGAACCGGGCGGCGGCATGGTCCACCCCTCGGTCGCTCCGGCCGGATAGGACGCATCCCCCATCGCGCTGGCCATCTTGCCGCGCAGCAGGCCCATCACCTCGCCCAGCGATCGCGCCGCGCCGCCGGGGGCATAGAAGATCGCCCGGTTGGCCGCGGCGGCATCGGGAAACAGCGCAGCGGCGCTTTGCCCGGGATCGGCGGCCAGCGCGGTCAGAAACCGCCCCGCCCCGCCCGCGCCGAGGAAATGGGCAAGGTAAAGCTCGGCCGCATCGGGCTCGCGGCCCAGCACGCCGATCAGCGCCTCGCGGTTATCGCCGGCCAGCTCGCCGGCCATCAGCGCGGCGGCGGCGGGATCGTATCGCAGTGCCAGGATCTGCCGGCGCATGGCCGGATCGCTGACCCGCCCGCCCTCGATCGCGGCGGCGGCCCAGCCGAAGCCGTGCTCGCCGCCATGCCGGTCAAGCGTGGCGAGCCAGGTGCCCTGGGTGAACTGATAGAGCCCCGCCGCGCTGGAGGTGCCGGCGCGGGCATCGGGATCGAGCCCGGATTCGATCCGGGCCTGGCCCAGCAGATAGCCGAAATCGGTCCCGGTCGCCGCCGAGGCGTGCGAGATCGCCGCGCGGACGTCGGGCCGGGCAGTCGCCGGTGCGCCGATGGGTCTAGGTTCGCTCAAGCCATGCTCCCGATGCGAATGAACATCGGGAGGGCTTCAGCAAGGGGCGTGCCAAATCAGCCGCGCGCCCCGGCATAGGTATAGGCGGACAGCGCCGGATTGCCTGCGCGATACAGCGCCGGGCTGCCGGTCAGCGCGTCGAGCCGGGCCGAGACATTGGCCGCGATCAGGTTGCGAACCTGGCGGTTTACCTCGTTCATCCGCCGCGCCGCATCGAGCAGGCCGCGGCATTCCTCGTCGAGCGCGAAGCTTTCGGCAAAGGGCCCGCAGCCATCGAGCGTGCCGCACAGCGCGACCTTGTCCTGCGCGCAGCCCATGATCGCGTCGAGATCGAGCCCGGCAAGCGCCTGCCGCTCGGCCTGCAGGACGGCAATCATCTGCCGCAGGTTTTCGCGCAGCGCGCCGGCATTGCTCATTTTCCGCTCCTCAGCAGCAAACCGGCTGCAATCATGGCGTCGGCCACCTTGGCCGGGACGATCGGATAGGTGCCCTGTTCGATCGCCTTGCGGATCTCGGCCACGCGCTCGGCATCGACCGGCGGCTGACCGGGTTCGAGCTCGCGGCTGCGCACGACAGCCGAATGGGCATTGGCGACCTGGGCGGCGCGTTCGCTGCCGACCGGGGCCTGGTGGACTTTACGAGCATCCACCGCCTGGGCGGGACGGGCCGCCTGTGGGCCCTTGGGGCCGAATTCGATGGAAGGCATAGTGCCGCTCCCTGGTTGAGTGTCAGAACCCAGAACGGCATGGCGCCGCCGGATTTAAGCCCCGGCGGCAAGGGCCTGCCGGATCACGGCAAATCGATGCCGACCAGCCCCGGGCGGATCACCCTGGCGCGCAGCACCGGGGCGTTGGGCGCAAGCGTGCGGACCTTGATCCAGGCACCCTCCGCCCCCGCCTCCAGCGCCTCGCCGGGCTGCGAGACAGTGAAGCCATCGCCACTGACCGCGACTGTAATGGCATCGCCGCGGGCGATCAGCGGCGCCGCAACGCCTTGTCCGGCCCCGGCAAGCGGCACGTAGAGCTTCCACCCGCCCGGTATCGGGCAGGTCACCTCAACCTTGTCGCGGCTGCTGCCGTGCCAGCCGAGCGCCAGCGGCACCCGGCAAGGCGCGAGCCGCAACCGCCGGTCAACCGGCAGCGCGGCTCCGCCCGGCGCACCTTGCGGCCGGCCGGTGAACTGCTCGACCGCGCGGTCGATCGCGGCAAG
>CAZNII010000050.1:13736-18612 GCA_964573075.1 uncultured Novosphingobium sp. | reverse complement strand
CCCGCCGCGCTCGACCCGGTAATTGGCGCTGCCATTGCCCTCTCCTCTTGTCCCGCGCCGTCTGCCCGACGCTTGTGCGCGGCAGTCATGGCGAGGCACCGCGCTTTGTCCAGCCCCATACGTATGGATATCCCCATGGCGTATGGAAGCGCTTCCATAAAATTGCGGCTTACAGACCAGCTTGGCGCGGGGATGGAATTGCTATGCTGGCATTTGCCAGACGGGGGCGCTAGGCGAAGCGGCGATGACTGCCCGCCTGACCCACCTGCAACGGCTTGAAGCCGAAGCGATCCATATCATCCGCGAAGTGGCGGCCGAGGCAGAGCGCCCCGTGATGCTCTATTCGGTCGGCAAGGACAGCGCGGTGATGCTGCACCTGGCGCGCAAGGCCTTCTTCCCCGCGCCGCCGCCGTTCCCGCTGCTGCATGTCGACACCACCTGGAAATTCCGGGCGATGTACGAACTGCGCGACCGGATGGCGCGGGAATCCGGCATGGACCTGCTGGTTCACCACAATCCCGAAGCGGCCGAGCAGGGGATCAACCCGTTCGATCACGGCGCGCTCCATACCGACATGTGGAAGACCGAAGGGCTCAAGCAGGCGCTCGACAAGTGGCAGTTCGATGCCGCTTTCGGTGGCGCACGGCGCGACGAGGAGAAGAGCCGGGCGAAGGAACGGATCTTTTCGTTCCGCACCGCCAGCCACGGCTGGGATCCCAAGAACCAGCGGCCCGAACTGTGGAACGTCTACAACGCCCGCAAGCACAAGGGCGAATCGATCCGGGTCTTCCCGATCAGCAACTGGACCGAGCTGGACGTGTGGCAATACATCCAGCTTGAGCGAATTCCGATCGTACCGCTCTATTTCGCCGCCCCGCGCCCGACCGTGGAACGCGACGGGCTGCTGCTGATGGTCGATGACGAGCGCTTTCCCTTGTTGCCGGGCGAAGTGCCGGTTGAACGCTCGATCCGGTTCCGCACGCTCGGCTGCTATCCCCTGACCGGGGCGGTGGAGAGCACGGCCTCGACGCTCTCGGAAGTAATCCAGGAGACCCTGCTGACCACCACCAGCGAGCGCCAGGGGCGGGCGATCGACAAGGACGCCGGCGGGGCGGGGATGGAAGTGAAGAAGCAGCAGGGGTACTTTTGACGTGCCACGGAATGCGAAGCGTTCCGCAACGTCAACCCCGGACTTGATCCGGGGTCTGGCTGGTTCGGCGGACAAGAATAGCCTGGCCCCGTGTCAAGCACGGGGTGACGAGGATCAACGATGACCGATAACGCCCCCGCTTACGTCACCGACAAGCTGATCGCCGAGGATATTGACGCCTACCTCGATGCGCACCAGCACAAGGACATGCTGCGCTTCATCACCTGCGGCAGCGTCGACGATGGCAAGAGCACCCTGATCGGGCGGCTGCTTTACGACAGCAAGATGATCTTCGAAGATCAACTGGCCGCGCTGGAAAGCGACAGCAAGCGGGTCGGCACGCAAGGGCAGGAGATTGACTTCGCGCTCTTGGTCGATGGCCTTGCCGCCGAGCGTGAGCAGGGCATCACGATCGACGTCGCCTACCGCTTCTTCAACACCGATAAGCGCAAGTTCATCGTCGCCGATTGCCCCGGGCACGAACAGTACACCCGCAACATGGTGACCGGCGCCAGCACGGCCGATCTGGCGGTGATTCTGGTCGATGCCAGGAAGGGCGTGCTGGTGCAGACCCGGCGCCATTCATACCTGTGCCACCTTCTGGGGATCCGGCATCTGGTGCTGGCGGTGAACAAGATGGATCTGGTGGATTACGATCAGGCCCGGTTCGATGCGATCGTCGCGGACTATGCCGCCTTCGCGCAGAGCATCGGGATCGAGGGCTTCACCGCCCTGCCGATTTCCGGCTTCAAGGGTGACAACATCACCGCGCTTTCGCCCAACACGCCGTGGTTCAGGGGCCCTGCACTGGTCGAACACCTGGAAACGGTCGAGGTTGACAGCGCTGCCGACCAGGCCCGCCCGTTCCGCCTGCCGGTGCAGTGGGTCAACCGGCCGAACCTGGATTTCCGGGGCTTTGCCGGGCTGATCGCAGCGGGAACGGTGCGGCCCGGGGATGCGGTGCGGGTGCTGCCCTCTGGCAAGACCAGCACGGTCGCGCGGATCGTAACGCTCGATGGCGATCTGGATCAGGCGGTGGCTGGCCAGTCGGTGACCCTGACCCTGGCAGACGAGATCGACTGTTCGCGCGGCGACGTGCTGGCCGCGGCCGATGCTCCGCCGCAAGCCGCCGACCAGTTCGAGGCGACGCTGGTGTGGATGGACGACGCCCCCATGCACGTCGGGCGCGGATACTGGCTCAAGCTGGGCACGCAGACCGTTTCGGCCACGGTCCAGCAGCCCAAGTACACCGTCAACGTCAACACGCTGGAACACCTTGCGGCCAAGACGCTGGAACTGAACGCGATCGGGGTGGCCGAACTGACCTGCGACCGCCCGCTGGTGTTCGAACCCTATCGCGATAGCCGCACGCTGGGCGGGTTCATCCTGATCGACAAGCTGACCAACCGCACGGTTGCGGCCGGCATGCTGAACTTTTCGCTGCGCCGCGCCCAGAACGTTCACTGGCAGGCGCTCGACATCGGCCGCGAGGCGCATGCCGCCCTCAAGAACCAGCGGCCGGCGGTGCTGTGGTTCACCGGCCTGTCCGGCTCGGGCAAGTCGACCATCGCCAACCTGGTCGAAAAGAAGCTGCACGCGCTGGGCAAGCACACCTTCCTGCTCGATGGCGACAATGTCCGCCACGGGCTCAACAAGGACCTGGGCTTTACCGAGGCCGACCGGATCGAGAACATCCGCCGCGTCGGCGAAGTGGCCAGGCTGATGACCGATGCCGGGTTGATCGTGCTGACCGCCTTCATCAGCCCCTTCGCCGCCGAGCGCGAGATGGTCCGCGCAATGCTGCCCGAAGGCGAATTCATGGAGGTCTTCGTCGATACCCCGCTGGCCGAGGCCGAGCGCCGCGACGTCAAAGGGCTCTACAAGAAGGCCCGTTCGGGTCAGCTCAAGAACTTCACCGGGATCGACAGCCCCTATGAGGCGCCGGCCAATCCCGAAGTGCGGATCGATACCACCAGCGAGAGCCCGGAACAGGCGGCCGACCGGATTGTCGGCCTGTTGCTGGGCGAAAGGAACGGCGCATGGTCTCCGGCGATCTAAGCGATGGTGCGCTGGCGGCGCGGCTGGCAGCAGCGGCGGGCGATCTGCTGGTCCAGCAACGCGCGGCGCTGCTGGCCAAGGGGATCAGCGGCAAGGCGCTTGGCGTCGAAGGCGATGCTGCCGCCAATGCCCTGATCTGCGATGCGCTGCGGTCGGACCGGCCCGCCGATGGGCTGCTGTCCGAAGAGGAAAAGGACAACCCGGCACGGCTGGAACAGCGCCGGGTGTGGATCGTCGACCCGCTCGACGGCACGCGCGAGTTCGGGGAAGAGCGCAGCGACTGGGCCGTCCATGTCGCGCTCGCCGTTGACGGCGTGCCGACCGTGGGCGCGGTCGCGCTGCCGGGGCTGGGCGAAGTGCTGCGCAGCGACGCGCCGCAGGCCGTTCCGCCCGCGCCCAAGCGGCTGCGGATGGTCGTCAGCCGGACCCGCCCGGCGGCCGAAGCGATGAAGGTTGCCGCCGCGCTCGATGCCGAAGTGATCCCGATGGGCAGCGCCGGGGCCAAGGCCATGGCCGTGGTCCGGGGCGAGGCCGACATCTACCTTCATTCCGGCGGGCAGTACGAATGGGACAGCTGCGCACCGGTGGCGGTGGCGCTGGGACATGGCCTCCACGCCAGCCGGATCGACGGCTCGCCGCTGGTCTACAACCAGGCGGATACATACATGCCCGACTTGCTGATCTGCCGCAAGGAACACGCCGGCATGGTGCTGGAGGCACTCGCGAAGGGGAGCTAGGCAATGACGCAGCGACTGATCGGGGCGATCGAGGCGGGCGGTACCAAGTTCGTACTGGCCCTGGCCCGTGAGGACGGAACGGTGCTGGCCGAAACCCGCATTCCGACCCGCACCCCGGCCGAATGCTTTCCCGATGTGGCTGCCTTCTTTGAGCAGGCCGGCGCGGCCCATGGCGAAATCGCAGCCTTTGGCGTCGGCAGTTTCGGGCCGATCGATATCGACCCGGCCAACCCCGGCTATGGCACCTTCACCACCACGCCCAAGCCCGGCTGGGCGGGCGCGTGTTATCACGATGTGCTGGGCCGGTTCGGGGCGCCGATCGTGGTCGATACCGACGTCAACGGCGCGGCGCTGGGCGAATGGCAGTCGGGCGCAGGACAGGGCTGCCGGACGCTGGCCTATACCACCATCGGCACCGGGGTGGGGACCGGGGTGGTCCGCGATGGCAAGCCGCTGATGGGCTTTTCGCACTTTGAAAGCGGGCACATCCCGGTCCCGCACGACCGCGCAGTGGATCCATACGATGGCTTCTGCCCGTTTCACGGTGACTGCCTTGAAGGGCTGGCGGCGGGCCCGGCGATCGAGCGGCGCTGGGGGCAAAGCCTGTCGAAGTTGGGCAGCCCGCCCGACAAGGTCGAACTGATCGCTGGCTATATCGCCCAGCTCGCGGTCAGCCTGGTGATGCTGCACATGCCCGACCGGCTGGTATTCGGCGGCGGGGTGATGAAAACCCCGGGTCTGGTCGAGGCACTGCGCCGCGCCACCGAGGCGCGGCTGGGCGGCTATATCAAGGCACCGCAGCTCGATCCGGGGCTGGAACGCTACATCGTCACCCCCGGTCTTGGCGATGAGGCCGGGATCACCGGGGCGATCGCCCTGGGGCGGAGCGCGCTCAGAGCGTCTTGATGATCCCGGAGAAGTCCATGCCGCC
>CAZNII010000050.1:0-13636 GCA_964573075.1 uncultured Novosphingobium sp. | reverse complement strand
AGAGGTCAAAGGCATGAACCTCATGCCCGGCCTTGACCAGGTTCGCAGCCATCCCGCCGCCCATGTTGCCGAGGCCGATAAAGGCGATTTTCATAGAGCACCCAATTCAGAGAGGAATCCATACCCGCCGACAAGGATCAGCAGCGGGCCAAACAGGGACATCATGACGAGCTGGAAGCGTTGGAGCCAACGATCGAATCGAGTCAGAGGCAGGGGTTCCGCACCCGTAGCTTTCAGAATACCGGCCTCAAGCAAGCTGATGCTCTCTTCCTGCCGGTGGCGCCAGCCCAGGACGGCAAGCCAGGAAAACAGAGAACCCACCCCCAGCAAGGCGAGAGCGAAGATCACCGACCCTTCCACACCCCCGGCCGCTTTTCGATGAACGCGGCCATGCCTTCGGCCTTGTCCTCGGTCGCGGTCAGGACCTGGAAGATCCGGCGCTCGATCAGGATCCCCTGGTCCAGCGTGGTCTCGAACGCGGCGTTGACCATTTCCTTGTTGGCGATTGCTGCCAGCGGCGGCATCGCGGCGATCTCGGTGGCTGTCCGACAAGCTTCCTCGACCAGCGAAGCCAGCGGTACAACGCGGGCGACCAGGCCCGATCGTTCGGCCTCCTCGGCACCCATCATCCGCCCGGTCAGGCACATTTCCATCGCCTTCGCCTTGCCCACCGCGCGGGTCAGGCGCTGGCTGCCGCCCATGCCCGGCGCAACGCCCAGCTTGATCTCGGGCTGACCGAACTTGGCGTTTTCGGACGCGATGATGAAGTCCGCCATCATCGCCAGCTCGCACCCGCCGCCCAGCGCAAAGCCGTTGACCGCCGCGATCCATGGCTTGCGGGTGGTCTTGACGAGATGGCTGGTCCAGCGGCTGAAGAAGTCGGCGCTGTAGAATTCGGCGGCCGGCTTTTCGGCCATTTCCTTGATGTCGGCGCCGGCGGCAAAGGCCTTTTCGCCCGCACCGGTCAGCACCGCGCAGCGCTGGCCGGGATCGGCCTCGAACGCGGCGAAGGCGGCGATCAGCTCTTCCAGCACGCCCGAATTGAGCGCGTTCAGTGCCTGCGGGCGGTTGAGCGTGATCAGGGTAACGGCCCCGCGGGTTTCGACGAGGATCGATTGGTAGTCGGTCATTCTCAAATCTCCTTCGTCACCCCCGCGAAAGCGGGGGACCCGCTTTGCCTTCCAGCCGCTCCAAGCAGCGGGATCCCCGCTTTCGCGGGGATGACGGGGGTGGGTCAATCAGGGCAAGGGTTTCCATTCTTCATTCGCCGGAAGCGGGGCGAAAATGCTCTCGATCAGTTCATCGCTCACCGTTTCCGGGGTGGCGGGGTCCCACTTCGGGTCATTGGTCTTGTCGACGATCACCGCGCGCACCCCTTCCGCAAAGTCCGGGCGGGTCAGCACGCGGCTGGCAATGCGGTATTCCATCACCATGTTCGCGGCAAAGTCGGCGCAGGCCAGACTGTCATGCAGCTGGCGCAGTGCAACCTTGCAGGTCTGGGGCGACTTGGTGCGCAGCGTGGCCAATTCCTTGGCGGCCCATTCGCCCTCGTCGGCCTCGAGGCTGGCGAGAATGTCCTCATAGCGGTCCGAGGCGAAGTGTTTCGCGATCAGCCCGGCATTGGCGGCGATCCGTGCTTCGGGCGGGGTGACGGCCAGCGCGGCCAGAACCTGTCCAGGTTCGTGCCCCTGGACGATTCGCGCCTTGGCCTCGGCCAGCGCCTCGCTCGGCAGGTAATGGGTGGCAAGGCCGGTCCACAGGCATTCCGCCCCGTCGAGCCGCGCGCCGGTCAGCGCCAGGAACTGGCCGATCCGGCCCTCGAGCCGCGAGAGGTGCCAGCCGCCGCCGACATCGGGGAAGAGGCCGATCCCGGTTTCGGGCATGGCGAAGCGGGTGTTCTCGGTAGCAACGCGCAAAGCAGCCGGCTGGCTGATCCCCACGCCGCCGCCCATGGTGATCCCGTCCATGAAGGCCACCACCGGTTTGGGATAGGTCATCAGCAAGTGGTTGAGCTGGTATTCCTCGTAGAAGAACTGCCGCCCAGACACCCCGCCGTCATTGAGCGCCGAATTGCGCAGGAAGGCGATGTCGCCCCCAGCACAGAACCCGCGGCCCTCGCTGTGATCGATGATCACGGCCTGCACCGCGGCATCGTCGCGCCAGGCGAGCAGGGCCTCGGTCATGGCGTGGTCCATGGCCTGCGTCAGCGCGTGGATCGCCTTGGGGCGGTTGAGGGTCAGAAACCCGGCCGCGCCTTCGCGGCGGATGATGACCTCCCGATCATCCTGAGCTTGTCGAAGGACGGTCATTGGCGCAGCAGGTCCCTTCCCACGATCATCCGCATCACCTGGTTGGTCCCTTCAAGGATCGAATGGACGCGCAGATCGCGCCAGAAGCGTTCGATCGGGTAGTCCTTGAGATAGCCATATCCGCCGAACAGCTGCAGCGCATCGTTGACGATCTTGCTGCCGCTGTCGGTGGCCAGGCGCTTGGCCATGGCCGAGAAACGGCTCTTGTCGGGCGCGCCGGCGCTGACCTTGCAGGCGGCGAGGTAAAGCAGCGCCCGGGCGGCTTCCAGATCGGTCGCCATGTCGGCGAGCATGAACTGGGTGTTCTGGAAATCGGCAATCGGCTGGCCGAACTGCTGGCGGTCCTTGGCATAGGCGATCGCTTCATCCAGGCAGCGCTGCGCCCCGCCGAGCGAGCAGGCGCCGATGTTGAGCCGCCCGCCATCCAGCCCGGCCATGGCAAAGCGGAACCCTTCGCCTTCCTTCCCGACGCGGTTGGCGACCGGCACGCGGCAATCCTCGAAAATCACCTGCGCGGTCGGGCTGGCGTTCCAGCCCAGCTTCTTTTCCGGCGCGCCGAACGACAGCCCGGGGGTGTCCTTTTCGACCACCAGGCAGGTGATGCCTTTGGACTTGTCATCCCAGGTGCGGACCATGGCGACATAGATGTCGTTGTAGCCCGCGCCCGAAATGAACTGCTTGGTGCCGTTGAGAACATAGTGATCGCCGTCAAGCCGCGCGGTGGTCTTGAGCGCTGCCGCGTCGGATCCCGAACCCGGCTCGGTCAGGCAGTAGGAGGCGATCTTTTCCATACTGACCAGATCGGGCAGGAACCGGTGTTTCAGCTCCTGGCTGCCGAAGGTGTCGATCATCCAGGTGGCCATGTTGTGGATCGAGATATAGGCGCTGGTGGCCGGGCAGCCATAGGCCATCGCCTCCATGATCAGCGCCGATTCCAGCCGGCCCAGGCCGATCCCGCCGCTTTCTTCGGAAACGTAGATCGCGCCAAAGCCCAGCTCGCCGGCGGCCTTCCAGACATCGACCGGATAGTGGCTCTTTTTGTCCCACTCGGCCGCATAAGGCGTGATCCGGTCGGCAGTGAATTTGCGCGCCATATCCTGGATCGCAAGCTGATCTTCGGTGAGGGAGAACTGGTCAGTCATTGGCTCGGTTTCTCTCCTAGCACTTCCTGCGCAAAGGCGGCGCGGGCGAGGCTGGTTGTGTTGTAGCGGTACCAGCGCGGCGCAGGGAGGCCTTTTTGCCAGGCCAGCGCTTCGGTCAACGTGCCGTTTGCGCTGGGGACATCGGGCATCTCGCGCGCAAGCGGATCGGCATAGGCTTCGTCGGCCGAAATTACCGTCCAGCCATCGGCGCGCAGCGCGCGAACCAGATCGGCAAGATAGAGCGCGGCAAGGTCGGTCTCGTGCAGCAGCATTACCTGGGCCGGCTGACGGCCAGTGGACTTTTGCAGCAGCTCATCGGCAAAGTCTGCCGCTTCGACATGCCAGGTCACATAGAGCCGCCCCAGCGCTTTCATATCGATCGGCTTGCCCGCCGCCCGCGCTTCTGCCGCCATGGCTTCAAGGTGCCAATCGGAACTTTCGGCGGTGACATAGCCGTTCGAAAGTCCGCGGCGGGCCAGACCCTGGCGGACCACATCGCGCGCGGCCTTGTCAGTCCCGCCTTCGTCGAGGAACGGGAACCGGAACCACGGGCGAAATCCGGGGCCGCCGCGCAGCCAGGCATCGGCCTTGTCGATGTCGGCAAGGAACGACAGCGCGCCGATCTCGCTCAGGTGCTTGTGACTCCAGCTGTGGTTGGCAACGACATTGCCGGCGCGGACATAGGCGTCGATCCGGCGCTCGCCGCCAACACCGTCGCCATTCCCGACCTGCCCCGGTACCACAAAGAATACTGCCTGCGGGGCACGCGTTTCCAAGAGCGCCGCGAGAATCCGTTCGGTCCGCTGATCTGGCGTAAAGAACCCCCCGCGATCGCGCGGAACATCGTCAAAGCTCAGCGCGATGCGCTTGCCGGCCAAGGCCTGGGTCGAAGCCAGCAATAGCGCGATGATAGCGAGGCAGCGCGTCAGCTTCATTTGTCGGCGTAGTCTTCCGCGCCAAGGAAATGCAACGAGACATAGGGTTCGTCGCCGACCACCCAGCTGTCATGTCCGGGCGGTACATAAAAGATATCGCCGGCTTTCATCTCGATGATGTCGCCATTGTCCATTGCCGCCGTCGCGCAACCCGAGACGACCATTCCAACATGTTCGACATGGCATGAGTCTGCCCCTAGCGCGACTCCGACATCGGCCGACCACTTCCAGCCTGGCTGGTATGTTGCCCGGCCGATAGTCATTCCGCCAAGCCGAACCAGTTCGAACCGGCCCTTATCGAAGATACGCACTTCGTCCGGAGCCTCGAAACGTTTCAGCACAACGCCCAGGTCCATCGGATCACCCCATCGTCGGAATGATGAACGCGTTCGATCCATCGCCGCCGCCATCGGGCCAGCGGGCAGTGACCTTCTTCTTCTTGGTCCAGAAGCCGATCCCGTCCATCCCGTACTGGTCGGTATCGCCAAAGCCCGAGCGCTTCCAGCCGCCGAACGAGTGATAGGCGACCGGCACCGGAATCGGCACGTTGATCCCCACCATGCCGACATTGACCCGCGCCGCGAATTCACGCGCGGCGTGGCCGTTGCGGGTGAAGATCGCGACGCCGTTGCCATACTGGTGTTTGCTGGGCAGCGTCAGCGCCTCTTCGAAGTCCTTGGCGCGGACGATCTGCAGCACCGGGCCGAAAATCTCGTTGTGATAGCTGGCCATGCCGGGGGTCACCCGGTCGAGCAGCGTCGGGCCGAGGAAGTAGCCTTCCTCATGCCCCTGCATCCTGAAGCCGCGCCCGTCGATCACCAGCTCGCTGCCTTCGTCGACCGCGGTCTGGATCCAGCGCTCGATGTTGGCCTTGTGCTGGGCGGTGACGACCGGGCCGTACTGCGCCTCGGGATCGGTCGAAATGCCGACCTTCAGCGCCTCGATCGCCGGGATCAGCTTGGCCTTGAGCTTTTCGGCGGTCTCTTCGCCCACCGGCACCACAACGGGGAGCGCCATGCAGCGTTCGCCCGCACTGCCAAAGGCCGCGCCGCACAGATCGCCGACCACCTGGTCCAGATCGGCATCGGGCATGACGATACCGTGGTTCTTGGCCCCGCCCATCGCCTGGACCCGCTTGCCGGCGCGCACGCCGCGTTCATAGACGTAGTGCGCGATGTCGGACGATCCGACGAAGCTGACCGCCGAAATCGCCGGGTGATCGAGGATCAGGTCAACCATTTCCTTGTCGCCGTGGACCACCTGGAAGATCCCTTCGGGCATCCCGGCTTCCAGAAACAGCTCGGCCAGCCGGTTGGGCACGCTGGGATCGCGCTCGCTCGGCTTGAGGATGAAGGCGTTGCCGACGCTGGTCGCCACAGCGCCCATCCACAGCGGGATCATCGCCGGGAAGTTGAACGGGGTGATCCCCGCGCCGATCCCGAGCGGCTGGCGGAACGAGGTGACGTCGATCCCCGGGCCGGCGCCCTGGGTATATTCGCCCTTCAGCACGTGCGGCAGGCCGCAGCAGAACTCGACCACTTCGAGCCCGCGCTGGATGTCACCCTTGGAATCGGCGATCACCTTGCCGTGTTCGGCCGAAAGCATGTGGGCAAGCTCGTCCATGTTGCGTTCGACCAGCGCCTTGAAATCGAACATCACCCGGGCGCGGCGTTGCGGGTTCATCGCTGCCCAGGCCGGCTGCGCGGCCTGGGCCGCGGCCACCGCACGGTCCAGCGCATCGCCGCCGCCCAGCACGACTTCGGCCTGCTGACCGCCGTTGTTGGGGTCCATCACCGCGTGGGTGCGGGCGCTGGCAAGCCCGGCCGTGCCGCCGTGGATGAAATGGTCGATCATGCGCATTGCTTCGGCTCCTCTCGAGTCCTCTTCGTAACCAGCCCTGCACCCACGGTGCTGTGCAGACAAGTCGCAAATTTGCGGCTATTACCTGCAAATATGCAGGTGACCGACTGGAGCGACTATCAGGCCTTCCTGGCGATTGCCCGCGCCGGGCAACTGGCGCGCGCGGCCCATGTTCTGGGGGTCGATGCAACCACCATGGGTCGCCGCCTGCGCCGGCTCGAGGCCCGGCTGGGCGTCACCCTGTTCGAGCAGACCCGCGAAGGCCAGGTGCTGACCGAAGCGGGGGAGCAGCTGCTCGCCAGGGTCGAGGCCATGGCCCACGCTGCCTCTGCCATTTCCGAAGGCGCGGGGCGCGCCGGGGAGCTGGCCGGAACCCTGCGGATCAGCGTTCCGGAAGGCTTCGGCAGCTGGTTTCTTTCTCCGCGTGCGGCCGCTTTCGCCAGCGCCCACCCGCGTCTGACACTGGACCTTGTCGCCAACAGCGGCCTCTTGAGCCTGTCGAAGCGCGAGGCGGACATCGCTGTGACGCTCTCGCGCCCCCGGGCCGGGCCGGTTATCGCCCGCAAGCTGAGCGACTATGCCCTGCGGCTCTATGCCAGCCCGGCCTACCTGGCCGACCATCCCGGGCTGGAGCGGCCCGCGGACCTCGCCCAGGGGCACCGCCTGGTCGGTTACATTCCCGACCTGCTCTATGACCCGGTGCTGGGCTATCTCGACGAGATCCACCCCGGGCTGGTGGTCGGCCTGCGCTCTTCCAGCATCAATGCCCAGCATCGCCTGATCGCCGCCGGGGCAGGGATCGGAGTGCTGCCCTGCTTCCTGGGCGATTCGGACCAGACGCTGGTTCCGGTCTTTGCCGAGCGGCGGATCCTGCGCAGCTTCTGGCTGGTGACCCACAAGGACACCCACAACCTCGCCCGGGTGCGCGCCGGCAAGGACTGGCTGACCGAGGCGGTGCAGCAGGGTCGTGACCGGTTGCTGCCGCCCGTGCATTGACATCCGATGCGCCGGTCTGGCGGTAAAGGGGTTGCTCCCGGCCGTGCGATGTTTAATCAAGCGATTAACAAGCACGAATGCGGGAGCCGGCGATGTCTTCAGGCTATGAAACGATCACCATCGAAAAGCGCGGGGCGGTTGACTGGCTCACGCTCAACCGACCCGATGCGCTCAATTCGATCAACCTGCAGATGGTGGCCGACCTCAACGACTATTTCGGCCGGCTCTATCACGACGGTTCGGTCCGGGTGGTGGTGATGCGCGGGGCGGGCAAGGCGTTCTGCGCCGGGCTCGACATCAAGGAGCATCACGGCCGGGCCGAGGTTCCGTTCGGCGGCGGCTTCGGGTTCCAGGGCTATCTTGCCGATGTCTACATCAAGATGCGGCGCTGCCCGCAACCGATCCTGTCGCTGATCCATGGCCCGGCCTGCGGCGGCGGCTTTGCGTTCGCGCTGGCCAGCGACATCCGGCTGGCGGGCGAAAGCGCGCGGATGAACGCGGCCTTCATCCGGATCGGCCTGTCCTCGTGCGACATGGGGGTGAGCTATTTTCTGCCCCGGCTGGTCGGCGCCTCGATCGCATCGGAACTGATGCTGACCGGACGCTTCATCCACGCCCCGCGCGCGCTGGCGGTGGGGCTGGTGGCCGAAGTGGTGCCCGACGACCAGCTTGAGGCAGCCGCCCAGCCGTGGATCGACGACCTGCTGCATGCGTCACCAATGGGGCTGAGGATGACCAAGGAAGGCCTGGCCATGGCGATCGACGCGGCCAGCCTGGAAAGCGCCATGGCGATCGAAAACCGCAACCAGATCATGACTTCGCGCAGCGGCAATTTCGAGGAAGGCATGCGTGCCTTCATGGAAAGGCGCGCGCCCAACTACGCCCCGGAATGAGCCAGAGGAATTCGCCAGCCATGACCGCGCACGCCAAGTACCCGCACGTGTTCTCGCCGCTCAAGGTGGCCGGAACCACGCTCAAGAACCGGATCCTGATGGGCTCGATGCATACGGGGCTTGAGGACCTGCCCGATGCGGCTGAACGCCTGTCGGCCTATTTCGTTGAGCGGGCGAAGGGTGGGGTCGGGATGATCATCACCGGCGGGATCGGTCCGCACCCAACCGCCGGGCACGGCGCCAAGCTGCTGAACGACCAGGACGCGGCGATGCACCGCCAGGTGACGGACGCGGTTCATGCCGCCGCGCCTGACGTGAAGATCGTGATGCAGATCCTTCACACCGGGCCGCTGGCCGGCACGCCCGATTGCGTCGCGCCCTCGCCGGTCAAGTCGCGGATCGGGCGGTTCGCGCCGAACGAACTGAGCGAGGAAGGGATCGAGGAACAGATCGCCGCTTTCGCCAATTGCGCGTGGCTGGCCAAGCAGGCCGGTTATGACGGGGTCGAGATCATCGGCTCGGCCGGTTATCTGATTTCGACCTTCCTGGTCGAAAAGACCAACCAGCGCACCGATCGCTGGGGCGGATCGTGGGAGAACCGGATGCGCTTTCCGGTCGAGGTGGTGCGCCGGGTCCGCGCCGCGGTCGGGCCGGACTTCATCTTCGTGTTCCGCATCTCGGCAATGGACATGCTCCAGGGCGGGCTGGCCTGGGAGGAAGTGGTGACCCTGGCTAAAGTGCTCGAGGCCGAAGGGGTGGACGTGATATCGACCCATTTCTGCTGGCACGAGAGTTTTGTGCCAACCATCGCCACCATGGTCCCGCGCGCGGCCTTTGCCGGGGTGACCGGGCGGCTGAAGCAGGAACTGTCGATCCCGCTGATCACCAGCAACCGGATCAACATGCCCGATGTGGCCGAGGAAGTGCTGGCGCGCGGCGATGCCGATCTGGTTTCGATGGCCCGGCCGATGCTGGCCGATGCCGAGCTCGTCAACAAGGCCTTCGAAGGCCGCGAGGACGAGATCAACACCTGCATTGCCTGCAACCAGGCTTGCCTCGATCACACCTTCACCGGCAAGCTGACCTCGTGCCTGGTCAATGCCCGGGCGTGCCGCGAAATCGACATCGCGATCAAGCCCGCCGCCGCGCTGAAGACCATCGCCGTGGTCGGCGCCGGGCCGGCGGGGCTGGCCTATGCCACCATCGCCGCCGAGCGCGGGCACCAGGTGACCCTGTTCGACGCGGCCGAGGAGATCGGCGGGCAGTTCAACCTGGCCAAGCGGATTCCCGGCAAGGAGGAATTCCACGAAACGCTGCGCTATTTCGCGCGGATGATCCAGTTGCGCGGAGTGACGTTGCGGCTGGGCACCCGGGTCGATGCGGCAATGCTCAAGGAAGAAGGCTTCGATCATGTGATCGTTGCCACCGGGATCGTGCCGCGCAAGCCGGCGCTCGACGGAATCGATCATCCCAAGGCGGTCAGCTACATCGACGTGATCGGCGGCCGCGCCGCGGTTGGCCAGAAAGTGGCGATCATGGGGGCGGGCGGGATCGGCTTCGATGTGGCCGAGCTGATCACCCACGCCGGGATCAGCGCCTCGCTCGACATCGATACCTTCGCCCGCGAATGGGGGATCGACTTTGCCAATCACCCGCGCGGCGGGGTGACCGGGATCGAGCCGCAAGTCGCCAGCAACGGCCGCGAAGTGACGCTGCTTCAGCGCAAGGCGACGCCGGTCGGCCAGGGCCTTGGCAGGACCACTGGCTGGACCCACCGCCTGACCCTGCAGCGCCGGGGGGTAAAGATGGTTTCCGGGGTGGAATACCTCCGCATCGACGATGCCGGGCTGCACTGCACGATCGGAGGCGAGCCGACGGTGCTCGATGTCGATACGGTGATCGTCTGTGCCGGGCAGGAACCGGCCCGCGGCCTCTACGACGATCTCGTCGCTGCGGGGATCAGCGCGGAACTGGTCGGCGGCGCGTTCGAGGCCAGCGAGCTCGACGCCAAGCGCGCGATCAAGCAGGCGACAGAGCTGGCGGTGGCTCTATGAGACTGGTTGAAACGGGAAAGCGTTCGAGATCGTACAGCATTCAGCCTTGATAGGCCTTTTGAGGCTCAAATGGCCAGCTATCGCCTGAAGTACACGTATTCCCATTCGCCGAAAGGCAGCGTTCGCTCGTCGTAGAGGGTTGCGCATACCAGCTTGATCGTAACCTCGCCCGGGCTCCTGACCGTTATGGTCGCGGTAACTTCCAGATCGCACAGGGATTTACCGGCGCAGGTGTAACCTTGCTCGGGCGGGGCAAAGTTCCGAACCACGCGCTTCACCCAGAATGCCCTGTCCCCTTCCTTCAGTCCGATGGCGATCTGTTCCTTCGCGCGGCTTTGCGCATCCACCTCGACAACCGCGACCAGCCCGTTCGGGGTCTTGCGAAAGACGGGAAGGAAGCGCTCACGTTCGGTGCTGCCATAGGCTCGCCCCCACTCGTTTTTGTCGTCGAGCCCGACAAGAATCTCGGTGACTGCCTCCAGATCCAAGCCGCGGCGGGCCTTGGCGTCCAGCTTATCGATCATCTGGGTAATTTGCCCGGCGTTTTGCGCATTCGGCTTGAGTGCGAGATAGGTTCGCAGAGCCTCGGCCGCCTCATCGTAACGGCCCTGCTTCTCGAGCAGGATACCCAGAGTGTAATAGGGCTCCGGCCAATCGGGGTAGAACTGAATGATCGAGGTGAGGTGTTGCACCGCGAAGTCATAGTCCTCCGGTCCATCGACCTCATTCAGCGTCACGATGATGTCCTGGTAATTCTCCAGAGCCTTCTGCCCAGAAGGCATCGAAGTATCGTCAGCGCCCGCCAACAGGGGTGCCGCCAGCATCAGCCAAATCATGCGAGACAGGCACCTAGCGGTTTTCATGGGCATCTAGCTTTCGCCTGTACTTGGCAAAGGAGTGACATTCCTCGATCGAGACAGGGTATGGGCGTTCGTCACAATCCAGCCGGATGATCTCTGGTTCGGGCAGGGCATAACACCCGTAGAGGCCGTCCATTTCACAGTCCGGAGCAAGCAGTATGCCGTCGAGCGCGCGCCCGAATAGCATGTCCCGGAAAGCTGGAGTCTCGTATCGCAGCAGGGACGAATAGAGATAGGAAGCTGCGGGCACCGGATCGCCGTCAGCCAGGATGATCTGCAGGCTTTCGATCTTGTTGCCGAAACCGCCCTTGTCCAGCAGCAAGCGCCACTCACGAACGGCGTCAGGCGAAAGTTGCGGGCCGAACAGGCGCACTTTGCGGGCGCTGGCATCGCCGTTCTTCAGGGCTGCCAAGCAGATCATGGCACCATTGCTGTGGCAATCGAGCACATCGAAATGCTTGCCTTTCAGCAAGGCATAATTCTCCCGCGTGTAGCGGCTGAAATCGCCTTCCGAGCTGTTGTCACGCAGGACCCGCATGGTCAAATCCAGGGTGGCGCTGTCCGAAACGGCCAGGCCGAGGATGAACTCGTAATCCTTGGCCGCCATGTAAGTGGCGGGATCCAGTCCCGCTTCGGTAAACTGGTCATTGAGGCGCGAATTGGCAGCCTCCCGGTCCTCGGGTGACAGGTTAGAGGCCACGTCGCGATAGACATCCTCGAACACCCAGCCGGTGCCGCCGATCAGCCCGTTGGCAACGCGGGTGTAACCCGCCCGCTTGGCTCGATCGGCTATCTCCCGGTCGATGGCGTCGAGCCGGAACTGCAGCAATCGGCGCGTGGCAGCGCCTTTGCAGCCCGGGACGACTTGGCGCAGGATGCGTGCAGCATAGTCCAGTTCGCCGCGGCGCACGGCATTCTGGCTGGCGGTCGTGCCCAGCATGCAGGCCGATTGTGCGGCCGATGATGGCGGAGCGAAATCCGATGAACGCCATGGCAGGGCTACGCTATTTGGAGTGCTCGCCGATGCGGCTGGCTTTACTGGCGAAATCTGCGGCGGAACGGAGGGTGGACGGGCGCTGACAGTGCTTGACACCGTATTCCCGGTCCCTGCGCCTGCGCCGGCCGGCACATGGGGTGCAGGACTTTCGCGTGTCGCGACAGATGATGGCCCGCGGCAAGTGGACTGTGACTGGACGGACCAGGAATCCAGCCAGGCGGCATTCCGGAGATAGGCTTCGCATTCTTCCCGGGTTGCGAAATTGTAGCGCCCTTCCGGGCCAAACAGCTCACGTGCGTTGCCGGAGTAATAGACCTTCCAGCCATCACCTTCATTCTTGGCCGGGGTCGTGAGCTGTTCAAGACGCTGCTGCGCAACAGGATTGCTCGGCATTACCGCGACCACATCGCGGTATCCGCGCTGAGCGCCTTTCCGGTCGCCGCGGGCCACCGCCTCGTCGGCCGCCGCGATGGCCTTCTTTCCGATCGTCTGCCGCGCTTCTACAATCCTCGGGGTTTGCGGAAAGCGCCGTTCGGCATCATCAAGCTGCTTGGCCGCTTTCTGGAATGAGCCCTTGTCGGCGGCAATTTGGGCCTCGGTTACTGCGATGTTTGACAGAACCTCCGGGACGCCCGGGGTAAGGGCGAGGGCAGCTTTGAACAGGCGAAGGGCGCCCACGTAATCGCCGGCGTAATAGCGCTTGATGCCATCGGCGTTGGCCTGCTCGCTTGCCCTGAGCATTGCAACCCGGACCGGTCCGGCATTCGCTTGGTCGATCGATATGGCGCGGCGGAACTTGGCAAGGGCGGTTGCATAGTCCCTGTTCCGGGCCGCCTGAAGTCCCTCGGCAAAGGCCAGGTTCCGGCGAATGGCATTGTCGCCGTGGTAACTCAGTGCCTCCCTGAAGGAAGCGATTGCGCCGGCCAGATCCCCTGCGGCCATCTGCCGTTCGCCGTGGGAGTTAAGCGATATTGCGGCTTCGTATCGCTCCTGTTTGATCCGGGCGAGTTCCTGCCAGCGCTCTGCGCTACTTTGGCCCGAACTTGAACTCGGTTCTTTCGCTGGGGCGCACGTTTCATTGACGCCATCACCATCAAGATCAGCGCAGGTCTGAGCAACGGCCACGCTAACTGGAAGAGCCTGTGCCAGCATGAAAAGGGCGAGGCCCCTGGTGATTTGCATTCGCATCATCGCGCCACGCATCATTCTCCAACGCGGTAACACCAGAACGATTTCCATCGGCGGCTTCATTGACTGGCATCAACCGCTGAGTGGCGTTGCCTCGGCCTGATGAAATCGCGTATTACAGGGGCTTACTCTGCATGAGAGGCAATCGATCTGTTCCCACACCACTTTGCGAGGTCTCGAGCAAGACTCAAGCAATGAATCCTGGGCAATTTGGAGCGGTTTCCGTACCATCGGAGTGTTCTCCGCTTCGGGCACAAGGGCCGAAAGTCTGCAATCGTCTGTCCCGGTTCCGTTCCATGGTACAGTTCTGGATTCGCCAAGCACGCGTTTCCGCCGGATTGCGGAGGTCTGGCTCAGGAGCGGGGAAAAGTTTGTCACGCAGGACTGGCGGAGACGGAGGGA
>CAZNII010000049.1:13495-19092 GCA_964573075.1 uncultured Novosphingobium sp. | reverse complement strand
GGCCAGGAAAGCAAGCTGCTCGACACCTATTTCCTGCCCGCCGCGGCCGAGGGCGAGAACCGCAGCCAGGCGTTCTTCTACAAGCCCGATCCGGCCGACCCCAGCGGGGCGAGCGGGATCCTGGCCTTGCCGGTTTCGCGCCGGATCGAGGCGCCGTGGGCGCGGTTCCTGGGTTCGGGTTCGGCCATCGCGTTCCTCAACCGGGTGAACCGCAAGTTGGCTCCGGCAGGCGAGCTTTCCGCCAATGTCCGCGACGTGGTCGATGACAATTGCAAGGCCTCCTGCGTCGACTGGTACGGCAATGCCCGCCCGCTGTTCCTGGGCGACAGGACCTTCGCGCTGATGGGCTACGAACTGGTCGAGGGGCGGGTGGCGAATGGCCGGATCGGCGAAGTCCGCCGCCTCAATTTTGCCCCGGTTGGCGCGGACAAGCGTAATTGAAGTTAGCCCGCAGGTCTTTGACGGGAGAGTGAAAAATGACCCGAATGACGTTTCGTCTGGCGTTCCTGTCGATGCTTGCGGCGCTGGTCCTGCTGCCGCATGCACCCGCGCAGGCGGCCGGTGCCCAGTCCAGGCGCGAAACGATGCGCAGCGTGGGCAGCGACTATTCGCTGAAGCGCCTGCTGCGTCGCGTCGCGACCGAGGATGAGGCGCTGCAGGAGGAAGCCGGCGGGCCGCCACCG
Organism: uncultured Novosphingobium sp.; assembly: GCA_964573075.1. Taxonomy (GTDB): domain Bacteria; phylum Pseudomonadota; class Alphaproteobacteria; order Sphingomonadales; family Sphingomonadaceae; genus Novosphingobium. The sequence continues at coordinate 18,409 of CAZNII010000049.1, read as the reverse complement.
CCGCCCGCCCCGCCTCCGCCGCCGCCGCCCCCGGCTCCGGCGATGGCCGCCGCCGCGCCTGCTCCCGCGCCTGCCGCCAAGGCCGATGCCGCCGCGCCTGGGATCACCAACGTCCAGACCCAGGGGGTGGACGAAGGCGGGATCGTCAAGCAGCACGGCAAGCACCTGATCGTGCTGCGCCGTGGCCGCCTGTTCAGCATTGACACCTCGGGCGGCAAGCTGACCCTGCTTGACCGCAGCGACGCCTTTCCGGCCTTCGAGGGCCGGAACTGGGCCTGGTATGACGAGATGCTGGTTTCGGGCGATTGGGTGGTGGTGATCGGCTACAACTATTCGCGCGGCGGGACCGAGATCAACCGGTTCAGGATCGACGATGCCGGCAAGTTCACGCTGGTCGATACCTATCACCTGCGCTCGCAGGACTATTACTCGGCCGAGAACTATGCCTCGCGGCTGGTCGGCAACCGGCTGATCGTTTACACCCCGCTGTACTTCAACCGCCACGATCCGATCGCCGGCCTGCCGGGAATGCGGCGCTGGACCAAGGGCGAGGGCCGCGACGGCAAGTTCACCCGCACCGCGCTGGCGCAGGATATCTATGTTCCCGATCTGTTGATGGGGCTGAAGCGGCCAAACCTGTTCGTCTATCACAGCGTCACCAGCTGCGATCTGACCGCTGCGGAAATGGCCTGCAAGGCGCAGGTCGTGCTGGGCAGCAACAGCCGCACCTTCTACGTCGGGCAGGACGCGGTCTATGTCTGGACCGGCGATCTCGAAATGCGCCGCTGGAACGATGAAAGCCCCGAGGATCCGCGCGGCATGCTCTACCGGATGCCGCTCGACGGCAGCGCACCGCAGGCCGCGGTGGTGTGGGGCGGGCCGGTCAACCAGTTCGGGATGCGTTCCGAACCCGACGGCACCTTCCACGCGCTGGTCCTGAGCGATTATGATGGCGATGCGATGTGGGAACCGGTCAAGGGCCGGAAGACCAGCATGGCCCTGCTCACCCTGCGCCCACGCGATCTTGGCCGGGGACGGGGCAAGCCGCGCCTGGTGAGTTACACCCCGTTGCCCGGTGGCGGAGGCGGGCGGCTGGAAAACCGCTTTGTCGGCGATCATCTGGTCTATTCGGTCTCGGGCGGCGGGGGCTATTATGACAAGCAGGGCTGGCACCCGCGGAACACCCCGCCGATGGCCTATGCCGTCGCGCTCAAGGACCGCCGGGTGAGCGAGATCGAGCCGGGCGGCGTGGTCACCCGGATCGACCAGCTGGGAACCGACGCGATCCTGATCGGCAACGGCCCGGGCGGGGCGCTGCGGTTCCAGTCGCTGGCCTTTGACCGGCCGGGCGGGCCGGCGATCATCGACCGTTACGATCTGCCCGCCGCGCGCGAGGGCGAAAGCCGCAGCCAGGCCTTCTTCTACCGTCCGGACAATGCCGATGGCAGCGACGGGATGCTCGGCCTGCCGGTCGCGTCGAACTATCCGCCGGGGATCAAGAGCGCGGTCTGGTATCGCGCCGGGATCTTCTTCATGCACCGCAAGGCGCGCAGCTTCGTTCCGGCCGGAACGCTTGACGCCAACCCGGTCAGCTCGGCCCAGGACAACTGCAAGGCTTCTTGCGTCGACTGGTACGGCAACGCCCGCCCGATTTTCCTTGGCGGCCGGATCTTCGCGCTGATGGGCTATGAACTGGTCGAGGGCCGCAGCGATGGCGGCGCGATCAGCGAAGTCCAGCGGCTCGATTTCAACCCGGCGGGAGACCAGCAGCAGCGTTGACTAAACCCGCGATAGGAGCGAGTGGCAGGAGAGCAAATTCAACCAAGAGGCTCTTCATGTTCGACCTTACCGGAATGACCGCACTTGTGACCGGCGCTGCCGGGGGGATCGGCTCGGCGATCAGCCATGCCCTCGCTCGCCAGGGGGCGCGGCTGGCGCTTTCGGGGACCAACCCGGCCAAGCTGCGCGCCTTCCGCGAGGAGCTGAACGACACCTATGGTCACGACCATGTCGAGATCACCTGCGACCTCTCCAACGCCGAACAGGTCGAGCACCTGGTCCCGGCCACGGTCGATACCCTGGGCAAGATCGACATCCTGGTGAACAACGCCGGGATCACCCGCGACAACCTGGCGATGCGGATGAAGGACGATGAGTGGGACGCGGTGATCAAGGTCAACCTCGAGGCCGCCTTCCGCCTGATGCGCGCCGCCTGCAAGCCGATGATGAAGGCCCGCCACGGCCGGATCATCACCATCACCTCGGTGGTCGGCGCGACCGGCAATCCCGGCCAGGTCAACTATGCCGCGGCCAAGGCGGGCCTCGTCGGCATGTCGAAGTCGCTGGGCCAGGAAGTCGCCAGCCGCGGGATCACGGTCAACTGCGTCGCCCCCGGCTTCATCCGCACCGCGATGACCGACGTGCTGCCCGATGCCCAGAAGGACGCGCTCAACGCCCGCATCCCGATGGGCCGGATGGGCGAGGGCGAGGATATCGGCGCGGCCGTGGCGTTCCTCGCCAGCAACGAGGCCGGCTACATCACCGGGCAGACCCTGCACGTCAACGGCGGCATGGCGATGATTTCCTGACCGTTCGAAAGATCGCCCCGCAACGCCCGGATTTATCCCCAGATTAGCCCGGTTTTGGCCGGGTGAACCTTGCCGCCGGGGCGCGCTTCGTTAAGGAATAACGACCGCAAACCGAGGCGCGCGGGGCGATTCCCCTTTGCGTGCCCTAGGGGGATACGAGTCGATCATGAAGGCCACCATCGAACGCGCGACGCTCCTCAAGTGCCTGTCGCACGTCCAGTCCGTTGTCGAACGCCGCAACACCATCCCGATCCTGTCGAACGTCCTGATCGAAGCGGCGGCCGACGGCACGCTCAAGGTGATGGCGACCGACCTTGACCTGCAGGTGGTGGAAAGCCTGGGCGCGGTCTCGGTCGAAAGCCCGGGCGCGATCACGGTTTCGGCGCACCTGCTGTTCGATATCGCCCGCAAGCTGCCCGATGGCAGCCAGGTCAGCCTGGAAACCGCCGACAACCGCATGACCGTCAAGGCCGGGCGCAGCCGCTTCAGCCTGCCGACCCTGCCGCGCGACGATTTCCCGGTGATCGTCGAAGGCGACCTGCCGACCAGCTTCGAACTGCCGGCAGCCACGCTGGCCCAGCTGATCGACCGCACCCGCTTTGCGATCAGCACCGAGGAAACCCGCTACTACCTCAACGGCATCTTCATCCACGTCACCGACGAGGAACTGCGCGCCGCGGCGACCGACGGGCACCGCCTGGCCCGCTACACCATCGCCCGCCCCGACGGGGCCGATGGCATGCCCGACGTGATCGTCCCGCGCAAATGCGTGGGCGAACTGCGCAAGCTGCTTGAGGAATCGCTCGATTCGAATGTCGAGATCGACCTTTCGGCCAGCAAGATCCGCTTCACCCTGGGCGGCGAAAGCGGCGTGGTGCTGACCAGCAAGCTGATCGACGGCACCTTCCCCGATTACAGCCGCGTGATCCCGACCGGGAACGACAAGCTGCTCAAGCTCGATCCGCGCAGCTTCTGGGAAGGGGTGGACCGCGTCGCCACCATCGCCACCGAAAAGACCCGCGCGGTCAAGATGGCGCTGGAAAATGACAAGGTCACGCTTTCGGTCACCAGCCCGGATAACGGCACCGCCGCCGAAGAAGTCCCGGCCAGCTATTCCTCGGCCGGGTTCGAGATCGGCTTCAACGCCGGCTACCTCAAGGACATCCTTGGCCAGATCGATGGCGATACGGTGGAACTCCACCTCGCCGATGCCGGCGCGCCGACCCTGATCCGCAAGGACGACAAGAGCCCGGCGCTCTACGTGCTGATGCCGATGCGGGTCTGATCGGGCCCACGCTGGCGTTATTCCGGATGGGCGCTCCCTGACGGGGCGCCCGTTCGTTTTGGGAGACATTGCGATGAGCCGCACAGTCCAGGTCAAACGCAACGCGATTGCCGAAACCCGCATTGTCGATGCCGCCCTGCCGCCGCTGGGCGATGGCGAAGTGCGGCTGAAGATCGAGAGTTTCTCGGTCACCGCCAACAACGTCACCTACGCGGTGGCGGGCGATTCCTTCGGCTACTGGAACTTCTTCCCGGGCGAGGGCGATTGGGGCGTGGTGCCGATGTGGGGGCACGCGGTGGTGGCGGAAAGCCGTCATCCCGAGATCGCGGTGGGTGAGCGGGTCTATGGCTATCTGCCGATGGCCGAGAGCCTCGATGTGCTGCCCGGCCAGGTTTCGGCCGGCGGCTTCACCGACATGGCCGCGCACCGCCAGCCGATGAGCCCGATCTACAACCAGTACAGCCGCCTGGCCGCCGATCCCGAACACGATCCGGCGCGCGAGGGCGAGCGGATGATCTTCGGGCCGCTGTTCAAGACCGGGTTCCTGATCGAAAGCTTCATGCGCCGCGAAGGCTGGTTCGGGGCTGACACGCTGATCTGCACCAGCGCTTCTTCCAAGACCGCGATGGCACTCGCCAGCGTGGCACGCGACAAGTCGCCGGGGGTCAGGCGGATCGGGCTGACCTCGGCCGGGAATGTCGATTTCGTGCGGGGCGGGGGCTTCTATGACGAGGTGCTGGCCTATGAAGCGATTGGCGATCTGCCGCAAACGCCGGCGGTGCTGGTTGACTTCGCCGGCAATGCCCGCGTGATCCACGCGGTCCACACTGCGCTGGGCGATCAGCTCAAGTATTCCTGCACCGTCGGCGCGACCCACGTTGGCGCGGGTTTCGGGCAGGACAACGGCCCGCTGCCGGGACCCACGCCGACCCTGTTCTTCGCCCCGCATCACGCGGTTGCGGCGATCCAGGAACTGGGCCCCAAGGCCTTTGGTGAGGCTGTCGCGGCCAGCTGGACGCGGTTCATCGGCGAAGCGGGCGG
>CAZNII010000049.1:0-13395 GCA_964573075.1 uncultured Novosphingobium sp. | reverse complement strand
CGGGGATGACGGGTGGAGGGTACTACTCCGCCGCTTCCAGCATCGCGGCCTGCTGCGGCCCGCGGATCAGGCCGCCGGGGGTGGCACCGGTCCATTCGCCATTGCGGAAGGTGATGACGCCGCCCTTGATCGTGCAGTCATAGCCTTCGGCCTTCTGCAGCAAACGCTTGCCGCCGGCCGGCAGGTCGAAGGCCAGCCACGGCTTGCCCAGCTTGACCTTGTCCATGTCGATCACGTTGATATCGGCGAGGTAACCGGGGGCCAGCACTCCGCGATCGTCCAGACCATAGAGCCGCGCGGTATCGCGGCACTGACGCTTTACCGCGTTTTCGAGGCTGATCTTGCCGCCGCGCCGGCGGTCGCGAACCCAGTGCTGGAGCATGAAGGTCGGGCTGGCGGCATCGCAGATCGTTCCGCAGTGCGCGCCGCCATCGGACAGCGAATTGACCGTATCGTCGCTGGCCTGCAGCGCCTCGAGGAAATCGAGGTTGCCATCGGCATAGTTGAGGATCGGCAGATAGATGAAGCCCTTGCCATCGTCGCGGCACAACAGGTCATAGGCATATTCGTCGCCCGACAGGCCGGCCGCGGCGGCGCGGGCGGCGATGCTTTCGTCGGCCTGCGGCTCGTAATTGAAATCGGGGTCCATCTCGTACTGCATGCCCCAGGCCGAGGTGACGACCATCGAGATCGCCTTCAGGTCTTCGGGCACCTGGCTGTAATCGTTGGCTTCGGCCAGCAGCTGCGCCTTGAAGGCAGGGTCGAGCAGGCGGTTGCGCTGCTGGTCCCACGGCAGGTCGGCAATCGCCTGCCAGCTGGGGCGCATGCGGAAGGGATGGATCGTGCCCTGCCAGGCCATGATGATCCCGTTGCCGCGCAGCGCGATCGCGGCGACGATATTGGCGCCGTTGTCGTTCTCGGCCCGCATGTTGGCGATCTGCTCGGCCAGCGGCTGCTCCTTGGCGATCGATTGCAGCGCGGCAAAGGTGACCGGCAGGCCGGTTTCGCGGCTGATCTGGCCCATCCAGCCAAACTCGTTCCAATCGCGTTTGAGATCGCTGGCCAGCTCGAACACGCCATAGCCGACCCGGCCCATCGCCCGCCCGATCGCGATCAGTTCTTCCTCGGTGGCGGTGGTGCCGGGCACCAGCTCGCCGTCGATCGAACGGTGCAGCACCGTCCGGCTGGTGGAAAAGCCCAGCGCCCCGGCGCGCACGCCTTCCTCGACGATTTCCGACATCCTGGCGATATCCTCGGCGGTCGGGACTGCGCCGGGCATCTCGCGCTCACCCAGCACATAGGCCCGCACCGCGCCGTGCGGCACGTGGGTGCCGACATCGACCGTGCGCGGCAGCCGTTCCAGCGCGTCGAGGTATTCGGGGAAGGTTTCCCAGTCCCACTTCATCCCTTCGGCCAGCGCCGTGCCCGGGATGTCTTCCACCCCTTCCATCAGCCGGATCAGCCATTCGTGCCGGTCGGGCGCGGCCGGGGCAAAGCCGACCCCGCAATTGCCCATCACCACGGTGGTCACCCCGTGCCAGCTGGATGGAGCCATTTCCTGGTCCCAGGTGGCCTGGCCATCGTAATGGGTGTGCACATCGACCCAGCCCGGCGCGACCACCTTGCCCGCCGCGTCGATTTCCTGCGCGGCATCGCCATGGACCGTGCCGACCGCCGCGATCAGCCCGTCCTTCACCGCGACATCGCCGGCAAAGCGCGGCGCGCCGGTGCCATCGACGATGGTGCCATTGCGAATGATCAGGTCATAGGTGGGCATGGTTTCTCTCCGCTTGCAGCGACTCTCGGGGGTGCTGCCTTAACCGGGTGATTAAAACATGGTGCAGGGGTGGGGGCAAGCAAGAACCCCTCCGTCAGGCGCTGCGCGCCTGCCACCTCCCCATTTGCCGCATTCGCGGAAAATGAAGAGGGACCAAGGCGGCACAGTCCCTCTCCATTTTCGCGTCAGCGCAAATGGGGAGGTGGCATTTGCGTCAGCAAATGACGGAGGGGTCTTCAACGCTTGCACAGCCGGACGATGGCTTCGGTCAAATCCTCCGGCGACTTCAGAACGTCTGCGGCAGGAATTCGCACAACCCGAATCCCCAAAGCCGCCAGTTTCGCATTGCGCCGTTCATCACGCTCCGGCCGATCGCCCATGCCGTGCGCAATCCCGTCCACCTCGATTCCGATCCCGGCTGAAGCGCTATAGAAATCGAGGACATAGCCTTCCACCGGATGCTGACGGCGGAAGTGGATGTCATCCGGATTCTTGCGCAGCAGGTTCCACAGCAGGGCCTCGGGCAGGGTCATGTCGCGGCGCAGCTGCCTCGCCCTTGCAGTGTCGCGCTGGCGTTTCGGGCGTGGCAATTACCCCTCCGTCAGCGGCTTGCGCCGCTGCCACCTCCCCATTTGCGGCATTCGCCGAAAATGGAGAGGGACTTTGGTTACTCCCCCCGCGCCTTGATCATCTCGTCCACGTCGACGAACTTCTCGCGCGGGGCGCCTTCGCGGGCGCGGGCTTCTTCGGCTTCCTCGATCTTCTTCCAGTCGCGGAAGGTGACGACGTCGAGCCCCCGCGCCGCGGCCAGTTCGTCGAAGCCGGGGCGGCCGCGCTTGCCGGTGCCGCTGCCGATGTCCTCGCCGATCTTTTCGACCACGCCGAACCCGTCGGGGCGGTTGGTGCCGATCGTGCCGGAGGGGCCGCGCCGGGCCCAGCCGACGCAGTAGAGCCCGGGCAGGATCCGCCCTTCGTCATTGGCGAAGCGCCCGGCGCTTTCCTCGAACGGGACGCCGGGGATCGGGCTGGTCTTGTAGCCGATGCAGGTCACCACCAGCCCGCAATCGATGGTGTAGGTCTCACCGGTGCCGCTGGCGCGGCCGTTCTCGTCGAGCACGGTGCGTTCGACCTCGATTCCGCTGACCCGGCCATCGCCGAGGATCGCCCTGGGGCTGGCGAAGAAGTCGAAGTCGATCTCGACCGGCTTGTCGCAGCGGAATTCCTCGGGGATGGCGGCGAAGGAGCGCAGATGCTCGACCGACTTGCGCTGGCCGGGTTCGAGGAACAGGTCCTCGGCCGGATCGGGCAGGTCGGCCGGATCGACCCGCGGGCAGCCGCGCGACAGGTGCGCCAGCTCACCCAGCTCCTTGGGGGTCATGGCGATCTGGTGCGGCCCGCGCCGGCCCAGGATCACCACCCGTTCGATATGCGACTTCTGCAGCGCGTGGAGCGCGTGGGCAACAATGTCGCTGCCGGTGAATTCGGCCGCGGTCTTGGTCAGGATCCGCGCGACGTCGAGCGCGACGTTGCCGTTGCCGATCACCACCGCGGTTTTCGCGGTCAGGTCCGGGTTGAGCTTCGCGAACTGCGGGTGGCCGTTGTACCAGCCGACGAAGGCGGCGCTGCCGAAGACGTTCTCGAGCCCCTCGCCGGCGATCCCGGCCGGCTTGTCGTTGGGCGCGCCGGTGGCCAGCGCCACCGCGTCGTACAGCTCCATCAGCTCGGCGATCGAGATGTCCTCGCCCACGGTGACGTTGCCGACGAAGCGGACATTGTCGAGCATGGCGGTGGTCTCATAGCGCCGCGAGACGCCCTTGATCGACTGGTGATCGGGCGCCACCCCGGTACGGATCAGGCCGTAGGGCACGGGCAGCAGATCGAAGATATCGACCCGGACATCCTCGCCCCACTGCTTCTGCGCGGCCTCGGCCGTGTAATAGCCCGCGGGCCCCGAACCGATGATCGCGATGTGGCGCATTGAGGTCACGCAGCCTTTCTGTCTTCCCGGTCCGGTCCGTCGAGGAACCCGCGCAGCGAGGAGATGGTCTGCTCGCGGTGGGTCAGCATGAACAGGTGCCCGCCCTGTTCGAAGATCTCCAGCCGGCTGTTGGGGATCAGGCTTTCCAGAATCCGACCGTTGACCAGCGGGACGATCTGGTCCTCGTCGCCCATCATGATCAGCACGTCCTTCTTGAGGAAGGGCAGGGCGGGGACGCTGGTCCAGCCGAGCATGCACAAGAGCTGGTACATGTAGCCGCGCGGGGTGGGCGGGGTCAGGCGGCTGATATGCTCGGCCTTGCCGCCGGTCAGCCCGCCATAGAGCGTACGGAAGTGCTCTTCCATGAAGGCCGCATCGACATAGCGGCGCGGGTTGGCCATCTTGGTCAGCGCCGCCGGGTTGCCGGGGACCATGATCATCCCCGCGGTCGTGGCGCAGAGCACCAGCCGGCGGACCATGTCGCCGTGCTGCAGCGTGAAGTGCTGGGCCATCGCGCCGCCCCAGGAAACGCCCATCACGTCGACCTGCTCGACATTGAAGCGCTTGAGCAGCTCCTTGGCGGTCCAGCTCATGGTGAAGGGGTTATAGGGGATCAGCGGTTCGGGACTGCCGCCCACGCCGGGCATGTCGAACATGATGAAGGGGCGCTCGGTCAGCGCCTCGGCCAGCGGGGCGACCGCCTCGATATTGGCGCCGATGCCGTTGAAGAACAGGATCGGCAAGTGCTCGCTCGGCTCGTCCCAGCGCCAGCGGGCCACCCGCAGCGTGCGCCCGCCGACCTGTTCCATCGAAAATTCGGCGGTAATATCGAGGCTCACGCGGGCAATTCCTTCACGACTGTTCGAGCACGTAGAGCCCGGGGGCGGCTTCCTTCGGCGGGTGCTTCCTGCTGCCCAGGGCCTTGGGTGCCGCCACCTTCTTGCCCGCGCGCTGCTGCACCCATTCCATCCAGTACGGCCACCAGCTTCCGGCCACTTCCTCGGTTCCCTTGAGCCATTCGTCAACGTCGGCGGGCGGATGCCCGGCCTTTTTCGACACATAATATTTGGCCTTGGGATTGCCCGGCGGGTTGAGGATCGCCTGCATGTGGCCCGACTGGCTGAGCACGAAGGTGATGTCCTTCGATCCGAACAGCTGGGTCGAGCGGTAACAGGCCCGCCACGGGGTGATGTGATCGGTGGTCCCGCCCAGGATGAACAGGTCGCTCTTGACCTTGGAAAGGTCGATCGGGTGGCCGGCCATCTCGACCTCGCCCTTGCGGGTGAAGGCGAGCGTTTCGAACAGGTGCAGGAAATCGCCCATCAGCGTGGCCGAAAGGTTGGTCGCGTCGGCATTCCAGAACAGCACGTCGAAGGCCGGCGGATCATCGCCCATCAGGTAGTTGTTGATGACATAGTTCCAGATCAGGTCGTTCGGGCGCAGCCAGGCAAAGCCGCGGGCCAGGTCGTTGCCCTTGATGATCCCGGCCTTGGCGGCGCGCTGCTTGGCCAGCTGCAGGCCGTTCTCGGTCATCAGCGATCCGGCCTCGATATCGTTCTGCTTGGGGTGCAGCACGGTGACCATGTAGGTCAGCGCGCCCAGCCGCTTGTCGCCGGCGGCGGCCATCTTGCTGGCAAGGATCGCCCCGGTCTGCCCGCCCGAACAGGCGCTGGAGATGTTGACCTTGGGCGCGCCGGTGATCTCGCAGACCACGTCCACCGCCTTGAGGCACGAGGCGATGTATTCGTCCATCCCCCAGACCCCTTCCTCCTTGGTCGGGTTCTTCCACGAGATGACGAAGCACTGGATCCCGTTATCGACCTGCCACTTCACCACGGACTTTTCCGGTGACAGGTCGTTGATGTACATCTTGTTGATTTGCGGCGGAATTGTCAGCTGCGGGATCTCATAGACCTGTTCGGTGGTCGGGGCGTAGTGGATCAGTTCGAACATCGCGTCGCGATAGACCACCGCGCCCTTCGAGGTTGCGACATTCTCGCCCAGCTTGAACGGCTTCTTGTTGACCTGGCTGACCATGCCCTGGTTGTGGACGATGTCGTTGTAGGCGTTCTTCAGGCCCTTGATCAGGCTGAGGCCGCCGCTGTCGATCAGCCGCTTCTGGGCGGTGGGATTGCCGATCAGGGTATTGGTCGGGGCCAGCCCGTCGATGATGATATTGGATATGAAATTGGCCCGGTCGCGCTCCAGCTCGTCGAGCTCCAGCTCTTCCAGCCAGTTCTTCATACCTTTTTGAATCGCAAGGTAATATTGCGCACCGGCGCGGAAGAACGGGTTGTATTGCCAGGCCGGATCCTTGAACCGCTTGTCCTTCGGGTCGGGGGCCAGTTCGCTCTTGCCGGTCAGGATCTGGACCACGTCCTCGCCAAAGGTCTTCATGTGGCGGGCGGTACGGGTCGGGTCGCTGGCGGTCTCGCGCAGCAGCAACGCGACCGCGCCGACGAAGTCCTCGCGCGCCAGGCCGACCAGCGGGCCCAGCGCCGTGGTCGATTGCGCCGCTTCGTTCTCCAGCGTGGTCCCGCTCTTGCCCATGCCATCTTCCCCGTTCTTGTGGTTTGTTGGCAGCGAACATGCCCGCGCCGGACAGGCTTTTCAAGCAGGCACCGGCACGGCCCTGCCGTTCGCGGAAAACCGCGCCGCTTAATGGTAAACTTAACGCTTTTTCAAAGGCTAGCCGGGTAAGAGCGCGGTCATGTCCGCCCAACTTGCGAGACAGGTCGAAGACCCGCAGGACGCGCTTGCGCAGCGCGCACCGGCGCGCGTCCCCGCCTCGCAAGCCGATTCAGCCGCTTCCGCCCGTCCCGAAGACCGGATCCAGCTGCGCTCGCAAGCAGCGCGCACCAATGCCCAGTCGGTCAAGCGCCGCGGCTCCGCCAACGAAATCCTGCGGACTCAGATTACCCCCAACTGGGTGCTGATGGCACCGGTCTTTGTCGGCGCGATCATTCTCGCGGCAATCGCCACCGTCACCATGCCGGATCTGATCACTGCGGGCCTGGCGCTCGTGGCGATTGCCGGTGCGGGCCTCACCCCGTGGCTCGTCCGGTTCGAGAAGGAGCGGCTGGACGATCCGGCGCGGCGTTCGGCGGTTGCCGGGGCGCTGGTCGGCCTGCCGATGATCCTGTTTGGCCTGGCATTGTCGCGCTGGATCCTTGCCAGCGGATCGGCCTGGGAAGACGCAATCGGGATTGTCGTCATCGTTGCCTCAATCGCCACGATCATCCTCAACCGACGGGTGGCGATGATCGTAGTTTCGCAAGTTGCGCTGTGGACCGGGGTTGCCCTGACCAGCGGCACCCGCGGGACCCTGTTCGCCATGACGATCGGCGCGGCCGGCGGCATGTACATTACCATGCGTCAGGCCAAAGCCGACGCAGCCGAAGCGCGCCGCAACCGTGAGCGCGCCCGCGCCCAGTTGCGCGCCGAGGAAATCCTCCACGATTTCGAGCAGACCGGGCAGGGCTGGTTCTGGGAAACCGATCGGCGCGGGTCGCTGGTCTATGTCTCGCCCCCGATCGGCGAATTGCTGGGGGTCGACGCGAACGCGCTGCTTGGCCGGCCGCTGTCCGACCTGTTCGAGCCTGACCAGCAGGGCCAGGAAAGCGAACGCAGCCTGGCCTTCCACCTGACCGCCCGGTCCGCCTTCAGCGACCTGGCGCTGCGCGCCGCAACCCGCGACGAAGAGCGCTGGTGGTCGGTTAACGGGCGTCCGCTGTATGACAGCTTCGGCAATTTCGTCGGCTTTCGCGGTTCGGGCAATGACCTGACCGAACAGCGCCGCAGCGAAGAACACGCATCGCGCCTGGCGCATTACGATTCGCTCACCGGGCTGGCCAACCGGTTGCAGATGGCCCAGACACTGGAGAAGATCCTTACCGCGCCCAACCTCGAACACCGGGCCTGCTCGGTGTTCCTGCTCGATCTCGACCGCTTCAAGCAGGTCAACGATACCATGGGCCATCCGGCCGGCGACAGCCTGCTGACCCAGGTCGCTTCGCGGCTGGAGCGCACGATCGGCGAATATGGCCGGGTCGGCCGGCTTGGCGGCGACGAATTCCAGGTGATCCTGCCCGGCCGGCACCGCCGCGAGGATCTGGCCCAGTTGGCCAACCGGGTGATCCATTCGCTGTCCGAACCCTATTCGATCGAAGGCCACCGGGTGGTGATCGGCGCTTCGGTGGGGATTGCGCTGTCGCCCGATGACGGGGTGACATCCGAAGCGATCATCCGCAACGCCGACCTGGCGCTCTATGCCGCCAAGGATGGCGGGCGCGGGCGCCACCACTTCTATGCTGCCGACCTGCACAGCGATGCCGAGGAACGCCGCCAGCTGGAACAGGACCTGCGCGACGCGCTGATCAATGGCGGGCTGGAACTGCACTATCAGCCGGTGATTCACACCATCACCGAACGGATCACCGGGTTCGAAGCGCTGCTGCGCTGGACCCATCCGACCCGCGGCCCGCTGTCTCCGGCCAAGTTCATCCCGGTGGCCGAGGATTCGGGGCTGATCGCGCAGATCGGCGAATGGGCGCTGCGCACCGCCTGCCGCGATCTGGCCACCTGGCCGGAAAGCGTGCGCGTCGCGGTCAACGTTTCGCCGCTGCAATTCGCCAATCCGGCATTGCCGGCGATCATCACCAATGCGCTGGCCGCGGCCCAGGTCAATCCGGCACGGCTCGAGCTGGAAATTACCGAAAGCGTGTTCCTGAGCGACGATGACAACATCGACGCGATGTTCACCGCGCTCAAGCGGGTTGGCGTGCGGCTGGCGCTCGACGATTTCGGCACCGGCTATTCGGCGCTCGGCTATCTCAAGAAAGCGCCGTTCGACAAGATCAAGATCGACCAGTCGTTCGTGCGCGGCGCGACCATCACCGGCAGCCGCAACGGCGCGATCATTGCCTCGATCGTCAGCCTGGCCGAAGCGCTGGGGATGGAAACCACCGCCGAAGGGGTGGAAACTCTCGACGAGCTCGATCTGGTGCGGATGCTCGGCTGCTCGCACGTCCAGGGCTATATCTATGAAAAGCCGCTCAACTTGGAAAACGCCACCGCGCGGTTGCAGACCGGGCTGACCGCGATTGCCCGCGGCCCCCGCGCGGCGCGGGCGGTGCGCCACACCATGTTGCGCAAGGTCGTGCTCGAACACGGCGGGCAGCACTATCACGGCACGATCCGCAACATTTCGGCCACCGGGGCGATGGTCGAAGGGCTGTGGAACGTCCCGCCGGGCACGATCTTCTCGATCATCCTGTCCGAAGGCCAGATCGTTACCGCCACCGCCCGCTGGTGCCAGCAGGACCGGATGGGGGTGGAATTCGCCGCGCCGCTCGAAATCGACGATGCCGGGCGGATTGCGCTGATTTCAAGCGTTGGCCAATCAGGCGGGCGAGCGCGCCCGATCCTGCGCCGCGAGGCGGGAGGGGGAGCATGATCGCGATCGCTTCCTGCCGCCGCGGCATTAGCCAAAAAGAAACCATGTCCGGTTATCACTTGCGGATTGCCGGGCTCTGTGTCGCACCAGCATCAGTAACAAGGCAGTCATGACCGCTTCAGGATCCGCATTCGGACGTTTTCGCAACTTGCTGGGCAACGGCAAGCCGGGCGAAGGCGCGCGCGGATCGGCCAGGGCCCGGCCCGCCAGCGGAGCGGAGCTGCAACAGGCGTTGGAACTGCTGCAGGATTACGAAGCCTCGGGGCTGGGCTGGTTCTGGTCGAGCGACGGGGATGGGCGGATCACCTATATCTCCAACTGCATCGTCGAACACCTTGGCTGCGAGCGCGAACAGATCCTGGGCCAGCCGGTCCAATCGCTGTTCATCCTCGATCGCGACGAGGACGATACGGTCGAGCGCACGCTTCCGCTGATCCTGTCTGCCCGCAAGACCTTTTCCGAACTTCAGGTCCGGGCCGCGCTGGAGGGCAAGGAAATCTGGTGGTCGATTTCCGGCCGCCCGCAATTTGCCGCCGACGGCTCGTTCCTGGGCTATCGCGGCAACGGCACCGATATCACCGCCCAGCGCCAGTCCCACAAGGATGCCTCGCGGCTGGCGCAATACGATTCGCTGACTGGCCTCGCCAACCGCCACCGCATGGGCAAGCGCCTGACCGCGACGCTGACCGCCTACCAGTCGGCCAAGCGCTGCTGCGCGGTGCTGATGATGGACCTCGACCGGTTCAAGGCGGTCAACGATACGCTGGGCCATCCGGCCGGCGACGAACTGCTCAAGCAGGTGGCCCAGCGGCTGCAGCGGGTCCTGCCCGACAAGAGCTATGAGATCGGCCGTCTGGGCGGCGACGAATTCCAGATCATGCTGCCGGATATCGACGATCGCGGGCGGCTGGGCGAAATCGCCAAGACGATCATCACGATGATTTCGCAGCCCTATCAGATCGAGGGCAGCCGCTGTGTGATCGGGGCTTCGATCGGCATCGCGATCGCGCCCTATGACGGGATCACCGCCGAAGAGCTGGTCCGCTCGGCCGACCTGGCGCTCTATGCTTCCAAGGGCGGCGGGCGCGGGCAGTTCCGGTTCTATTCGAGCGACCTCCATTCCGAGGCCGAGCGCCGCCGCCAGATCGAGGAAGACCTGCGCGACGCGCTTGCCAACGATCAGATGCGGGTGGCCTACCAGCCGATCGTCGATACCAAGACCAACAAGGTGGTCGCGGTCGAAGCCTTCGCGCGGTGGGAACACCCCGAACTGGGCGACGTTCCGCCCGGGGTGTTCATCCCGATCGCCGAGGAAGCCAACCTGATCGGCCAGCTGGGCGACTGGGTGCTCAAGCGCGCCTGTGCCGAGGCCGTGCAGTGGCCCGGCGGGGTGCGGATCGCGGTCAACGTGTCGGCCGCGCAATTTGCCAATGCCGGGTTCTGCACGCTGGTTGCGCAGGCACTGGCCCATTCCGGCCTGCCGCCCGAACGGCTCGAGCTGGAACTGACCGAATCGATTTTCCTGGGCGATGAAGCCGCGACCAGCGACATGTTCAACCAGCTGAAACTGCTGGGCGTGCGCCTGGCGCTCGACGATTTCGGCACCGGCTATTCCTCGCTCAGCTATCTTCAGCACGCGCCGTTCGACAAGATCAAGATCGACAAGAGCTTCATTCGCGGGGTGACCCAGGAGGGCAATCGCAATGCCGCGATCATCGCCTCGATCGTCAGCCTGGCCAAGGCGCTGAAGATGGACACCACCGCCGAGGGGATCGAGGCCCACGACGAGCTTGATGCGATGCGCAAGCTGGGGGTGGGGCAGATCCAGGGCTTCATCTATGCCGTCCCGGTTGCGCCCGAGGATGTCTGCGAGGCGATGACCAGCGGCGAATGGGTGATCGAGCCGGAAGGGCCGAGCAAGTATCGCCCCGAACGCCGCACCGTGCTGCGCAAGGTCGGACTGATCCACGAGGATCACCGCTATGAAGCGACGATGCGCAACCTCTCGCGCTCGGGCTGCATGGTCGAAGGCCTGCTCGACGTGCCGCTCGGCACGATGTTCGTGGTCGATTTCGGCGAAGGCCAGCTGGCGGTTGCCCAGGTGCGGCGCTCGGCCGGGTCGATGCAGGGGCTCGAATTCGAACAGCAGCTGGTCGATGACGGGGCCGGGGGCCTGTGCACCCGCCACCGCGTTTCGCCCTATGTCCTGGCCCAGGCCGGGATGCCGCTCCAGGCGCTGCCGTCCGGGCAATACCCGATGCAGCTGATGCAGCAGCCGGGCGCCGCGCTGACCCTGCCCAAGTTCGGGCAGGTTGAGAGCAAGCCCAAGACCAAGGTCGCCTGAGCGGCCGGCCCGGGATGGGCGAAGCGTGACACGTTCGTGGCTTGCTGCTAACGGCGGACGAAACGCGCCGGGATTCCCATGACAAATCTTGCAAGTATCAGAAATTTCAGCATTATTGCCCACATTGACCACGGCAAGAGCACGCTGGCCGACCGGCTGATCCAGTTCACCGGCGGCCTTTCCGAGCGCGAGATGAGCGCGCAGGTCCTCGATAACATGGATATCGAGAAGGAGCGCGGGATCACCATCAAGGCCCAGACGGTGCGGCTCAAGTACAAGGCCCGCGACGGCCAGGACTATGAGCTGAACCTGATGGACACCCCCGGCCACGTTGACTTCGCCTATGAAGTCAGCCGCAGCCTCGCCGCCTGCGAAGGCGCGCTGCTGGTGGTCGATGCCGCGCAGGGGGTCGAGGCGCAGACGCTCGCCAACGTTTACCAGTCGATCGAGCACGACCACGAGATCGTGCCGGTGATCAACAAGATCGACCTGCCCGCCGCCGAACCCGAAAAGGTCAAGACCGAGATCGAGGAGATCATCGGGCTCGACGCCAGCAACGCCGTCCTCACCAGCGCCAAGAGCGGGATCGGGATCGAGGACGTGCTCGAGGCGGTGGTCGCCCGCATCCCCCCGCCCAAGGGCGATCCCGCCGCCCCGCTGAAGGCCATGCTGGTCGATAGCTGGTACGATCCCTACCTCGGCGTGGTGATCCTGGTCCGGGTTATCGACGGCACGATCAAGAAGGGCCTCAGCGTCAAGTTCATGGCCGGCGGCACCGAACACCTGATCGACCGGGTCGGCTGCTTCACCCCCAAGATCGAGCAGCTGGCCGAGCTTGGCCCGGGCGAGATCGGCTTCATCACCGCCCAGATCAAGGAAGTGGCCCAGGCCCGCGTCGGTGACACGATCACCACGGTCAAGGGCGGGGCCGAAGCGCCGCTGCCCGGCTTCAAGGAAGTCCAGCCGGTGGTGTTCTGCGGGCTGTTCCCGGTCGACGCCGCCGATTTCGAGAAGCTGCGCGAGTCCATCGCCAAGCTGCGGCTCAACGATGCCAGCTTCAGCTTCGAAATGGAAAGCAGCGCCGCCCTGGGCTTCGGCTTCCGCTGCGGCTTCCTTGGCCTGCTGCACCTGGAAATCATCCAGGAACGGCTGACCCGCGAATACGATCTTGACCTGATCACTACCGCGCCATCCGTGGTCTATCGCATCCAGCTGAGGAAATCGAAGACCGACGAAGCGCGCGAGATCATGCTCCACAACCCGGCCGACTATCCCGATCCCAGCCGGATCGAGACGATCGAGGAACCGTGGATCAAGGCGACGATCTATACGCCCGACGAGTACCTGGGCAGCATCCTCAAGCTCTGCCAGGACCGCCGCGGGATCCAGACCGGCCTGACCTACGTCGGCGGCCGCGCCCAGGTCAGCTACGAGCTGCCCTTGAACGAAGTGGTGTTCGATTTCTACGACCGCCTGAAAAGCATCAGCCGCGGCTATGCCAGCTTCGACTACGAGCAGATCGGCCTGCGTGAGGGCGACCTCGTCAAGATGGCGATCCTGGTCAACAACGAGCCGGTCGACGCGCTCTCCATGATCGTCCACCGCAGCCAGGCCGAAGCCCGCGGCCGCCACATGTGCGAACGCCTGAAAGACCTGATCCCGCGCCACCTGTTCAAGATCCCGATCCAGGCCGCGATCGGCGGCAAGGTCATCGCCCGCGAAACCATCGCCGCCCTGCGCAAGGACGTGACCGCCAAGTGCTATGGCGGGGATATCACCCGGAAGAAGAAGCTGCTGGAAAAGCAGAAGAAGGGGAAGGCGCGGATGCGGGAGTATGGGAA
>CAZNII010000048.1:15453-19134 GCA_964573075.1 uncultured Novosphingobium sp. | reverse complement strand
CATCTTCATCCGGCCCCATCGGCAGGAAGTCCACGCGGAGCATGTTCTTTTCCGGGATCCGTGTGCCGACCGGCAGGATCAGGCACTTGCGATAGCGTTCGCAGGCCAGCGCAAGCACCGCTTCGCGTTGCTCGTGCGGGGTGGACTGGCACGCCGCGACCAGCGCGGAGTGATCCTTGGCCATGGCCCAGGCGAGCGGTTCAAGCTTGCTTTCGGCTTCGGCCAGCTTTTCCTGTTCCAGGGTGTAGCAGCGGCTGAGGATCCAGTCGTCTTTGCCAAGCGAGGCAGTTTCGCAGGTCTGCTTGAGCTTTGCCGGATCGGCCAGCAGCGCCTGCCACTTCTCGTCGAGGCGGTTCTGTTCGATTTCATAGCAGGCGTCGGCAATCGGCCCGGATTCGATTTCGCCGGCAGCGTCCGGATGCTCGCATTTGGCCTGGAGTTGCGCCGGGGTGAGCTTGGCCAGTTCGGCGCGCTCGCGCTCGCTCTGGGCGTCCCTGCGGTCTGACTGGATTCGTTCACAGGCAACCTCCAGCGGGTCTTCGCTGGTGAGCTGCGGGTAGTCCCAGTGGCACAGCCGGTCATAGTCGGCCGGATTGCGCTCCATCTGCTTGACCAGCCTCTCGGTCTCGCGCTGGCGCAATACCTCGCCGCGCTTCTGGCAGGCCTCGCCCAACGCGGTGGCAGGGGTGTCGTACTGGCTGATCTTGACCCCCTGGCACTGCTTGTCGAGCGCGGCCGGGTTCGCCAGCAGGCGCGCCGCCTCGCGATCGCGCTCTGCCAGCTCCTTGTGCCAGGCCCGCTGGCTTTCGGCATCGGCACAGGCCTTGACCTGCAATTCGGAGCGTTGGCCAACCGGGGTCTGGCGGCAGACCTTGGCAAAGAGCGCGCCATCCTCGGTCAGCTTGAAGGACAGCGCGCTTTCCTCCTCCATCCGGTCACGTTCGGCCTTGCGGCGGGCGCAGCCCTGGCGGGTTTTCTCGGTGATCGGGATCGGCGAATCATCGACATCGTCGCAGACCAGTCTGGCCCACTTGTCGCCCATCATCGAAACCGGAAAGCGATCGTCGTCGCGCTGGTCGATCGCCTGCTGCATCATCTCGATCCCGTTGAGGCTTTCGGGATAGTCCGTATCCAGCACGTGCGGATTGGGAGCCGAGTTGCCGCGTTTGGCGCGGTAGCGGGCGATTTCATCGGTTCGTAGCCGGGCCAGCATCGCGCCGGCCTCGTCGAAGCGGCCAAGTTCGCGCAGGGCGTTGACGGTGAAATAGCGGACTTCCAGCGCGAAGGCCGGCGGAAAGCCGGGGCTCGCTGCTAGGCCTTCGCCCTCTTCGGCGATCCGGGTCATCCAGCGGCGGCGCTCTTCGGGTGTGCGGGAAACCCAGGCGGCGCGTTGCAGCAGGTGGAATCGCTGCCAGGCCGGTCGGCCCAGCTTTTCCGCCAGCCAGACCAGCCGCGCCGCCCGGCTTTCCTTGCGCAGCGCCTGATATTCCGGGCTGGCGATCAATGCCGGCAGGCGGGCGATTTCTTCCGGGGTGTAGGCTTCCTGGCTATCACCCTGTTCGTGGCTGTAGGGCACCAGCAGGACCAGCCCGTTCGAGGGGCATTCGGGCAGGCCGGCATCGCTGCCTTCCACTCCCGGGCCGCCGCCATCGGGATAGCCCTCCAGCGGATAGGTGATGAACGAGGTGTCCTGAGTGAACTTCTCGCCGCCGACCGGGCAGGTGAATTCCTGCTCGCCGCGCGCAAGTTCGTCCTCGTCCTGGGCAAGGGCAGGGGTGACCAGCGCCAGCAGCGCGGCCGTCAGCAGGGCGAAGCCGCGCCTCACTCGGCGGCCTTGCGCGCCAGGTGCCATTCGGGCGCCTCGTCGAGCGCCGAAAGCCGCGCCGCCTCGGTGCTGATGTAATCGCGGGTCATCGGCACCGCGCTGCGGTTCCTGACGCTCTGGATATGGAAATTGACCATCGAGCCGTGGCGGAAGCTCTGTTCCGCGCCGGCCAGGTAGAATTGCCACATCCGGAATAGCCGCGCGTCGTAGAGCGCCGTGATTTCGGCCTCATGCTGGCAGGTGCGGCGGTACCATTCGGCGAGGGTGTGGGCATAATGATAGCGCAGCACCTCGATGTCCGAGATTTCCCAGCCGGTCTTCTCGCAGGCCGAAACCAGCTCGCTCATCGCCGGGATGTAGCCGCCGGGGAAGATGTACTTGCGGGTCCACTTGTCGGTCGTGCCCGGGCCGTTGGTGCGGCCGATGGTGTGGGTCAGCATGATCCCGTCCGGGGCCAGCAGCTCGCCGGTCTTGGCGAAGTATTCGGGCAGGTGCGGCGCGCCGACGTGTTCGATCATGCCGACACTGGTGATCCGGTCGAACGGCCCGGTGACATCGCGGTAGTCGGTCAGCTGGAACTTCACCTTGTCCGCCACGCCCGCCGCCTCGGCGCGTTCGTTGGCGAAGCGGACCTGGTCGGGCGCCAGGCTGACGCCCAGCACCTCGACCCCGAAGTGGCGGTTGAGGTAAAGCCCCAGGCCGCCCCAGCCGCAGCCGATGTCGAGCACGCGCATTCCCGGCTCAAGCCGCAGTTTGGCGGCGATCAGCGCCTTCTTGTCGATCTGCGCGCGTTCCAGCGAGTTCGCCGGGTCCTTGTAGTAGGCCATGGTGTATTGCCGGTCCTCGTCGAGGAACAGCTCGTAGAACTGGCGGGTCAGGTCATAGTGATGGGTGACGTTGCTGCTGGCCTTGGGGCGCAGGTTGATCTGGTCGGCCTTGGCGAAGATCCAGTCGATCCCGCGCTTGACCGGATTGGGCGCGGCGACCGAGCCCGAGCCGCGGTTGGCATTGGCCATGACCAGCAGCACCATGTCGCGGATGTCGTGCGGAGGCTCGACCACCAGGCGTCCGTCCATATAGGCTTCGCCCGCGCCGACCCGGGGGTCCCTGGCGACGTGCAGCGCCGCGCCCTTGTCGGTAAAGCGGATGGTGACGGGATCGGCGGAAAGATCGCCATAGCGATGCTCCGTGCCGTCATGGTCGATCACGCGCAGCTGGCCTTGCCTGACCAGGGCGCGCAGCATCTTGTCGAGCAGCCACATGGGCAGGGAGACTATGCCTCCCAGCGCATCTGGCAAGGCGAATTAGCCAAGCCAGCCAAAGATTTCGGCGAGCTGCCAGATACCGAGCACGAAGAACAGCGCCGCCGCCAGCATCCGGGTCAGCTTCATCGAAATGCGCTGCTCGATCGCCTCGCCCAGGAACACCGCCGGGCCGTTGGCCAGCATCATGCCCAGCGTAGTCCCGGCCGCGACCACCGCGACCGACTGGTAATGCGCGGCCAGGGCAATCGTCGCGACCTGGGTCTTGTCGCCCATCTCGACCAGAAAGAAACTGACCAGCGTAGTCAGGAACGCGCCGCCCGAAGAGCGCACGCTGTCCTCGTCATCGTCGAGCTTGTCCGGCACCAGGGTCCAGGCCGCCATCGCGATGAAACCAAGCGCAACGGCAATGCGGAACCAGTCGGCCTGGAGCAGCCCGGCAACCTTGCTGCCGACCAGCGCGGCGAGCGCGTGATTGGCGATCGTCGCCGCGAAGATCCCCGCAAGGATTGCCCAGGGCGCGCGCAGCCGCGCGGCGAGGACAATGGCGAGCAGCATGGTCTTGTCGCCGATTTCGGCGAGGGCGACGACAGC
>CAZNII010000048.1:2765-15353 GCA_964573075.1 uncultured Novosphingobium sp. | reverse complement strand
TGCGAAAGCAGGTGCTGGCCGGAATCGACAAAAATCGTCTCGCCGCTGGCCAGCCAGCCCCGGGCCATGAACAGCGCCACGTCGGCCAGCTCCTCGGGATCGGTCAGGCGCTGCAACAGGTTCATCCGGCCAGACACCTCATGCTCTTCGCTGCGCTGGTCGTGGCTGGGCAGCATGGCGCCGGGGGCCAGGCCGTAAACCCGCGCGGCCGGATCGCGCTGGGCCATAGCCAGCATCTTCACCGTGCTGGCAAAGGCGTGCTTGGCCATGGTGTAGCTGAAGAAATCCGGGTTCGGATTGGCGATCTTCATGTCGAGGAACTGGATCACCCGCTTGCCGCCCAGCGCCCGGGCATCGGCCAGAAATGCCTGGGCCATCCGCGTCGGGGTCTCCGCGTTGACCCGCATCGCCTCGGCAAAGATCGTGGGATTGATCGCTTCGGCCGTATCGGGCCGAAAGACGGCGGCGCAATTGATCAGCACCCGCCAGTCTTCAAGCCGCGCTGCCAGATCCTCGATCATGTCGAGCGCCACGGCGCCGTCGATCAGATTGCAGGCCACCACTTCGGCAGAGGGCAGCGATGCGGCCAGTTCGCTGGCGGCGCTGGTCGAATGGCCGGCGTGGATCACCACATGCCAGCCGGCATGGCCAAAGCGCCGCGCCAGTACCGCGCCGATCCGCCGGGCCGCGCCCGTTATGAGAACCGCTGGTCGGGCCATCCCCCGTGGCTTTGCGGGGGATGGCCCGCAAGGTCAAGGGTTCAGCGGCAGCGGGTCGGTCCCTTGGCGATCTCGTTGCCCAGCAGTGCCCCGGCAGCGGCCCCCAGGATCGTCCCGGTGGTGCGTTCGCCGCGGGTATCGATGGCCCGGCCCAGTAGCGCGCCCAGCGCCGCGCCAACCAGCAGGCCGACAGTCCCGTCGCCGCGCCGGCAATAGTAGCGGCCATCTTCGCCCTGCCAGTAGCGGATGCCGTTGTCGGTACGGCGATAGCGGATATCGCCGTGATGGTCGCGCCAGCCGTGGGCGGGGGCCCAGCGCGGCGGATCGGCCAGCGACGGGGCGCTGGCGGTGAACAGCGTGGCTGCCATCACGGTGGCGGAAAGGGCCTTGTTCATGGTCTTGCTCCCGTTGTCGTTTTCGTCACGGAAGCAGGCTGGGCCGGGGCAGATGAACGGCTGATTTCCGGCAATGGTGAACCGTGCGCGAAGCACGGTGGACCGATTTATCGGACTATTTCTTGGCGTCCTTGGCCGGTTCCGAGGGTGCCGAGCCCGGCGGCGGATCCTTGGCCCAGGGGTTCACCTTGGCCTCTTCCTTGCCCTTGGCCGCGGCCTGTTCCTTGGCCGGAGCAGGAGCCGGGTTTGCCTCAGGTGCGTCCTTTGCCCAGGGATTGACGTGCGGTTCTTCCTTGCCGCCCTTCTTGGCGACCGGCTTGGCTGCGGCGGGCTTTTCCGCTTCGCCTTCCTTCTTGCTTCCCGAGCAACCACCCAGCGCCAGCGCCGCGGCGGCGACCATAAAGATCGATCGTTTCATCGAAACAAACCTCCTGTCGGGCAATGCCTTAGCTGCAAAGGCCCTAACAGGCGGTAAGCGCCACCGCTCAGCGCACGCCGTTAAAGACGCCGTAGGGGCCGCTCTCGGGCAATTTGAACAAAATCCTGGCGACGCAGCCGTGATAGGCCCGCTCGCCGGATCGCGGCTTTGCGGCGCGCACCACTTCTTCGGCCTGGACCCCGAAGGCGGCCGCCGGTTCGGCCCGCAACGCCGTGACCCGGGTTACGCCGCGTCCGGGAACAATGTCGAAGCCGACGATTGCCCAGCCTTCGATACCGCGCCGCTGGAACCCTTCCGGATAGGGGACATCGGCGACGTCCAGCAGTTCGTTGCCATAGGCCGGGCAATCGGAATCCTTGGGCCTGAGCACGGCCGGGTCAATCGGGGAAGGGGGCGCGATTACCTTGTCGGGACCCTGGAAGTCGATCCTGACGCAGCCTTTCGCGGCCTTGGGTGCAAACCGGGATCGGCCAGCTGCGGCAATCGATTCCGCTGTCGCTTGCGGCGTGGCGGAAGAGTATCCGGCGCGAATGTCGGTCGGCACACCGTCCGCCCCCACATCGAAGAACAGCAGGATCTTGCCGGTATGACCGGGCCTGCTCGGCATCTGGTCAAACGGCGCATAGTGGAGAACCCGGGGGTAGAGCTCTTCATTGCAGGACGAATCCCCGGCCAGCAACCGGGGCAGCGCCAGTTCCTGGTTAAGCGCGCCTTCCATGCTGACCGACCACTCCAGCTTCTCGCCCAGGGTCGCTTCGGCAAATTCCACCGGGCGCAGGGTATAGTCGATCCTGCAGGCGTTGCGCGGCGCGCCGGCTGGAAAGTGCGAGGCGGCGAGCGAGGGTTCGAGATCGAGCCAGGGGCTGAGCACGCGGTACCCATAGGGGATCGCGGCTTCCTGCATTTGCGGCACGATGCCGTGCGGACGGCCTTGTGCGTCGATCCTGAAGGAGATGCTGGCCGGCTGTGTCGTCCACTGCATCGAGGTGGGGTCCGGGCGTTCCAGCCCGGAAAGGTCGAGCGGTTTGCCCGCACAGCTCGCCGCTCCCGGCGTCCAGATCCAGAACCGCGCCAACGGCGAACCGGGCGGTGCAAGCGGATCCGATGGGCTGGCCTGCGGGGCAGGGGCAGCGAGTGGAGGAGGGGCAACGACCATCACCGGCGGCGGGGGAGGGCTATCCATCGGCATCAACAGGAGAATTGCCGAAGCCAGTCAAGCGGTCAACCTCAGTCGAGCGCGGCCTGCTTTTCCTCGGCCAGCCGGTCCAGCTCGGCCCGGCTGAGCTTCTTGGCGGCCGTTTTCAGCTGGCCGCAGGCGGCGTCGATGTCGCGCCCGCGCGGGGTGCGGACCGGGGCGCTGATCCCGGCTTCGAAGACGATCTCGGAAAAGCGCCGGATCCGCTCCGGGGTCGAACATTCATAAAGTGCGCCGGGCCAGGGATTGAACGGGATCAGGTTGACCTTGGCGGGCAGCTTGAACTGCTTGATCAGCCGGACCAGCTCGCGCGCATCCTCGTCGCTGTCGTTCTTGTCCTTGAGCATCACATATTCGAAAGTGATCCGCCGGGCATTCGATGCGCCGGGATAGTCGGCGCAGGCCTGGAGCAGTTCTTCCAGCCCGTATTTGCGATTGATCGGGACGATTTCGTCCCGCACGTCCTTGCTGACCGCGTGGAGCGAAACGGCCAGGTTAACGCCGATTTCCTCGCCGCAGCGGGCCATCATTGGCACGACGCCGCTGGTCGAAAGGGTGATCCGGCGCTTGGACAGGGCAAGGCCATCGCCGTCCATCACCAGTTTCAGCGCATCGCGGACATTGTCGAAATTGTAGAGCGGCTCGCCCATGCCCATCATCACGATGTTGGTCAGCAGCCGTCCGTCCGCGCTGTAGGAACCTTCGTCCTCGTCATCGTCCAGACCCGCCATCGTGCCGCCGCCCTTGGGCCATTCGCCCAGCGCGTCGCGCGCCAGCATGACCTGACCGACGATTTCACCCGGGGTCAGGTTGCGGACTAGCCGCATGGTCCCGGTGTGGCAGAACCGGCAGTTGAGCGTGCAGCCGACCTGGCTGGATACGCACAGCGTGCCGCGATCGGCATCGGGGATGAAAACCATTTCGAATTCATGGGCATCGGCGGTGCGCAGCAGCCACTTGCGGGTGCCGTCGCTGGAATGCTGGGCCAGCACGATTTCGGGCCGGCCGATGACGAACCGCTCCGCCAGCCACGGCCGCATGGTCTTGGCGATATCGGTCATCGCCTCGAAATCGGTGACCCCGCGGTGGTATAGCCAGTGGAACACCTGCTTGCCGCGCAGCTTGGCCGCCTTGGGATCGAGCCCGGCAGCTTCGAACAGTTCGGCGATCCGCTTGCGGGGCAGGCCGATTAGATCGACGCGGCCATCCTCGCGCGGGGTGATGTCGCGCGGGACGGTGACCGGGTCGGTGTTCCCGGGGATCTGCATGAGTGCGGTATCGGCCATAGGCGCGCGCATATAGGGCCAGCGGGCGGCAAATGCCAGCGCACGGTTCGGGACCGGCAGGTTGTCGCTAACCCGGATTTAACCAAACCCGGCAATCATGCCTGCCAATCAGTTCTTGTCGGAGAACAGGGCAAGAAGCTGATCTGACATGGCCGCAAGCAAAAGGTCATAACAAGAAACTGCCCGGGAGAAGGGCCGCAGGCTCCGAGTAAACCGTCTTGCGACCGGTTGAACAGCGGCACGCGCCGCAGGGTGGAGTCTTGAAACATGAGCTTTGAAGAAAAACTGTCCGAATGCATGCAGATCGATGGTGCCATTGCGGTGGCGCTTGTTGACGGAGCCAGCGGCATGGCGATCGCCACCGGGGGCAATCCGCGCAATCTCGATCTCAATGTTGCCGCCGCCGGTGCATCGAACGTGCTGCGCGCCAAGCAGGGCACGATCCGCGACCTGGGCCTGGATGAGCAGATCGAGGACATCCTGATCACCCTGGGCAGTCAGTATCACCTGATCCGTCCGCTGACCGATGCCACCGGCGAGGGGCTGGCGGTCTACCTGATCCTCGACAAGGCCAAGGGCAACCTCGCGATGGCCCGCTTCAAGCTGTCGAAGATCGAAAAGGACCTGAAGGTCTGAGGCACTCGCCGTTGCACGAATAGAGGGTGGTTTTCATGGTATATCCCAGCGGTCAGTCCCACGAGGTTGCACTCGACGACCTGTTCTTCTCGACCACCGATCACAAGGGCGTGATCGACGAGGCGAACAACGTGTTCTGTTCGATGGCCCGTTATCCGCGCGAGCGGCTGATGGGCGCGCCGCACAACATCATCCGCCATCCGGCGATGCCGGGCGGGGCGTTCAAGCTGGTCTGGGACCAGCTGCTGGCGGGCAAGCCGGCCTGCGCCTATGTCCAGAACATGGCCTCCGATGGCAGCGCCTACTGGGTGTTCGCGACGATCGTGCCGATCGGTGACCGGTTCCTTTCGGTCCGCTCGCGTCCGTGCAACGATCAGCTCCATTCATCGGTCTCGATCGTCTACGAGCAGGTCCGGGCGATCGAGGAACAGGCCCGCGAGGAAGGCCACCGCAAGAGCGAGGCATCGCGGATCGGGGCCGAAGCGATCGAGAAATCGGTCGAGGGGCTGGGCTATCCGACCTTCGAGGATTTCATGCTCGATCTGCTTCCGGCCGAACTTGGTACGCGCCGCGCCTTCGCGCCGACCCCGCCGGGATCGGAAGTCAGCGACCCGCTGCACAAGGCGATTACTGCGGGCGCGCAGCAGGTCGAGCTCCAGCTGGGCGCGCTGACCGATGCGATGGAGCAGGCCCATGGCGTGTCTGCCCGGCTCACCGCGCTGGCCAAGTCGACTTATGACACCATGGGCAAGCTCGAGAGCGTGCTGGGCGAGGCGCAGGACCTGTGCGAGGACTGGGACAACACCGACCAGCTGGTGGTCGATGCCCTGCCGGCGGTGCGCGACAAGGCCGGGCAGCTGGCCCAGGCGCTTGCCCCGATCCAGCAGGAGATCGAAACCGTTTCGATGACCCGGCGCTACTTCCGCTTCGACATCGAGGTGGCGCGGCTGCAGAACGAGGCGATCGGGCGCTATGTCGTCGCGGTCTCGCGCGGGCGGGAAGATCCGGCGGTGTCGAGCAAGGCGATTACCTCGCTCGCCGATGCGCTCTACAACCTCGTCAACACCGATCTGGGGCATGACATCTCGGCCACGGCGCAGTTGCGCCAGAACGTCGATCGGGTCGCGGCCGCGCTCAGGGTGATGCATCTGGTTGTGGGCAGCTGGCGTAACCTGGTGGACACCCGGGGTATGTCCGAAGTGATGGCCGAGGTACTGCCGTCGCTCGACAAGGCACTGCGCAGGATGGCTGGTGAAGTGGCTGAAATCAGCGAATCGGTCGGTCACCTGGTCTCGGCGATCGAAGGCTTCGATGTCGATGCCCTGCGCGAACAACTCTCTGCAATCAAAGGACAAGCGGAGCAGTTCGCGCCGCCTGCCGATCCCTACGCCGCTATTGCCGCCGCCTGAACGCTACTTGAGTTGGGCACAACCAACCGCCGCCGCATCCATCGCGGTGGCGGCCCCGGCCAGGTCATAGGTATTTGAAAAACCGCGACCATTTGCGTCGCGGGCGTTGACCGTCATGTCTCTGGCCGAGCGCATCGCCGCAATGATCGCAGCATCCCCGCGCTTGTCCGCCGCCCAGGCATCGCCGCCACCGCCGGTCAGCGCGATCTTCTGCCCGCCGATCGACAGCGAAATCGGCGCATTCGGCTGCAATTTGCGCGACAATCGAAAATGAACCTGCCCGCGCACTCCCGCCTTTGGCCACCAGGCGACATCGGCGTAGGGCTGATAATCGCGCTGCATCGTCGAAGGCGCGGCCATCGCGATGGCGTAGCAGCGCGGGGTTTCGGCATCGCGGAAGGCCGCCCAACCGCCGAACATTCCCAGGCTTTCCCGGGCCATTGCCGGCGCGGCGAGGACAGTCGCGGCCAGCACGGCTCCCTTGATCCAGGGCAAGGCATGCGATTTACTGGAGCGGTAGGCTCGGGTCATCGCGCGCCTCATTGCAGAAAGCGCGCGGCAGGGGAAGGGCGGCTATGGGGCAGGAGATCGGCTCGATCACCTTCGGCGACGCGGATCGGACGCAGTTCGCGGAGCGATTGGCTGCCGAAACGGCGCTACTGCGGCAACTGGCAGAGGCCGGGAAGCTGTCCCGGGCCGGACCGGTCGGCGGGTTCGAACTCGAAGCCTGGCTGATCGACCGGGCGATGTATCCCGCGCCGCACAACCAGTCGTTCCTGGCCAGGCTGGGCGATCCGCTGGTGGTGGCGGAGCTTTCGCGCTTCAACATCGAGTTGAATGGCGCGCCCCGGGCGCTGGCCAGCACCGGGCTGATCGAGATGGAGCAGGAACTGGCGCGGACCTGGATCCGCTGCGTTTCGGAAGCCCACGAAGAGGTCGATACCGCCATCGCCATCGGCACCCTGCCGACCCTGCGCGATGGCGATCTGTGCCTCGACAACATGACCCCTTCCAATCGTTATGTCGCGCTGAACCGCGAGGTCATGCGTCTGCGCGGCGGCGCACCGGTGGAAGTCGATATCGACTGCCACGATCCGCTTGGCCGGCACCTGCGAACGAGCCATGTCGATGTGATGCTCGAGGCCGGGACAACTTCGTTCCAGCTCCATCTGCAGGTGCCGTTCGACCGGCTGGGGGCAGTCCACGACGCATCGCTTGAACTGGCCGGGCCATTGCTGGCCTTGTCGGCCAACTCGCCCTTTCTGTTCGGGCGCCCGCTGTGGCATGAAACCCGGATTGCGCTGT
This sequence comes from uncultured Novosphingobium sp., assembly GCA_964573075.1. Lineage (GTDB taxonomy): Bacteria > Pseudomonadota > Alphaproteobacteria > Sphingomonadales > Sphingomonadaceae > Novosphingobium. The sequence goes on along the minus strand of CAZNII010000048.1, from coordinate 7,969 downwards.
TCGAGCAGGCGATGAGCGGAGCAGCCGGGTTCGAAGGGCTGTCTCCGCGGGTATTCTTTGCCAGCCGCTATTGCGCCGAGGATCCCCTGGCCCCGTTCGAGGAAAACCTGGCCGACTTTCCGATTTTATTGCCGATCCTTTCGGACGAGCCGCGTGCACGCTTCGCCCACCTGCGCCTGCATAACGGAACGATCTGGCGCTGGGTGCGCCTGCTGGCGGGATTCGATGCCGACGAGACGCCCCATGTCAGGCTAGAGCAACGGGTCATGCCGGCCGGGCCGAGTGTGATCGACATGTTCGCCAACGCCGCGTTCTATTACGGCGCGGTCCACGCCCTGGCCCAGCGCCCGGCGGCGCTTCCGCTCGAGGCGGCGCGGGCCAACTTCTACGCTGCCGCAAGACATGGCCTGGGCGCCGAGATTGACTGGCCGGGAGGCGACAGGCGGCCGGTTCGGCAGGTCCTGGCGCAACTGCTCCCGCTCGCCCGGCAAGGGCTTGAGCAGATCGGCACCGCCAGCACCGCGATCGACCGCTATCTCGATGTGGTCGAACAGCGCATTGCCAGTGGCCGCAACGGCGCGACCTGGCAACTGGCACACCACGCACGGCACGACGATCTGCTGCGCCTGACCGCCGACTACCTCGAGCACCAGCGCTCGGGCATGGCGGTGCACGAATGGCCGCTGTAGGCTAGTCCCCGATGAGGTCGAGGTAGGCAACCACATCGTTGTCGGTGGCGATGAATAGACCTTCCTGGACTTCGCGCGGCTGCTGCTCTGCCAGCCGCAGCGCTTCGGCCAGCGGGCCATAGAGCAGGGTGGTCGCCGCCCCGCCTTCGCTGGCCCCGTCGAGGTGGTAAAGCCGGACCGTTGCGTCATCATAGGTCGTGCGCATCAGGGTTCCTCGCGCTTTGCGCCATCGAGCAAGCGGGCAGCGCGATCCGCCTCCTGCCTCTGCCGTTCGCGTTCGGCCTTGCTGCGTCCGTGCAGCGACCGGTTCTCCGCCGCCTTCTGCGCGGCCTGCGAGCGGGCCTTGGCCTTGCGGGCCAGGCGCAGGTTGATCACCTCGGCCATGGTCAGTTTCCTTCGGGATAGCTGATTGCCAGCACTTCCCATTCCTTCTCGCCGCCAGGAAGGGTTACCTTGCGCAAGTCTCCAACCGCCGCACCCCGCAAGGCCCGGGCCAGCGGTGCGCTCCAGCCGATCAGGCCCTTGCCGGCGTCCTGCTCGTCGTCGCCGACCAGAGTGACGCTGCGCTGGTTATCGTCCTCGTCGGCGATCGTCACGCTCGCCCCGAACCAGGCCCGGTGGCGGTCTTCCTGGCGTGCAGGATCGATCACCCGGCAATTCTTTATCCGCCGGGCGAGGTGGGCCAGTTCACGGTCGATCTCGCGCATCCGCTTACGGCCATAAAGGTAATCGCCGTTTTCGCTGCGATCGCCGTTGCCGGCGGCCCAGCTGACGATCTCGACGATTGCCGGCCGCTCGGTCCCGAGCAGGTGATCATAGCGCGCCCGCAGCGCCGCCATTCCGGCCGGAGTGATCGGCGGGCCTTCGGGCTTCATCCCGGATACCGTTTGCCCAAGAAGAAGCTGAGCGGATTGGCGCCCTTGTAGATCGCCCGCTGCGGGTACATCGTTTCGTAAACCACCGCATTTTCCAGCACCCGCTGAACGTAGTTGCGGGTTTCGGACAGCGGAATCTTCTCGATCCAGTCAACCCAGTCGATCGATCCGGTCCGCGGATCGCCATAGTCGCGCAGCCACCTGTTCACGTTGCCCGGCCCGGCGTTGTAGGCCGCCACTGCCAGCGGATAGGACCCGCCGTAATATTCCAACATCCGCCGGAAATAGCCGTCTCCCAGCATCAGGTTGTAGCCGGCATCGATGGTCAGCGCCTGGCCATCGTATTCCATCCCCATCTTGCGGGCTTGTTCGCGGGCGGTCAGCGGCATCAGCTGCATCAGCCCGCGGGCTCCGGCGTGGCTGATGGCGTTCATTGCAAACTGGCTTTCCTGCCGGCTGATCGCATGGACGAATGTCCAGTTCGACCCGGCCGGAACCGGGATCAGCGGATAGCTGGTCTTGCGGTACACCCCGTGACCATCGACATGTGCGGCCTGGCCCAGGATCACCCCCAGATCGCGGCGACCAAGTTCGCGGGCAAGGTCTGCAACCAGCACGTGGTCGCTTTCGCTTTCGGCCTGGTCGGCGATTTCCTTGAAAAACCGCACGGCAGTCGGCCAGTCGGCCTCGCGGGCCACTTCGCGCACGGCCCTGGTCAGCGGACGGGCGTTGAAGGCATCGCGCTGGGCCGGAGTGGGGATCACTGCAGGTGCGGATTGCAGGGTCGGGATCGGCCGGCCCAGCCGTTCGAGCGCCAGCATGCCATAGAAGCAATCGGGATATTGCGCGGCGAGCTCGAAATAGCGGTTGGCTTCGGCCGTGTTGCCGGCCCGGGCCGACGCACGTCCGGCCCAGTAGAACCCCTTGGAACGGGTCTGGGGTGTGCGGGCAGCCGCGCCATAGCGCCAGAACAGTGGGGCAGCGCGGTTGCCATCACCCAGGCTCGACAGGGCTCTGGTCCCGCCCAGCCACATCAGCGAGGTGTAATCGTCGCGCAGGCCATAGGATAGCTGCGAGATGTCAGTTCCAGGGGCGAAACCATCGTCGATCGAGGCGGCAATCCGCACCGCGCTGCCGGCATCGGCCTTGCGCGCAACGGTCAGGAGCTCGTTCACCCACTTGCGCGGCTCGCGGGGGAGGCTGGCAAGGCGCGGGCGGTTGGCCAGCAGGCCGGCCGCGGCCGCGCTCTGGTCGCTGGTGCGCAGCATCCGGGCGCGGTTGTAAACGTAGCCGGGGTCGCTCATCGCGGCAGGCCCGGGATCCATTCCGAATGCGACCGGATCCTGGCCGTTGACCATACCGAGCCGGGCGGAAAAGACCGCTCGCCGTTCGGGCGAGACATAGGTCAGCTGACGTTGGGCGGCGGGGCCCGCGTTGGCCCACAACAGCGCGTCCATCCGGGCATCGTGATCGGCCGGGGTCAGGCTGGGGGCCAGGCGGGCGAACAGCGCGGCTTCTGTGGCATCGCTCATCGCGCCGCCGCGCCAGGCCTCGATCCCGACCTGGTTCGCCTCTGGCCGGCCCAGCGCGGCAAGCGCCAGGGCATATTGTGCCCGCGCGCGGTTGCCGGTTGGCGGGAAACGGTCGAAATAGGCCGCGATCTGGGCGGGTGGAACGATTTCGCGATCTAGCGCCGCTTCGGCATGGCCACGCAGTTTGGCCTCTTCGGGTAGGCCGGGATAGGCGAGCAGGAAGCCGGCATAGTCGTTGAACGAGAATCCGGGGTTTGCGACCAGCAGCTTCCACCGCTCGACTGCCATGTGCATGTCGCCGGGCGGCAGGGCTTGCAGACGGCTGCGGGCATGATCCCATTCAACGCCGTCGGCCGAATCCTGCGCGTAGGCAGGAAGCGCCTGCAAGGCCAGCAATGCGAAGACCGAAGCAAATGTGGTGCGAAGCATGCTGGACATTCTGGGAAAAGGCTCCTTATGGCAGGCTGAACGACGCCCTATGGGCCAATAGCAGGGAAAAAGTCCATGTTCTCCGGCTCGATTCCGGCTCTGGTAACCCCGTTCCGCGACGGGGCTGTGGATGAAGCGGCATTTCGCCGGCTGGTCGATTGGCAGATCGAGCAGGGCTCCAGCGCCCTCGTTCCCTGCGGCACGACCGGCGAAGCCCCGACGCTGAGCAACGACGAACAGCATCGCCTGTTCGAGATCTGCATCGAACAGGCGGCCGGGCGGGTTCCGGTGATCGCCGGGTGCGGCAGCAACGATACCCAGACCGCGCTGTGGCACATGGAAGTAGCGAAAGACCTGGGTGCGGCCGCCGCGCTGATGGTAGCGCCCTACTACAACCGGCCGAGCCAGGCCGGACTGATCGCCCATTTCAGCTATCTGGCGGAAAAGGTCGATCTGCCGATCGTGCTTTACAACGTGCCGGGCCGGACGGTGACCGACATCAAGCCCGAAACCACGATCGAATTGGCCCGGCGTTTCCCGGGGCAGATTGTCGGGATCAAGGATGCCAGCGGCGACATGACCCGGCTGACTGCGCATCGCCTGGCGCTGGGCGCGGGTTTTGCGCAGATCTGCGGCAACGATGACATGGCGCTGCAATACAACGCCGGGGGCGGGGTGGGCTGCATTTCGGTCACCGCCAACGTCGCCCCGAAGCTCTGTGCCGATTTCCAGGCGGCGAGCCTGGCCGGCGATACGGCCCGCGCACACGAACTGAACGAGCGGCTGTTCCCGCTGCACCAGGCGCTGTTCACCGATGCCAGCCCCGCGCCGGTCAAATATGCGCTGTCGAAGGTGCTGGGCTGGATCGGCGAGGAGGTGCGCTTGCCACTGGTCGCCGCCAGCGCGGAAAGCCGCAAGGCGGTCGATGCCGGTTTGGCCCATGCCGGACTGGTCTGACGGGTCTTGCCCCGTATGGCTTCCGCCAGCAGTCCGATAATTCGCGCCTGAAGGAAGCTTTGCTGTCGGCCCCGGCTTGACTGCCCATGGACCGGCCACGCCCCTTAGATACGCCTCTGCGTTTTGCGCGGGGTGGGGATGAGCGGATCGTGGTGATCTTCACTCCGGCCGGCCAGCGGATTGCGCTGAGCGCCGAGGCAGCCCCGCTATCGGCATGCGACCTGGCCCGGGCGGCGCGATTGGCAGTGCGCACCTCGCGGCGGCGCGGCACAGTGGTCTGCGGACGGTTCGATCGCCTACGGCAGAGCCGTGATGAGTGCAGCGGTCGCCCCGAACCGGGATCGAGACCGCGATTGGTGTGCGACTGACCGAGGGAGCAACGCGGGTGGATACCTTGCGCGGCTCGCAGCCTAGGTTCGCTTTAGGATCGGCTCCATCGGCTGCATCACGTAGCGGGCCCAGACATAACGCCAAGGCATCACAATATAGGCGACGATGATCCCGATGCAGTCATAGAACAGCGCCTCGATGTCTGCGGTCCAGTGCCCGGCCAGCCACGAGCGCAGCGCGATCATCACGATCCACACGGTCTTCCAGAGCGTCTCGTAGAGCATCAGCGGCAGCATCTGCAACGGGTAGCGCACGCCCAGCAGCGCCATCAGGGCAAGCGCGCCGAGCATCGATTTGGACAGTCCCCGGTCAACCGGCCAGCCGGCATATTC
>CAZNII010000048.1:0-2665 GCA_964573075.1 uncultured Novosphingobium sp. | reverse complement strand
TTGATTTGAATTTTACCGCAATCGCCCTACATGCCCCCTGACCATGGCCCGCCCGACCCACGCCCAGTTCGACAAGAAGAAGATCGTCGCCGAAAACCGCCGCGCGCGGTTCGATTACCATATCGACGAGACGCTTGAGGCCGGAATAGCGCTGACCGGGACCGAGGTAAAAAGCCTGCGTTTCGGCGAAGGTTCGATCGCCGAATCCTATGCCGAGGTGAAGGACGGCCAGGTCTGGCTGATCAATTCGAACGTGCCCGAGTTCAGCCACGGCAACCGCTTCAACCATGAGCCCAAGCGGCCGCGCAAGCTTTTGCTGCACGAACGCGAGATCGCCCGCTTTACCGGTGCGGTGGAGCGCAAGGGGATGACGCTGGTGCCGCTGTCGATCTATTTCAACAGCCGCGGCCGCGCAAAAGTGGAGCTGGCACTGGCCAAGGGCAAGAACGCTGCGGACAAGCGCGCCACGATCAAGGAACGCGACTGGAAGCGCGAGCAGTCCCGGATTATGCGGGACTACAAATGACCACCTTTGCCACCAAGCTTTCGCAGTGGATGCAGCGCAATCTCCCCAAGCGCGAGGAGATGGAGCACAACCGCTGGATCGGCCCGCTGGCCCGCCGGCAGGAACTGTGGCGTTTTACCCGTCGCTCGGTCCCGCGCGGGGTGGCGGTAGGCCTGCTGGTGGGGATCTTTGCGCTGATCCCGGGGATCCAGATCGTCGGCGCGGCGCTGATGTGCGTGCCGTGCCGCGGCAATATCCCGCTCGCCGCGCTGATGACCTTCCTGTCGAACCCGGCAACCACCCCATTCATCATCGCGGCTTCGATCTACATCGGCAACCGCCTGGGCTTCCATGCGGATGTCACCACTTTCAATTCGCTGCTGGCCAAGGGCGCGGGCCTGCGCGAATGGGCCTATTGGCTGCTGTCCGACGCGGCGCCTGCGATGTTGCTGGGCCTGTTCGTGATTTCGGTGATCGCCGCCTCGATCGGCTATCTGATCAGCTCCTTCACCTGGTCGTGGTGGGTCCGCCACAAGCGCCGGACCGCGCTTGAACGGATCCGCGAGGAGCGGGGCGAGGGATGAACCCCGGCCAGCCCATCGCCGGTGCCGGAACCACCGAGCGCCTGGTGCTGGGCGCGGCTTTGCTGGTCAGCCTTGTGCTGGTTTGGCTCGCGACGCGCGAACCGGTGGCCGTCGTCGGCTTTGCCGGCGGACTTGGCGCGCTGGGAGCGATCGGCTGGCTGCTGACCCGCCAACCGCGCAGCCAGGCCGAGGTCGAATATGCCTTGCCCGACTGGTCGGTGACCGTTGCGGCGATCGACCGCGGTGATGCGGCGATTGCCATTACCGACCGGGCCGGGCGCCTGGTCTGCGCCAACCCGCTGTACGAGAAGTGGTTCACCGCCGCCCATGCCCCGCCGCGACTGGCGGTGGACAATCCCAGCCTCGAGCGCCTGGCCAAGGCCGGCCGCTCTGCCTGGCGCGACGGCAAGGGCCTTGCCGATCTGGTCGAAAACGGAACCGGACGCTGGAAGGCAGCAGCAATGCGGGCGGGACGGGGCGATGATTACCTGGTCTGGACCCTGACCCCGCTCAGCCCGCCCGACCTGGTCGGCGAACTGGTACCCCACCTTGACGGCAAGCTCGGCCGGGCACTCAGCCAGGCCGGCTTCGCGGTTGCAATTGTCGATCCCGATGGCAAGATCCGCGCTGCCAGTTCGGGCTTTGCCAGCCGCGCCACTGGCGATCCGGCCGCGATCCTGACCGGGCAGGAATTCACCGCGCTGCTGCGCCAGGACGAGCGCGACGCGATTTCGTGGGCGCGCGAAGGGCGCAAGGGCGCGCCGCTCAGCCTGTTCTATCTGCCGGTCGCGGATCCCGATCTGCCCGGTCCGGTTGACTATGACAGTACCCCCTCGCTGATCCTGCTGGCCGACCACGGGGTTGGCATCGGTGGGGGCGGGAGCGAGGCGACCGCGGCCGTCCCGCACCTCGAAGCGTTGCTTTCGCAATTGCCGCTGGGCCTGGCCATGGCCGACCGTGACGGGCGGCTGCTGTTCGCCAATGTCGCCTTCATGCGCGCCGCCGGTCGCGAGGGTGAGGCGCCGCCGACCTATCCGACCGATCTGGTGGTGCAGGAAGACAAGGGCCCCATTTCCGACGCGATCCGGCGCTTCGCGCAAGGTCCGGCCTCGAGCGGCGATATTGCCGTGCGGCTGCGGAACCAGGCCGAGGAACCGGTCACGCTCAGCCTTGCCGGGGTGCGCGGGCTGGGCGAGGCGGCGGTCTTGCTGGGGCTGACCGACAGCACCGAGGAAACCCGACTCAAGCGCCAGGTTGCCCAGGCCACCAAGATGCAGGCGGTCGGACAGCTGGCCGGCGGCGTCGCGCATGACTTCAACAATGTGCTGACTGCAATCCTCGGGATTTGCGACCTGATGCTGCTGCGCCATACCCCGGGCGACAGCGATTATGACGATATCCAGCAGATCCGCGCCAATTCGAACCGCGCCGCCAGCCTGACCCGGCAGCTGCTCGCCTTCAGCCGCCAGCAGACCCTGCGCCCCGAGGTGCTGCAATTGCCCGACGTCGTCTCGGACGTGTCGCACCTGCTCAAGCGGCTGATCGGCGAGAAGATCCAGCTGGAGGTCAAGCACGA
>CAZNII010000047.1:2585-19950 GCA_964573075.1 uncultured Novosphingobium sp. | reverse complement strand
CCCTCGTGACCAATTCTAAAATAGAAACTGGATCACTCTGAAGGGGGCAGATCAGCATTATCTACGGGCTGACAACGGCGCTCTATAGCGGGATCACGCTTAAGCAAGGTGGGGTGGAACAGAGCAATTTCCATGATTACCAAATGCTGCACATGCCCGACGCGCCGGACATCGCAACCAGCGTCATCAATGCGGACAGCAAGACGCTGGGCGGTGCGGGGGAACCCGGACTGCCGCCCATTGCGCCGGCGGTTACCAATGCGATCTTCGCCGCAACTGGCCAGCGCATCCGTAGCCTGCCGATCATGCAACATTTCACATAAGCACAGAATCCTCTAGGCGAGGCTCGCCCCGCTTTGCAGCACATAGCGCACCAACTCCCCCTGTCCGCGCAGACCCAGTTGGCTGTAGATGCGCTTGGTGTAATTGCGTGCGGTTTCAAGCGTGAGGCCCATATCCTGCGCCGCCTCGCTGATGGAGCGCCCATTGCCAAGCAGAAGGGCAAGCTCTGCCTCCCGACGAGAAAGGCCCGAAAGCTGGGCCAATATAGGGCTTTGATTGGCCCCTTGCGGACGCGCCCAGCGGCATAAAAGCTGCAAGACCGGAAGGCTGGAGGCCGCTGCCGGTTGCGCGCTGCTGGGCAATAACAAGGCATCGACCTGAGGTTCTGCGCATAATTCAAGCGCGCTCGCTTTTAATTGCGGATTCTGAGCATAGCGGGAGGCCGCCTGCACCAACGCACGCTCCGCAACCGCGCTGGGCAGCCCGAGGCGATCACCCAAGCGCATCGCAAAACCGGGCAAAGTTTTCAGAAAAGCAGCCAAGCCTGGCTCTACCGCAACCACCCGAGCGTCACGATCAAGCAATAGCCAGCCTATTCCGCCCTGCGTGAGCGCGACTGCATTCATCCCTGCTTCAAGGCGGCGTCGCTCTTCCAAAACAAAATTGCGCAGCGCAAGCGCGACATAAGGCGAAAGGTTTGCCAACAAGGCACTGTCGGCAGCGCTGCAGGCCGTTCCGCGCGCAATCAGCAGCCAGGCACTGAGACCGCCGTCGAGCGCCAACCGCACAATGCGTTCATCAACAATACCAAGCGCGGCAATATAGCGGGACCGAAAGGCTGCATATTCGGCGTCGACGTCGCCAAATTCGCTCACCGCATAGACCCGGCCGGGGCGCAGCCGTTCAAAAGGAAAGCGGTCCAGAATATCAAGACGATCAAAGCCCAACTGTCGCGCCTCTGCCCGCAAATCCCGGCCCGAATGAAATTCGGTCACCTCGTGCATCGTCAGATCGCCTTGACGGAAGAACAGGCCGATATAGTCGGCCTGGGTCCTGCTTCGGACGCGGTCAAGAAAGGTTGCAAACCGCTGGCCTTCATGCACGCCCGCGAAAAGGGGCAAGAGCAGCTCAGTCTCGTCATTGCTGGTTAGAGCCATACCCCTCCCATATGGGAGGTTATTGCGAATGTCATCCCTGTATTTTTTGGACAAACTAAACCGAGACTGAAGGATTCAGGTGATGATCTCACTGACCCATCTTGAGCGCCTGGAAGCGGAGAGCATTCATATATTGCGTGAGGTTGTGGCCGAGGCGGAACGTCCTGTGATGCTCTATTCGGTCGGAAAGGATTCCGCCGTCATGCTCCATCTTGCGCGCAAGGCCTTTTATCCCTCGCCCCCGCCCTTCCCGCTGCTGCATGTCGATACGACTTGGAAATTCAAAGAGATGTATGCCCTGCGCGATCGCATGGCGAAAGAAAGCGGAATGGATCTTTTGGTTCACCGCAATCCTGAGGCTTTGGAGCGCGGGATCAACCCGTTTGACCATGGGCCGCTTCATACCGATATGTGGAAGACCGAAGGGTTAAAGCAGGCGCTGGACCATTATGGCTTTGACGCAGCCTTTGGCGGCGCGCGGCGTGATGAGGAGAAGAGCCGCGCCAAGGAACGGATCTTTTCCTTCCGCACCGCAAGCCATGGCTGGGATCCCAAAAACCAGCGGCCAGAGCTTTGGAACCTGTACAATGCCAAAAAGGCCAAGGGAGAAAGCATCCGCGTCTTCCCGATCTCTAATTGGACGGAGCTGGACATCTGGCAATATATCCACCTGAACGATGTTCCCATCGTGCCGCTTTATTTCGCGGCCAAGCGGCCAACCTATGTGCATGATGGCCAGTTGTTCATGGCCGATGATATTGAGCGGCTGGAAAAGGTGCTGGGCCACCGCCCTGATATTCAGGAACGCTCGATCCGCTTTCGCACCTTGGGCTGCTTCCCGCTGACGGGCGCGGTTGAAAGCACCGCCTCCACGCTGACCGAGGTCATTCAGGAAACGCTGTTGACGACAACGTCTGAACGCCAGGGCCGCGTGATCGACAAGGATGCAGGCGACGCATCGATGGAAAAGAAAAAGCAGCAGGGGTATTTCTGAGATGGCTGACCCTGTTTACCAGACCGAGGCACTGATTGCCGAGGATATTGACGCCTATCTGCGCCAGCATGAGCGCAAGAGCCTGTTGCGCTTCATCACCTGCGGCTCGGTTGATGATGGCAAATCCACGCTGATTGGTCGGCTGCTTTATGACAGCAAGATGATCTTTGAAGATCAGCTTGCAGCGCTTGAGGCCGACAGCAAGCGCGTTGGCACGCAAGGGCAGGACATTGATTTTGCGCTTCTGGTCGATGGGCTGGCGGCAGAGCGCGAACAGGGCATCACCATTGATGTCGCCTATCGCTTCTTCGCGACAGAGAAGCGCAAGTTCATCGTCGCGGACACGCCGGGGCATGAACAATATACGCGCAACATGGTGACTGGCGCGTCCACCGCGGACTTGGCCGTCATCCTGATTGATGCAAGAAAAGGCGTGCTCACGCAAACGCGGCGCCACAGCTATTTGGCGCATTTGATTGGCATTCGGAACATCGTCCTTGCTGTCAACAAGATGGATCTGGTCGATTACAGCCAGCAGGTCTTTGACGATATTGTGGCCGATTATCGCGCCTTTGCGACCAGCATTGGCATTGCGGACTTCCGGGCCATCCCGATTTCGGGCTTTAAGGGTGACAACATCACCGCGCTGTCGCCCAATATGCCCTGGTATCAGGATATTGCGCTGATCGCCCATCTGGAGACGGTGGAGATCAACGATAGCGCTGATCAGGCCAAGCCCTTCCGGATGCCGGTGCAATGGGTCAACCGGCCCAATCTCGACTTTCGGGGCTTTTCCGGCCTGATTGCCAGCGGCAGCGTGAAGCCGGGCGATGCCATCCGCGTTCTGCCTTCGGGCAAGACATCAACGATCAGCAAGATTGTGACGCTGGCGGGCGATCTGGATGCGGCGGTTGCCGGCCAATCGGTGACGCTGTGCTTTGCCGATGAGATTGACTGTTCACGCGGCGATGTCATCGCGGTCGCCGATACGCCGCCGCAAACCGCCGATCAGTTTGACGCGACCATCGTCTGGATGGATGATGAGCCGCTGCACGTTGGCCGGTCTTATTGGCTGAAGCTTGGCACGCAGACCGTCTCTGCAACCATCCAGCAGCCCAAATACACAGTCAACGTCAACACGATGGACCATCTGGCCGCCAAGACGCTCGACTTGAACGCCATTGGCGTTGCCGAACTGGCGACAGATAAGCCGCTGGTGTTTGACGCCTATACCGATAACCGGACGCTGGGCGGGTTCATCCTGATCGACAAGATCACCAACCGCACCGTGGGTGCCGGGATGCTGAACTTTTCCCTGCGCCGCGCGCAAAATGTCCACTGGCAGGCGCTTGATATCACGCGGGACATGCATGCCGATCTGAAAAACCAGAAGCCCGCCGTCCTTTGGTTCACCGGGCTTTCGGGTGCGGGCAAATCGACCATTGCCAACCTTGTTGAAAAGAAGCTCCACCGGATGAACCGGCACAGCTTCTTGCTGGATGGCGATAATGTGCGCCACGGGCTCAATAAGGATCTGGGCTTTACCGAGGCGGATCGGATAGAGAATATCCGCCGCGTGGGTGAGGTCGCCAAGCTGATGACCGATGCGGGCCTCATCGTCATCACCGCCTTTATCAGCCCCTTCCGCGCCGAACGCGATATGGTGCGCGCGATGATCCCTGAGGGTGAGTTCATCGAAATCTTCATCGACACCCCGCTTGCCGATGCCGAAGCCCGCGATGTCAAAGGCCTCTACAAAAAGGCGCGCGACGGAAGCCTCAAAAACTTCACAGGTATCGACAGCCCCTATGAAGAACCCCTCAACCCAGAAATACGCATCGACACCACAACCATGACACCCGAACAAGCAGCCGATTTCATCATCGGCAAGGTCATTCCATGAGCAAAGAGGCGATGTCGATGACCGATGCGGACCTTGCGGCCCATCTGGCCGAAGTTGCAGGCCGGCTGCTTTTGAATGTGAGGGACACCGGATTGTTCGGCCCCAAAGCCTTAGGCAAGGCTGGGGATGCCACGGCAAACCAGTTCCTCGTTCACGCCCTGCGCGAACAACGCCCCGATGACGCTTTATTGTCCGAAGAAGAAAAGGATGATCTTTCGCGCCTGAAAAGCACACGCGTCTGGATCATTGATCCCGTCGATGGCACGCGCGAATATGGTGAGGAACGGACCGATTGGGCGGTGCATGTGGCACTTGCGGTGGATGGTGTGCCGGTTTTAGGCGCGGTTGCCCTTCCCGGTGCCGGGCAAGTTCTCCGCAGTGACCAGCCGGGCCTCGTTCCTCCTGCCCCAGAAAGGCTGCGCATGGTGGTTAGCCGCACCCGTCCGGCAGCAGAAGCCGTGGCTGTTGCTGAAAGATTGGGTGCAGACCTTATCCCCATGGGCAGCGCGGGTGCCAAAGCCATGGCCGTGGTGCGGGGGGAAGCCGATATTTATCTGCACACGGGCGGCCAATATGAATGGGATAGCTGCGCACCCGCTGCAGTGGCACTTGCCCATGGTCTTCATGTTAGCCGGGTGGATGGACAGCCGCTCATCTACAATCAAGCCGACAGCTATATGCCGGACCTGCTGGTCTGCCGGCATGACCATGCCGACTTGGTGATCGGCATCGTCCAGGAATTGAGCGTTGATGCGTGACCCAATACCATGACCTGTCACAAAAAGGGGACGAGCCCAGATGGCCAAGTTGATTAACGCGAACACCCTGATGCAACAGGCCAAGTCTGAAACTGGTCTTTATGATTTTGGCGATCCCTGGTTTGAAGCGCCGCTGGCCAAGTTGATTGACGATGTAAACCGGGATGCGGGGCTAGTTTCGCCTGAAAGTTCTGCTGGGGTTCGGATCCAGTCCGCTTTGTCGGATCGGCTGAAGCTCGTTCAATATTTCAAAGACCATCCTGACGCTGCAAACGAACGGATTGATCTGGCTTGTGCGATTATCGGCCTGCCGCGCACGGGATCAACCATGATGCATCGTATGCTCTCCGCTGTTCCCGACTTTACAGCTTTATGGTGGTGGGAAACAGCCTTTCCCCTGCCCTTTCCCGGCGAATCTGCTGATGATCCGAGCCCGCGGCAAGAGGCGGCCAAGCAGATGGTGGACTGGTTGCTGACCCAATGGCCCGATTTTGAATCAATCGATCCAATGGATGCCATGGCCGTCAATGAAGAGGTCGTCCTGCTCGACCGCACCTTCTTGTCCACTACGTATGATTCCATGATGCCCATCCATGATTATGGCTATTGGCAGGCCGATCAAGATCATGAGCCAGCCTATCGCGATCTTTATCGCTTCATGCAGGCCATACAGCACCAGCGGACCCTGCAAGGCGAGGCGCGCCGACCTTGGGTGTTTAAGACGCCGCATCACCTGATGGGCGGCATTGGCGGGCTTTTGCGAGTATGGCCGGGCGTAAAGCTGGTGATGACACACCGCCATGTTGAGCAGGTTTTGCCAAGCTATTGTTCCATGTGCGCATCGCTGAGCATCAACAGTTCGACGACGTATCGCAAGGAAGAAGAAGGTGCGCACTGGACGCGCCGATTTAAGACCGGGCTGGAACGGTTGGAAAATCTGCGGCGCCACTTGCCGGCCGGACAAATTATCGACGTGCTTTATGAAGACACAGTCAGCGATCCGGTTGGCACGGCTGAGCGCGTGCTGAGCCAATTAGGCTTTGCGTGCCATGCGGCGACGCGCGACGCGCTGGAGATTTGCCTTTCCGACAACGCCCGCGATGCACGGCCACGTCATAAATACAGCGCTGCCGATTTTGGATTGACGCCAGAGAGGATCGCCGCAGATTTCGGCTTTTATCACGAAAAATATCTTACAAAATAAACAAGGAGAGCACCCCATGATTCTGAAAGACAAGGTCGTTATCATTACTGGTGCCGGGCCGGGCATGGGCCAGGCAATGTGTCGTGGGGCTGCTGCGGAAGGTGCAAAAGTCGTTATTTCTGCCCGCTCCGTCGAAGCGATCAACGCATTGGCCGCAGACATTAACGCGGCTGGGGGTGATGCCATCGCCTTTCCATGTGACGTTGCCAAGACCGATCAATGCCATGCACTTGCAAATGCGGCTCTTGAGAAATGGGGCCGGATCGACGGCATGGTTCATTCCGCATATTATCACCCCGATTGGGGCAGCCTGATCGACCATTCTATTGATCAGGTTCTTCAGGCGTTGGATGTTATTGCGGTTGGCGGGCTGCGCATGGCCCAGGCTGTCGTCCCGCAGATGAAAGCACAAGGCAGCGGGTCAATCGTCAACATATCAACATTGGCGACGCGCAAGCCGATGCCAGGCGAAGGCGGCTATGCGATCGCAAAAAGCGCAGTCAACCAATTGACCCGTCAACTTGCGATCGAACTCGCGGGGACTGGCATCCGAGCCAATACCGCGCTGATGGGCTGGATGGATGGCGTGCCGCTAGACCAGTTTTTTGCGTCGCAAGGCGAAGCCGGCAAGGCCTTTCGCAAGCAGCGGGCAAGCGAAATTCCGGTTGGCCATATTCCCCCCGATCATGCCTGCGCAAAGGCCGTTTATTTCCTGCTGTCGGACTATGCCAGCGAAGTGACCGGGGCCATGTTGGACGTGAATGGCGGTGATTGGGTTGCCGCATGAACGCGGACATTGCCCAGGTGTGGCGTGATTATTGCGCCAAGCTGGCCGAAGCCGGGGAAATCATCCTCGCACCGGACGTGCCGACAGACCCACTGATCCGTGCCGAAGGATTTCGCTATCTTTCCCGCCTCAGCAAACTTGCGCTTGAACAATATGTCGAAGCGAGCGACCCGGATTTTCCGTTCTTTTACCAGTTAAGCCATGAAACCGGAAAGATCGGCGCTGACAATCCCGATAATCAATATTGGAATGCCTCGATTTCGGGGCGCAACGCGTATCGGATCACGGGCAAACGCGGGTCGATGTTTTATTTTTCCATCGTCGCCAACGCGATGCGCTATCACATTGATGGTAGCGCCCATGCCACTGGTAGCCTGATGAATGACGAAATCATCTGGGGCCCAGATGGTGAGGTGGAAATCATCGCCAGTTGCACACCGCCAACGGGCGCTGATGCAGGCAAAAACTGGTTGCGGCTGGAACCAGACGCAAGTGTCATCATCATTCGGCAATCCGCCCTTGACCGGGCAGCCGAGCGCGGCGGCACATTCCACATCGAAAGGATGGATGGTCCGCCGGTCCCGGCCCCACTTTCTGCCGACGCTTTAGCAAACGGCCTTGGCGCTGCTGCGCAATTTGTGAGTGGGGTGGCGCAGACCTTTGCCGATTGGACCCGGTTGTTCCGCCAAACACCCAATATCTTCCCGCTGATCGATCAATCCATGTTCCAGAAAGGTGGCGGAGCAAAAGATATTTATTACGCGCACGCCTATTGGCAGATTGCCCCCGATGAGGCCTGGGTCATCGATGTGACACCGCCCGACTGTTATTATTGGAATTTCCAGCTTGATAACTGGTGGATGGAAAGTTTCGACTATCGGTTCCGGCAAATTACGGTGAACAAACATTCGGCAAAGACGGGGCCAGATGGCTCCGTCAGGATAATCTGTGCGGCGCACGATCCAAAGCTTAACACCCGATCCTATAATTGGATCGACACATGCGGCCACAGGGAAGGCACGGCGCTGCTGCGCTGGGCCGGAGCGCACGCACACCCCCTGCCGACGGCACGACTGGTGAAACTGACAGAGTTGGAGAAAGACAATGCTTGATTGGATGAAGGCAGCGAAAACCGTTGCCCAAGACCCGGAGATGGGCTTTGACCCCAATGCAGTCACACGCAGTGAAACAGTCACCATCCACGCCCCGGCGCGCCTTGTTTGGCAGATTCTAACTGATTTGCCGCGCTATAATGAGTGGAACCCCTTTTGCATCCGCGCCGTATCCACCCTGGAAATGGGCGCGCCGGTGGAAATGACGCTGATCAATTACGCAACGGCAGGCGGGCCAACTGTGCCGAACCTAGAATATATATGCGGCTTTGAACCCGAACGGCTTTTAAGCTGGGAATTCCCCAATCTGGATTATTGGCCCTACCCCGCCCGGCGCGATCAGGTGATCGAGTCTACAGGTCCAGAAAGCTGCACCTATTACAGCACGGATGCCTTTTTGGGCGCGAATGGCATCCACGTATTCCGCTTTGCCGGGCCCTGGGTCAAACGGGCCTTTGACGACACTGCATTGGCCCTCAAAGCACGTGCAGAAGCCATGCATGCCGCCTAACGCGGCATGAGGGAGAGCAACGCAGCGATCAACCGCCAGCGCCTCGCCTAGTCTGCAACAGTCTCAACTACGGAACTCCGAGAAAATTCAGCCTTATAACCCTCGGAGACCGTAGCTCAGGTGACTGCACGCACCGCCACGCAGTCCCAGCAGTCTTCTCTGTTAAAAGGCCATGCCGCAAAAGCCGCCCGTTGCGCGGGCTTTGCGTAGTCAAACCGTATCCGCTCCGCCAGGATCGGTGGGTCTTAAGGAGCTGAGGGCCCCCGGTTGGGCACCCGGTCTCTGCGGAGTTCCCAATCGGTTCGGTTTCCCTGTTTTCAGGCAGTAACAGGGAAAATTGTGAAAATGAGGTCCGTTTTCAAGGAATCCAGCGGCGACGGCGGGCTTCTGATAGGCAGGAAAGCCCGGAAATCCGTCGGTCATGGACACCCAAATCGCGATTCCCTGTTATTCGCCATAACAGGTGCCGATATCGACCATAACAGGCAAATCGGCGGTCGGATCAGGCCAGCCCGAACAGCCGGTGCTGCGCCTGCCAGTCGAGCGAGATCGGCGACTTCATCAACCGTTCGAGATTGATCCGCGCAGGTTGTCGCCCTGCAAGGATGTCACGCTGGAGATCAGGCGCAAGGAGCGCAAGGCACCGCAGGCTGCGCTCATATGGCGACTTCTGAGCTTCCTGAATGACAGGACGGCCGCTCTCCCAGACCAGCATCCGGTGGGCCTTGCGCAAGGCGGCAATGAGCACGCGATTAGGCTCCGGATCGCGAAGCCGGCCTGCACCAAGTTCGATTGAGCGTCCCTTCGCGCCAAGCCGAACCGGCAGCAACAGGACCGCCTCATCCAGCCCTTGCTGTTCGAGCTCCTCGGCTGGCTCGAGGCCGCGCGCATGTCCCTCAGCCTCATGACCGGAAGCGTCACCTCGATCCGGTCGGAGCCATGCGCCGCGCGCTTGATCAGGGCGAGCGGATCGTCCGCTCCTGTCACCCGGCCTACCGCCGCAGCCAGCAACTTCTCGAGCTTGCTCGCCGAGACGCGCAATGTGGCTGGCTCAGCGGATGCCCGGCCCTGCTGAAGCGAGGCGGAGACATAGTAGCGATAGGCCTTGTCAGAGTAAATGCACTGGCTGGCGGTGAGGGAGAGCGACAGCTAGGACCGGGCCATGCCGCGTCCCCGCAAGCCCGCCAGTCCGTTCCGCTACTTCAATTCCTCGCCCGAGGTGACCCGCCTCGTGGTAATGATGTACGTACGGTTTCCACTCTCGCTGCGCAAAGTCGAGGACCTGCTGTTCGAGCGCGGCATCGACATTTGCCATGAGACCGTGCGGATTTGGTGGAACCGGTTCGGACCGATGTTCGCAGGCGACATCCGGCGGCAGCGGGCCAGCCGGATGCGGGTATTACGGCAGTGGCGCTGGCACCTCGACGAGATGTACGTGAAACTGAACGGCGAGATGGTCTACCTGTGGCGGGCCGTCGATCAGGAGGGCAAGATCCTCGAGAGTCTTATCACGAAGACACGGGACAGAGCTGCCGCGCCGGTCTTCATGAAGAAGGCTCTCAAACGTCACGCTTCGCCCGAGAAGATCGCGACCGATGGTCTGCGCGCCTATCGTGCCGCGATGATCGAGCTCGGCAATGCCGAGAAGCAGGAGATCGGGCGCTGGGCCAACAACCGAGTCGAGAACTCCCACCTCTCATTCCGAAGGCGCGAGCGGGCCATGCTGAGGTTCAGTCGAATGGAGACCCTCCAGAAGTTCGCCTCGGTCCACGCCAACGTCCACAACCACTTCAACCAGGAACGCCACCTCGTCGATCGCCAGACCTACAAGGCCCGCCGCTCGGCCGCTCTGGCCGAGTGGCAAAGCCTCATGGCCTAAGCTGACAGCGGGTAAGAGATAGCTCTGCCAATCAGAGACCAGTTGCGATTAGACTGACAGCACCGCCACCAGCCGTGATCGGGTTTAGGCAGAGCCTGCGGCGGTGTGGCTTGCCGGGCTGGCAGGGGCAGGCATTCTCCTTGAACAAGCCGGCGGAACAGGCGACAACGATTTCGCCGGGCGGCGCTGCGGCCTGAGGAGAATTTGCCCATGTCGGTGAAGTACGAGCGCATTCCCTATCTCGTGCTGTTCAGCGAACAGAGCGCCTTCAAGGACACCTATGGCGGCGAAATCGGCAAGGTTGCGGTCGAATGCCACCTGCTCAGGCCCGAGGTCCCGTCCGACAGCGTGGTGATCTTCTCGCACCCGATCGGCGGCGGAGCCTATCTGCCGCTGGTCGGCATGCTGGCCCGGATCGGGGTCCACACGATCTACTGCAACCCGCGCTATCGCGGCAACGACACCGCGCTGATCATGGAGCGCGCGGTGATGGACCTTGGGGCCTGCATCCGCGATGCGAAGGAGCGGCTTGGGTACAGCCGGGTGTACCTTGGGGGCTGGTCGGGTGGCGGTTCACTGTCGCTGTTCTACCAGGCAGAGGCCCAGGATCCACGCGTCACCCACACCCCCGCGGGTGACCCCTATGACCTGACCGCGGCCGGTTTCGTCCCCGCTGACGGGGTGATGCTGCTCGCGGCGCACCTTTCCCGCAACCTGACCCTGACCGAATGGATCGACCCCTCGATCGAGGACGAAAGCCGCCCGTGGGATCGCAATCCGGCCTGGAACATCTACGATCCGGCCGGCCCAAAACCCCCGTTTTCCGCCGAATTCGTCGCCGAATTCCGCGAACGGCAGATCGCCCGCAACCGGCGAATCACCGCCTGGGTCAAGCAGCAGCTGGCCGATCTGAAAGACCGTGGCCTCGAAAGTCACGAACGCTGCTTCACCGTCCAGGGCACCATGGCCGATCCGCGCTGGGTCGATCCGCTGGTCGATCCCAACGACCGGCAACCCAACCATTGCATGCTGGGCGATCCCTTCGTGGTCAACGACGGCCCGGTCGGGCTGGCCCGCTTCACCACCTTGCGGTCATGGCTGTCGCAATGGTCCTATGACGACAGCAATGCCGACGGCCTCAAGTGCGCGGCGCGGATCGCGTGCCCGATGCTGGTGATCGAAAATAGCGCCGACGATGCCTGCACACCGAGCCACGCCGCCCGGCTGATGGCTGCGGCCAGCGCCTGCACAATCGATCACCATGTGATCCAGGGCGCCAACCATTACTACTTCGGCCAGCCTGACCTGGGCCAGCTGGCGGCCGAAAAGGTGCGCGACTGGATCGCGAAGCAGGGCTGAGCAATGCCGCGTTCGATCGAAATCGTCGAAGTCGGCCCGCGCGACGGGCTGCAGAACGAAGATGCCCTGGTTGCCACCGCCGACAAGGTCGCGCTGGTACGGCGCGCGATCGCGGCGGGGGCCCGGCGGATCGAGCTGACCAGCTTCGTCAATCCCCGGAAGGTGCCGCAGATGGCCGATGCCGAGGCGGTCGTCGCCGGGGTCGGCGCGGTCGCCGGCGTCACCCGGATCGGACTGGTGCTCAACGAGCGCGGCGCCGAACGGGCCCTGGCCTGCGGGCTCGACCAGCTGGGTGCGGTGGCAGTGGCATCCGACGCGTTCGGGATCCGCAACCAGGGGCAGGACAGCGCGCAGTCGGTCGAAGTGGCGCGGCGGATCATCGCGATGGCCAAGGCCGCCGGGCGGAGCGCGCAGGCGACGATCGCGGTTGCTTTCGGCTGTCCCTTCGCCGGGGAAACCGATCCGGCCCGGGTGGTAGCAATGGCCACGCGGCTGGCCGAGGCCGGTCCGGTCGAGATTGCCCTCGCCGACACGATCGGCGTGGCCGTGCCGGCGCAGGTTTCGAGCCTGGTCGGCGCGGTGCGCGCAGCGACCGCCCCGCTGCCGGTGCGGGTCCATTTCCACAACACCCGCAACACCGGGATCGCCAATGTCTGGGCGGCAGTGCAGGCCGGGGCCAGCGTGGTCGATGCCTCGATCGGCGGACTGGGCGGCTGCCCCTTCGCCCCGGGAGCAGCCGGCAATGTCGCGACCGAAGACGTCGCCTATCTGCTTGCGCGGTCGGGAATCGACACCGGGCTGGATCTTGAACAACTGATCGGAACCGCCCGCTGGCTTTCCGGCGTGATGGGCAAGGACATGCCCTCGATGCTGGCCAGGGCAGGCGGCTTTCCCAAGCCGGAAGAACAACCGTGAGCGACAATGCCGGGGCCCTCAGGGACGTGAAAGTGATCGAGCTGGGCCAGCTGATCGCCGGGCCGTTTTGCGGCCAGCTGCTGGGCGACATGGGCGCCGACGTGGTCAAGATCGAGCCACCCGGCGCGGGCGATCCGATGCGCCAGTGGGGCAATGGCGAGCACAAGGTGTGGTGGCAGGTGATTGCCCGCAACAAGCGCTCGGTCACGGCCAACCTCAGGCTGGCCGAGGGGCAGGAGCTGGCGCGCCGCCTGTTGGCCGATGCCGATATCATGATCGAGAACTTCAAGCCCGGGACGGTCGAGAAGTGGGGCCTGGGCCCGGCCGAGTTGCACGCGATCAACCCGCGCCTGATCATCGTGCGGATGTCCGGCTATGGCCAGACCGGGCCCTATGCAAGCCGCGCCGGCTTTGGCGGGATCGGCGAGGCGATGGGCGGCTGGCGGGCGATCGTCGGCGATCCCGATCGTCCCCCCAGCCGGATGGGCGTATCGATCGGCGATACACTGGCGGCGACCTATGGCTGCATGGGCGCACTGGCCGCCCTCCACGCGCGCGAGCGCAGCGGCCGCGGTCAGGTGGTCGATTCGGCGCTCTACGAAGCGGTGCTGCAGGTTATGGAAAGCCTGGTCCCGGAATATGACGCGATGGGGCTGGTGCGGCAGCGTTCGGGCTCGATCCTGCCGGGGATCGCGCCCAGCAACGTCTACAGCTGCAGCGACGGCGAATACATGATCGGCGGCAATGGCGATGCGATCTTTGCGCGGCTGGCCGAAGCGATGGGCCAGCCCGGACTGGCGCAGGACCCGCGCTTTGCCACCCATGGCGCGCGCGGCGCGCACCAGCGCGAGCTCGACGAGCTGATCAATGCCTGGACCCGGACCCTGACGGTGGACCAGCTCGAGGCGTTGATGATCGAGCATTCGGTTCCGGCCGGGCGGATCTACACCGGTCGGGAAATGCTGTCCGACCCGCATTTCGCGGCACGCGGGGCGCTGGTCGCGGTCGAGCACCCCGAACTTGGCCGGATACGGATGCAGGCGCCGATGCCCAAGCTGTCCGAGACCCCCTCGTCGGTTCGCCGCCCCGCGCCGCCCACCCCCGGCCAGGACAATGCCGAGGTCTATGGTGAGCGGCTGGGGATCGGCGCGGCAGAACTGGCCGCGCTCGCAGCCGCCGGCGTCATCTAGGGTCAGATCGCCAGGGGTCCGTGCTGGATCTGCGTCAGGACATAGCGCGCGAACATGTCGCACTCGTTGACGTGCGGGTAGCCCGACAGCACCAAGGCGGACCTTGTCCATCGTGTCGGGCCACATCAGGCCTCTTGCCCAACCATGTTGTGGACCTGGTGATACCCTAGCCAATCGAGCCGACAGGGGAGAACCTTTGTGAAACCGGCGGACATAATCGCTGCGGCATGCACAACGTGTGAAAATTTATGCCATGTCGCAGACACTTGCCAAGAGTCGGTGGATTACCGCCGGCAAGGCCCTTTTCAGACACCGACCGGAGACGCCAGAGCACAGCCATGATCCTGTTCGGGGTAAGGTCACCGCTGGTCGTCGATTTCGAAGAGACGCTGGCGCGCTGCGGCATTGCCGTGAGTGCGGCGGTCAGCGTCAATGGCGTGCCGCGCCTGCTCGATCGCTCGCACCTGGTCGAACTGGCCGATTTCACCGCACCACCGGAAGGTCGCTTCCTGGCGCCGGCCTTCGCCCCGATGCGCCGTGCCGAACTGATCGCCCAGGCCGAGGCGCTGGGACTGGCCAAGGCCGAACCGCTGGTCGATCCCACCGCGGTCTTGCCGCGCGCGATCCGGATCGGGGCGGGCAGCTTTATCAATGCCGGGGTGGTGATCGGGGCAATGTCGATGCTGGGCGAAGGCGTGCTGGTCAACCGCTCGGCCTCGCTCGGCCATCATACCGTGCTGGGTGATCTTGTCTCGATCGGTCCTGGGGCGACCCTGGCCGGCAATATCCATGTCGGCGCGGGATCGGTGATCGGTGCGGGGGCGACGATCCTGCCCAATGTCCGGATCGGGGCCGGAGCGATCGTCTCGGCCGGTGCGGTCGTCCGCAAGCACGTGCCCGATGGAGTGCTGGTGATCGGCAACCCGGCGACCGAGCGGCGCTTCAATCCCAGGCTCTCCTCGCTCAATGTCGAGGATGGCGAATGACCCGGCTCTCCGCGCGAAGCCTGTGGGAACGCGCGCTGGCCGGAGGGTCTGGCGAATTCATTGCCCTGCCCGGCGAACGCATCGATTACCGGGCACTGCAGCGCGCGATCCGGCGCTGGCTGGCCTGGTTCGATGTGGCCGGGCTTGGCGAAGGCGATCGGGTCCTGATCCGCACCGGCGACGATCTGGTCGCCGCGACCGGGTTCATTGCCGCCCTGCTCGACGGGGTGGTGCCGGTGCTGATGACCGGCGATACGCCGGACCTGCGAGCGCTCGCCGTCGCCGGGACGGTCGAGGCTCGTGGCTTTGCGGCCGATGCCGGCTCGATCCCCGACCTGCTCGATGCCGGTGTCGCGCGGGTCGAGCTCGGCGGCAACGCAGCCCCGCGCAAGGGCTGGTTCGGCAAGGTGCCAACTCCTGACCGGCTGGCCGGGCTACCCGAACCGGCAAGCCGCGATCCGCGCCTGCCGGAGGACCCCGCCGGGCTGGCCTATGTCCTGTTCACTTCAGGCACCACCGCCAGCCCCAGCGGAGTGCAGATCACCCGCGGCAACCTGTTCGCCAATCTGGCCACGCTGTCGCGGCTGTTCGGCTATGGTCCCGACAGCCGGATCTTCAATGACATGATCCTGGCCCATGCCGACGGGATGATCCAGGGCCCGGTGATCGCGCTGGCCAATGGCTGCGCGGTGATCCGTTCGGGTGGCTTCACCCTTGCCGGGCTGGAACCCTGGCTCGAGCGGGTCCGCCAGCAGCGCGCCAGCCATGTCATCACCGTGCCGACGATCTGGGCGATGATCGATGCCTATGCCGCCCACGACGACTATTTCGACGCTCCCGAATGCACCGCGCTGCTGTCGGTCGCGGCCAAGCTGCCGGTCGAACTGTGGGAGCGGCTTGAAAGCCGCTTTGGCCGGCCGGTGTTCAACCAGTACGGCCTGACCGAAACCGTCGCCAGCGCGCTCTACGCCGGGCCCCAGGCGGAAATGGGCGCGCGGGGCAGCGTCGGGCTGCCGGTCGATTGCGAAGCGCGGATCGATCCGGCGGCGAGCGGCCCCGAAGGCGAACTGCAGCTGCGCGGTGAGAACGTGTTCCCCGGGTACTGGCGCGACCCCGAACGCACCGCCGCCACTTTCACCGCCGACGGCTGGATGCACACCGGCGACCTCGCCCGGCGCCGCGATGACGGCAGCTATGAAGTGCTGGCCCGGATCAAGACCGTGATCATGATGGGCGGCTTCCTGATCCGCCCCGACGAGATAGACGAGGCGATGCTGCGCCACCCCCAGGTGCGCGAAAGCGTGACCGTGGGGATCGAGGACGCCCTGTTCGACGAGATTCCGGTGACCGCCTTAGTCTGCCACGCCCCGGTCAGCGAAGAGGACCTGACCGCCCACGCCCGTGCCTGCCTTGAAGGGCAAAAGGTGCCCAAGCGGATCGTCTCGCTTGCGGCAATTCCGCGCGGCGACAGCGGCAAGCCGCGCCTTGCCGAACTGCGCGAGGTGCTGCGCGCTGCGATCGGGATGAAGACCGCGCCGGCACCCGACACGGCAGATGATCTCGATACAGCGGTCATCGCCCTTGCAGCTGAGATCTTCCGGGTCGATCCGGCGCAGATCGACGCAGCCTCGCGCCCCGGCTCGGTGCCCGGCTGGGACAGCTTTTCCCAGCTCAACTTCCTGATGGCCGCCGAGGACCGCTTCGGCGTGACTATTCCGGCCTCGCAGGTGGCGCGGATCGTTTCGGTTGCCGACATGGTCAGGGCGATCCGCCAGCTCCGGGCATGACCGCGGGAGCACTGATCCGGGCCTGGCTGCTGGGGCCGCTGGCGCTGCTCGCCGCACTGCTGCTCGCCGGACGGATCGCTCCCGCCCCACCGGCCCGGTTCCATGGCGCCGAACTGGCAGTGATCGGCTCCTCGCTATCGGCCCATGCCCTGCCCGAAAACGGCGCGGGGGCACTGCGCCACTGGCGGGTCGGGATCGCCCTGCCGGCCGAGAGCCAGTTGCTCGATCTGATCGACAGCGCGGTCGGCGAGCGCCCCCGCATGATCCTGGTCGAGGCCAACCCGCTGGTCTCGGGCTTTGCCTTCGACCCGCGCCGCCACGGTTGCACGCCGCCGGCCGGGACCTTGCGCCTGGCCGTCAAGCAAGCCCAGGTCGGAGCAGTCGATGCGCTGCGGCGCCTGTTCGGGCAGCGCACCTCGCTCGAGGGGATCGGCGAGCCGGCCGGGCTGGACCGCCCCCAGGCGATCGACCAAGCGCTGGTCAGATCGTCCTACCCGCTCGCGATCCATCCACCCTGCGACGAGCCCCGGCTGCGCGCCGC
>CAZNII010000047.1:0-2485 GCA_964573075.1 uncultured Novosphingobium sp. | reverse complement strand
CTTTGCCGCAGCGCTCGATCCCTGGCTGGAGGCGCGGCGGTGATCGCGCTTTCCACCCTGGTGATCCTCGCCGCGCTGGCCGCGGTACCGCTGGCCTGGCTGGTTCCGAACGGGCGCGGAATCGACGCGGTAGCCCTGCTTGGCCTCGCCGTGCTTGGCGCGATCTCTCCGCAAAGCGCAGCCTGGATGGGCGCGGCGACGCTGCTCGTTCCGCTAGGCATGCGCCTGGCCGAACGGGCCGGGCGCAAGGGCATGTTCGCCGCATTGTGGACGCTGGCCCTGCTCGCCGCGTTCACCGCCGCCCAGCTCACCCCCGGGGTGGTCTGGATCGGCGCGGCCTTTTTCACCCTGCGCCAGATCCACGTGCTGGGCGACTGGTGGATGGGCAGGCTGCCCGCGCCGGGCGTGGCGGCCATGCTGCGCTACCAGTTGTTCCTGCCGGCGCTGTTCGTCGGCCCGGTCCACCGGATCCAGAACTTCGAGCGCCAGTGCACCCGCCGCCGCTGGGAGCCGGCCCAGGTCCTGGCCGGGGCGGAGCGGGTGCTGCTCGGCGCCTTTTCGGCCGAGGTGATCGGCAATGCCCTGCTGGTCCAGTGCCGGGCCGGGCTGCGCGACCTGCTCAAGACCGTCGATCCGTTCCTGCAGGACTGGGCCCTTTCCGCCTGCGACTGGATCGCGCTGTTCTTCACCTTTGCCGGGATGACCGCGATCGCGCTCGGCCTGGCGGCGATGATGGGGATCACGCTGGAAGAAAACTTCAACCGGCCGTGGCGGGCGCGCAACCTGCTCGACTTCTGGCAGCGCTGGCACATCAGCCTGACCAGCTGGGTCCAGGACTATGTCTATCGCCCGGTCATGGCCTTGACCCGCTCGGCACTGGCGGGACTGGCGGCGGCGATGCTGGCGATCGGGCTGTGGCATGAAATTTCGTTCTATTATGTCCTGTGGTCGATCTGGCAGTCGCTGGGCATCGTGCTCAACCGACTTGCCGCCCCGGCCCTCGCCCTGATCCCCGAAACCCCGCGCCGGGCGCTGGCCCCGCTGGCGATCCTCGGCTGGCTGTCGCTCGCCCGGCCGGTGATCGCCCGCCTGCTGGAGCTGCTGCCATGACCCCGCTCGCCCGCCTGTTCGCCCGGCTGTTGCCCGCCGCGCTGGTCGGTCCGGCGCTGGCGCTGGCCTATGCCGCGATGCTGGTCGCGGTGTTCATCGCCAGCGCCAACGAGGAAGCCCAGATCGTCTACGTCGACGTGAGGGGCCAGTGACCGCGCGGATCCTGGTCCTCGGCGCCGCCTATGGCCTGCTCCCGGCACTGCGGCTGGCGCTTGCCGGGCACCGGATCGAGCTGGTCGGCAAGGCCGACGAGCTGGCGGCGATGGCCCGCGCCCCGCTCCGCCTCGAAATGACCCGGCGCCGCGGCGGCACGCCGCTGGTGCTCGAACTGCCGCCCGGTGAGCGCATCGTCCTTGCCACGCCCGACCAGGCCGATCCGGCCGCGGCCGACCTTGCGATCCTGGCGATGCAGGAACCGCACTATGCCCAGCCGCAGGTCGCGGCGCTGATGGCCCGGATCGCGGCGGCGGGGCTGCCGTGCCTCTCGATCATGAACCTCCCGCCGCCGCCGTTCCTGGCCCGGCTCGGCGGGATCGACCCGGCCGCGCTCGACGGGGTCTATGCCAGCGCTGCGGTCTGGCAGGACTTCGCGCCCGAGCGGCTGACCCTCGCCAGCCCCGATCCGCAGGCGGTCCGGCTCGACCCCGCGCAGCCCGGCTGCCTGACCGTGACGCTGGCCTCCAACTTCAAGGCCGCGCCCTTTGCCCGCCCCGCCGACCAGGCCCTGCTCGAAACCCTGGCGCGCGACTGGGCCGGGTTCAAGCTGGCCGGCGAGCGTCCGCCGGTGCAGCTGCTGGCCCAGCAATCGCTGCACGTGCCGCTGGCCAAGTGGCCGATGCTGATCGCCGGCAACTGCCGCTGCCTGACCCCGCATGGCCCGCGCCCGATTGCCGAAGCGGTCCACGCCGACCCGGAGGAGAGCGAGCGGCTCTACCGGCTGGTCATGGACCTGGCCCTGGCGCTCGGCGCGCGTCCGGCCGATCTGGTGCCTTTTGCCGCCTATGCCCGCGCCGCCGCCGGGCTGACCCGCCCCTCCTCGCTGGCCCGCGCGCTTGAGGCCGGAGCCGTCGCGGTCGAGCGGATCGACCTGCTGGTCGCCCGGCTGCTGGCGCTCAAGGGGCTGGACCCGGCACCGCTCGAACCGATCGTTGCCGCGATCGAAACCCGGCTGAGGGCGAACCAGGCGGGGCAGTGAGCGATCGGCTGCGACAAACTGCACAAGCCGGAATTTCGGCCACTGAAAACAAACGGAATTTTCGAGTTAGTTGATAAAGCACATCCGCAGGGCGTGCTTCATGGAAATCGCGCCATAGGACGCGCCCGGGCCGGGCGGAAACCGGGCGGGAGTGAGGGGATTCAGGCTGAGAAGGAGCGG
>CAZNII010000046.1:18098-19965 GCA_964573075.1 uncultured Novosphingobium sp. | reverse complement strand
ACATCCTTGAAGCCCGCCCCGGATGCTCGATCGGTCCCGCTTGACGCTTCCTTCCTCACGCAGGGTCGCTTCGTGTGAAGACCCTGTGGCGATGCGCGCGAAGCCATTTCCACAAAACCGTTCGTCCTGAGCCTGTCGAAGGACCGCCCTTCCCTGCCGCAACGGCCGAGAAGGCAATGCAGTGCTTCGACAAGCTCAGCACGGACGGGCTGAAGAAACGA
This sequence comes from uncultured Novosphingobium sp., assembly GCA_964573075.1. Taxonomy (GTDB): domain Bacteria; phylum Pseudomonadota; class Alphaproteobacteria; order Sphingomonadales; family Sphingomonadaceae; genus Novosphingobium. Next base: position 19,744 of record CAZNII010000046.1, on the reverse strand, counting down.
GATATTGAAATGTCCTATTTTACCGACCTCGGCCTGGCCGAACCGATCCTGCGCGCGCTGGGCGCGAAGGGCTATGCCGATCCCACCCCGATCCAGCGCCAGGCGATCCCGGCGCTGCTCGAAGGCCGCGACCTCCTGGGCATTGCCCAGACCGGCACCGGCAAGACCGCCGCGTTCTCGCTCCCCTCGCTGCACCGGCTGGCGGGCTTTGGCGACTTTGGCCAGCAGCCGCGCCGCAATGCCAGCTGCCGGATGCTGGTGCTGTCCCCCACCCGCGAGCTGGCCGCGCAGATTGCCGAGAACATGCGCGGCTATGCGAAGTTCCTGAACCTTTCGGTCCAGTGCGTGTTTGGCGGGGTGCCGGTGGGCAAGCAGGCCCGCGCGCTGGTGCCGGGCTGCGACGTACTGGTCGCCACCCCCGGCCGGCTGCTCGACCTGATCGACCAGCGCGCGCTGACGCTGCGCAATGTCGAGATCTTCGTGCTCGACGAGGCCGACCAGATGATGGACCTGGGCTTCATCGTGCCGCTGAAGCGGATCGCCGCGCTGCTGCCCAAGGAGCGGCAGAGCCTGTTCTTCTCCGCGACCATGCCCAAGGCGATCGCGGACCTAGGCAAGCAGTTCATCCATAACCCGGTGCGGGTCGAGGTGACCCCGCAGGCGACCACCGCCGAGCGGGTCGAGCAGTATGTCTGCTTCCTCAACCAGAGCGAGAAGCAGGCGCTGCTGAGCATGAGCCTGAAGAAGGGGCTGGCATCGGGCGAGATCGTTTCCGCGCTGGTCTTTACCCGGACCAAGCATGGTGCCGACCGGGTGGTGCGCCACCTCAACGCCGCCGGGGTGCGCGCCGCCGCGATCCACGGCAACAAGAGCCAGGCCCAGCGCACCGCCGCGCTCGGCGCGTTCCGCAAGGGCGACATGCCGGTGCTGGTCGCGACCGACATCGCCGCGCGCGGGATCGACGTCCAGGGCGTCAGCCACGTGTTCAACTTCGAGCTGCCCAACGTGCCCGAACAGTACGTCCACCGGATCGGCCGCACCGCGCGGGCCGGGGCCGATGGCGTCGCGCTGAGCTTCTGCGCGCCCGATGAGAAGGCCTATCTGCGCGACATCGAGCGGCTGACCGGGGTGAAGCCGGGCGCGGTGCCGCTGCCCGAGAACTTCACCGCCGAGGCCGCCCGCCTGCCCGCTCCGGCCCGCCGCAGCCCGGCGGAAATGGAGCAGGACGCCCGGCGCGAAGAACGCGATGCCCGCGGCATGGGCCGGGGCGCACCGCGCGGTGGCCGCGATGGCCGCAAGCCCAAGGTCGCGCGCACCAGCGGCGGCCGGGTCCCCGGCGGGCAGGGCCGCGACGGCCAGTCGCGCGATCAGTACATCCGCAACGAGCGCTTTGCCGACAGCCGTTCCGCCACCGCCCCGCGCGGGGCCCGGTTCGATCCGCTGGCGAGCGAGGACCGCGAGGCCCGCGCTCACGCCCCGCGCGAAGAACGCGGCCGTCGCGACGAGCGGGCACCGCGCGGTGAGTTCCGCCGCGACGAGCGCCCGCGCGGCGAACGCGGCGAGCGGCACGAACGCCCGGCCAAGCTGCACCGCGATGGGGTCCGCCCGGCCGGCGGCCACAAGCGCGGCGACAAGCCCCAGGGCGG
>CAZNII010000046.1:16478-17998 GCA_964573075.1 uncultured Novosphingobium sp. | reverse complement strand
CGATCCGCGCCTCGCCCAGCTCTATGCCGGGTCGTGCAAGGCCTGCCACACGGTCAAGGATTCGCTCGCCCCGCTCACCGGTGATCGCACGCTGTGGGATTCGCGCTGGGCCCGGGGCGAGGAAGCGCTGCTGGCCAGCGCGATCCAGGGCAAGGGCGGAATGCCGGCGGGCGGCCAGTGCTTCGAATGCACGCCCGAAGACCTGAAGGCGCTGATCGCCTTCATGGCCGGACGCGGGAAGGCGAAGTGAGCACGCGGCGCAAGGTCCTGCTGGGCGGGGTTGGCGCGCTGGCGCTGGGCGCGGGCGGCATGGCCGGGCGGCGCTGGTACCTGAGCCGCGAGCCCGAGGCACCGCCGCCGCTCGATGGGCAAGGGCGGGTGCTGTGGTCGAACTGGGCCGGGAACGAACATGCCTATCCCGCAACCCGCGCCGCCCCGGCGAGCGAGGCGGACCTCGCCGCCGCGCTCACCGGCGCAAAGGCCCCGATCCGCCCGGTCGGCTCGGGCCACAGCTTCACCGCGCTGGTCCCGACCGAAGGCACGCTGCTCTCGCTCGACCGGCTGGCCGGGCTGGTCCGCCACGATGGAACAAGCGCGACGATCCGCGCCGGGACCAAACTGTCCGCGCTCGGCCCGCTGCTCGCCGGGATCGGGCAGGAAATGCCCAACCTGCCCGATATCAACAAGCAGACCCTGGCCGGGGCCATGGCCACCGGCACCCACGGCACCGGCAAGGGCCTGACCGCGATCCACGGCGCGGCGAGCGCGCTGCGGCTGGTCCTGCCCGATGGTTCGGTGGTCGAATGCAGCCGCGACCAGCGCCCCGAACTGTTCCACGCCGCGCGGGTCTCGCTCGGTGCCTTCGGGGTGCTCAGCGAAGTCACCTTGCAGAACCGCCCGCTTGAGCGGGTGAAGAAGGTCGTCACCCTGGTCGAGACCGAGCAGATGCTGGCCGATTGGCCGGCCCTGGCCGAGCGCCACCGCAATGCCGAATTCCTGGTCCTGCCATTCACCGGCAAGTCGGCGCTGATCACCCACGATGCCACCACCGAACCGGTCCGCCCGCGCGGGGCCGATCAGGACAGCGACACGCTGATGGACCTCAAGCGGCTGCGCGACCTGTTCGAGTTCACCCCCGACCTGCGCCGCCGCGCGGCCCGCGCGGCAATGGCCGACATTCCCCCCGAAGTGGCGATCGACGAAGGCTGGAAGCTGCTTTCCAACGAGCGTCCGGTGCGGTTCAAGGAAATGGAATACCACGTGCCGATCGCCGAGCAGGTCGGCGCGCTGCGGGAAGTGATCGCCCGGATCGAACGCGACGCGCGCGGGGTGTTCTTCCCGATCGAGGCGCGGATCATCGCCCCCGACGATGCCTGGCTTTCCCCCTTCTACCAGCGCGAGAGCGGCTCGATCGCGGTCCACGCCTGGTACCGCGAGGATCATGACTGGATGTTCGCCTTGATCGAGCCGGTCCTGCGCGAGGCGGGCGGGCGGCCGCACTGGGGCAAGCTCCACTCGCT
>CAZNII010000046.1:15140-16378 GCA_964573075.1 uncultured Novosphingobium sp. | reverse complement strand
CGCCGCACGGTCCTGATCGGCGGGGGCGCGCTGGCGCTGGCCGGCCTGGGCACCTGGGCGCTGCGGCCAGAGGAGATGGGCGGAATGCACGATCCCTATTTCAACCGCCTCGCCGCAGCGCTGAAGCGCGCCGGGCTCAACCGGCCGGTGCTGGTGATCGACCGGACCCGGCTCGACGCCAATGTCGCCGCGATCCGCAAGAGCACCGCTGCCGCCGGGCTGCCGCTGCGGGTGGTGGCGAAGTCGCTGCCCTCGCCCCGGCTGCTCGAGGCGGTGATGCAGGGCATGGGCACCCGGCGACTGATGGTGTTCAGCGCCGAGATGCTGCGCCAGCTGACCCCGCTCCACCCCGACGCCGATTACCTCGGCGGCAAGCCGCTGCCGGTCAGCGAGTTCCTGCGCGTGGTCAGCGATCCCGCGACCGATCCGGGCCCGCGGATGCAGTGGCTGATCGACACGCCCCGGCGGCTGCGCGAATATGCCGAGGCGGCAAAGGCGCGCGGGATGGCCCTCAGGGTCAATCTGGAAATCGACGTCGGCCTGCATCGCGGCGGCTTTGCCGATGGCGCGGCGCTGGCCGAGGCGCTGACGATGGCCAAGGCGGCCGGCGTCGAAGTGGCCGGGCTGATGGGCTATGAGCCGCACGTGCCGAAAATGCCCGATGTCGATGGCGCCTGGGCCGATGCGCAGGGCGCCTATGCCAAGGCGATCGCGGCGCTGAAGGCTGCCGGGCACGATCCCGCGCGCCTCACGCTCAATTCCGCCGGCAGCCCGACCTTCCGCCGCCACTGCAAGGGCACCGTCGCCAACGAGGTCTCGGTCGGTTCGGCTTTCGTCAAGCCGGGGGACTTCGACTATGAAGACCTGGCCGACCTGGCCCCCGCCGCCTTCATCGCCACCCCGGTGCTCAAGGCCAGCGCGGACCAGCCGCTGCCGGGGATCGAGGCGCTGTCGGGCGCGATGCACTGGTGGGACCGCAACACCCAGCGGGGGTTCTTCATCCACGGCGGGCACTGGCTGGCCAAGCCCGTTTCCCCGCCGGGGCTGGAATATTCGAAGCTGTTCGGGCGCAGTTCCAACCAGGAACTGCTGACCGGATCGCGCAAGGTTGCACTCAAGCCTGACGATACCGTGTTCCTGCGCCCCGACCAGAGCGAGGCGCTGTTCCTGCAATTCGGCGATATCGCGGTCTATGACGGCAATGAGATTGCCGAGCTGTGGCCGACCCTGCCGGTGAG
>CAZNII010000046.1:0-15040 GCA_964573075.1 uncultured Novosphingobium sp. | reverse complement strand
GCGTCAGGGTGTAGAAGATCGCGCCGACCGCCGCGCTCATCGGGATGGTGATGAACCAGGCGGTGATCACCCGGCCGGCCACACCCCAACGCACCGCGCTGGCCTTGCGCGCGGCGCCGGTGCCGATCACCGAACCGGTGATCGCATGGGTGGTCGAAACCGGGATCCCCATGTAGCTGGCGCTGAACACCACGATCGAGCCCGCCGTGCTGGCGCAGAACCCGGTGTGGTGGTTGAGCTTGGTGATCTTGGTGCCCATGGTCTTGATGATCTTCCACCCGCCCGAAAGCGTGCCCAGCGAAATCGCGAGGTAGCAGCTGATCACCACCCAGGTCGGGATGTGGAATTCACCGCCCAGGTTGCCCGTGGAATAGAGCAGCACGGTGATGATCCCCATCGTCTTCTGGGCATCGTTGCCGCCGTGGCTGATCGAATAGGCCGCGCTGGAAAACAGGTGCAGGGTCTTGAACACGCCTTCGGCCCGGCGCGGCTGGACGCCCTTGAACAGCCACGAGGTGATCAGGACCATCAGCATGGCCAGGGCAAAGCCGATCATCGGCGAAAGAAAGATCGCGAAGATCGTTTCGACCGTCTTCTTGGATTCGACCGCGCCCAGCCCGGCATGGGCAATCCCCGCGCCGAGCAGCCCGCCCAGCAGCGCGTGGCTGGAGCTGGAGGGGATGCCCTTGATCCAGGTCACCACGTTCCAGAACATCGCCCCGATCAGCGCGCCGAAGACCACGCCGGGGGTGACCATGTCCTTGTTGATGATCCCCTTGCCGATGGTATCGGCCACGTGCAGCGGGATCAGCCAATAGGCCGCGAAGTTGCCGACAGCGGCAAAGATCACCGCCCAGACTGGCGAGAGCAGCCGGGTGGAAACCACCGTGGCGATCGAATTGGCCGCATCGTGCAGGCCGTTGAGGAAGTCAAAGGCCAGCGCGACGATGATCAGGCCGACCAGCAGCGGAAAGGCAAGCTCGTGCATTGCCGTTCTCCCTTGTTAGGTGGCGGCCTCAGCCGTGGTCGATGACCAGGCTGTCGACTTCGTTGGCGACATCCTCGAAGGCATCGGCGATGCGCTCAAGGTGCTTGTAGATTTCGCGCGCGACCATGAAGGCCAGCGGATCGCTTTTCTTCTGCTGGGCCTGGAAGGCGGCCTTCATCCCGGTGTCGTGCAGGATGTCGACCTCGCCTTCGAGCTTGACCAGCTTGGCGGTCAGCTCATGCAGGCGGCGGCCATTGCGCTCGACATCGCGCAGCAGCGGCATGGCTTCGGAAATCAGCCGGCAGGCATCCTGGACCAGCACGCCGATCTGCTTCATTTCCGGGGTGAAGGCGTTGACTTCGAGCAGTTCGATCGCGCTGGCGGTGCGGTTCATTTCGTCGATGGTATCGTCCATCGCCCCGATCAGCGCGGTGATCGCGCCGCGATCGAACGGGGTCAGGAAGGTCTGGCGGACTTCGTGCAGCGTTTCGCGGATCACTTCGTCGGCATCGTGTTCGCGGTCGCGGATCACCCGCAGGTGCGCGGCGCGATCGCCTTCGCCGGCGGTCAGCTGGGCCAGCGCATCGGCCGCGCCGGTCATTGCCACGGCATGGCGTTCGAACAGCACGAAGAAATCGCCCGAATGCGGCAGCAGCCGCTGGAACCAACCGAACATTGCCTGTCCCCCTTCCTAGGAATGCGACAGGCCTATGACACCGGTTTGGCAGATTCGCTACTGCCGCTCAGGGGTGTCCACAGGATAACCGGGCAAGGCCGGAAGGGGGGCGGCCCTAAAGCCAGCCGATCCGCTTGAACCGGATCCACAGCCCGCCGCAGATCGCAATGATCACGCCCCACACGGCGGGATAGCCCCAGCTGGTATCGAGCTCGGGCATGTGTTTGAAATTCATGCCGTAAATCCCGGCAATCGCGGTCGGCACGGCCAGAATCGCGGCCCAGGCGGCGAGTTGCCGGGTCATGTCGCCCTGGCGGTGCTGTTCGAGCAGCGACGCGGTTTCGACGATGCTGGCCAGGGTATCGCGCAGCCCGTTCATCCGCGCCAGCGTGCGGCGGACATGGTCGAGCACGTCGCGGAACCAGATCCTTGCGCCCGGATCGATCACCGGCAGATCGGTGTGGGTCAGGCGTTCGCAGACCTCTTCCATCGGCCCGACGATCCGCAGGAAGCGGCGGAACTGGCGGCGCAGGCGGAAGATCCGGCGGATCGTGGAGGGCTCGGGGAAATGGTCGATCGCCCGCTCCTCCATCGCCTGGACGCTTTCCTCATAGCGTTCGAGGATCGGCTGGAACCCGTCGACGATGAAATCGAGCACCGCGTGGGCCACGTAGTCCGGCCCTTCGACCAGCCGTTCGGCATCACTTTCCAGCCGTTCGCGCAGCCGGCTGTGCGCCCGGGTCGAGCCAAGCCGCACCGTGACCACGAAATCGCAGCCCAGGAACAGCGCGGTCTGGCCATAGGCGATATGATCGCCCTCCTCGATCGCGGCGGTGCGGGCGATGATGAACAGCTGCTGCCCATAGGCCTCGATCTTGGGCATCTGGGTGGGATTGAGCGCGTCTTCCACCGCCAGCGGGTGCAATCCGAACTGCTGGCGCACCAGCTCCATCTCATCGGCCCCGGGATCAGCCAGCCCGACCCAGTCGAACGCGCCCTTGGGCAGCTTGCCGCGGCTGGCGCCATCGACGGGAAGCGAGGATTCGGACGGTTTGCCACCGCTATAGCGGCGCGAGGCGATGATCGGCATTGCCATGCTGTGCCAAAGCGCCATGATGCTGGCAATCCCGTGCGAAGCGGGGTAATACTGACACAAATGTAAATTGACCGGGAGAATCGTCCGCATGAACGCCCACAGCCCGATCGGGGAATGCCTCGACATGATCATCGTCGGCGCCGGGATTTCCGGGATCGGCATGGCCGTGCACATGCAGCGCGACTGCCCGGGCAAGAGCTTTGCGATCCTCGACCGGCGCGAGCGCGTCGGCGGGACCTGGGACCTGTTCCGCTATCCCGGGATCCGCAGCGACAGCGACATGCACACGCTGGGCTTCTCGTTCGCGCCGTGGAAGCACGAAAAGTCGATCGCCGATGGCCCGGCGATCCTCGAATACCTCGACGATATCACCGATCGCTATGGCCTGCGCGAAACCATGCGGTTCGGGCAGAAGGTGATCAGCGCCGAATGGGACAGCAGCACGGCGCTGTGGACCGTCACCACCGAAACCGCCGACGGCACCCACCAGCGGCTGCAGGGCCGGTTCCTGTTCCTGGGTTCGGGCTATTACGATTACGACGATCCCTATGACGCCGGGTTCAAGGGCCGCGACAAGTTCAAGGGCCAGATCGTCCACCCGCAGTTCTGGCCGCAGGACCTCGATTACCAGGGCAAGAAAGTGGTGGTGATCGGATCGGGCGCCACGGCGGTCACGATCGTCCCGGCGATGGCCAATTCGGGCGCCGGCCACGTCACCCAGCTGCAGCGCACCCCGACCTACATGGTCAGCCGCCCGGCCCGCGATGCGATCGCCAACGGGTTGCGCAAGGTGCTGCCGGAAAAGCTGGCCTATGCGATCACCCGCTTCAAGAACATCACCATGCAGGACCTTATGTTCAAGCGGGTCCGCAAGAATCCGGAAAAGGCCAAGCAGTTCCTGCTGGGCGAAACCGCCAGGAACCTGGGCCCCAATTACAACGAAACCGATTTCGTCCCGCCCTACAATCCGTGGGAACAGCGGCTGTGCCTGGTGCCGGACGCCGATTTCTTCGACGCGATCAACGCTGGCCGGGCCAGCGTGGTGACCGACCATATCGACAGCTTCGATGCGACCGGCATCAAGCTCAAGTCGGGCAAGCACCTCGATGCCGACATCATTGTCACCGCCACCGGGCTGAGCCTGGCCTTCGCCGGCAAGATCGCGATCTCGGTCGATGGCAAGCCGGTCGATTTCGGCCATACCTTCTATTATCGCAACTGCATGTTCTCGAACGTTCCGAACCTGGCCGGCGTGTTCGGTTACATCAACGCCTCCTGGACGCTGCGGGTCGATATCGTCGGCGAATACATCACCCGCCTGCTCGGGCAGATGGATGCCTATGGCGCGGTTGCGGCCACCCCGGTGCTGCCGGCCGATGCCGGGCTTGAGCCCGACGACGTCTTCTCCGATTTCTCCTCGGGCTATCTCGAGCGCGGCAAGGACAAGATGCCCAAGAACGCGCCGAGCCTGCCCTGGCGGCTCAACCAGGACTATCGCCGCGACCGGCAGGACATGCGCCAGGCCCCGATCGACGACGGGGTGCTGCAATTTACCCGCGCAAGGGAACTGGTCGGGGCCTAGGTTTTCGCCTAAGCCCCGCTCATGTCCGAATCCCCCCGCATCTGGAAGGCCGCGCTGCTGGTGATCGGTGACGAGATTCTCTCGGGCCGCACCCAGGACAAGAACGTCGCGCAGGTTGCCGCCTGGCTCAACGTCCAGGGCATCCGCCTGGCCGAAGTGCGGGTGGTGGCCGACGATACCGCCGCGATTGTCGCGGCGGTCAATGCGTTGAGGGCACAGAACGACTATCTGTTCACCACCGGCGGGATCGGCCCGACCCACGATGACATCACCGTCGATGCCGTGGCCGAGGCGCTGGGCGTGGGGGTGGTGATCCATCCCGATGCCCGGGCGATCCTGGAACGCTATTACGAGACCCGCGGCGGGCTGACCGAGGCGCGGCTCAGGATGGCGCGGGTGCCCGACGGGGCCGAGCTGATCCCCAACCGGATGAGCGGCGCGCCGGGGATCCGGATCGGCAATGTCTTCCTGATGGCCGGGGTCCCCTCGATCACCGCGGGGATGCTCGATGCGCTGACCGGCACGCTCGAAGGCGGGCTGCCGGTGCTGTCGGAAACGATCGGTTCGTGGGTCCAGGAAAGCGAAGTGGCCGATCTGCTGCGCGAGACCGAGCGTGCCCACGAAGGCTGCGCGATCGGATCCTATCCGTTCTTCCGCGAAGGCCGGGTCGGGGCCAATTTCGTGGTCCGCTCGACCGAGCCGGCCCGGCTCGAGGCCTGCTGCGAAGCGCTGGTGATCGGGCTGCGGGCGCTGGGTCGCGAAGCGGTGGCGGGTGGTGTATAGGCCGCTGGCAATGACCCTTGCTGTTGTTTCCGCTGCCGTTTCCGGCTGTGCCCATGGGCATGGCGATGAACTGCTGGGCGCCTTCGAAGCCAACCTCGCCGCCCATGCCAGTGCCACCGAGGCGCTCGGCAAATGGTGCAAGGCGCAAGGGATCGATCCCGAAGGGCGGATCGTGGTGCAGTTCGTGCGCGGCGCGGACGAGGCCCCGCCCCCGGCCCTGCGCGAAACGCTGGGAGTCGGCCCGGACGAGCCGCTGGGCTATCGCCACGTCAGGCTGACCTGCGGCGATACGGTGCTAAGCCAGGCCCACAACTGGTTCGTGCCGGCCCGGCTCAGCCCGGAAATGAACCGTCAGTTGGCCGAAACCGACGTGCCGTTCGGCAAGGTCGCGGCCAGCCTGGCCTTCACCCGTGAGCCGATCGCCTCGGCCCGGCGCGGCGATCCGGGCTGCCCGGAGGGCGCGATTTCCACCCACCGCGCGCTGCTGCGCCTGCCCGACGGGCACCCGCTGGCGCTGGTGGTGGAATGCTATACCGCAGCGAATCTAGCGCGCGGGAACTGACCCGAACCCGTCTGCCCTGAGCTTGTCGAAGGGCCGTCCTTCTTCTTGGTGCGGATGGGCCTGACCGCCAGAAAAAAGCAGTCCTTCGACAAGCTCAGGACGGTCGGGTACGGTGGCGGGTGACCGGGGTTTTCCTGATCTCGATCACACCCCCGTCCGCGGAGGTGGGCGAGGCTGGTCAAGCCAAGGTCATCGGGGTCTAGCGCGAGGTCCGGCGGATGAACCCCGCCACCGTGCTGTGGAGGTCCGCCAGCACCGGTTCGTTGAGATAGACCATATGCCCCGAGGCGTAGAAGCGGTGTTCGATATTGCCGCGCAGGCTGTCGGGGATCGGCAGGTGGTCCATCTCGTAGACCCCTTCGAAATAGGGCGTGGCGAGATCGTAATAGCCCCCGGTGTTGAGCACCTTGAGGTTCGGGTTCTGCTTCATCGCCTGGGCCAGATCGGGCATCACGTTGGTGACCTGGCCGGTATAGGCAAAGCCCATCCCCGGCGCGCGGTGGGCAAAGTTCCAGTGCCGGCCGACATTGGCGAAGATCTTGAACCCGTCCTCGCCGCGGAATTTCAGCGTGGTGCGGGCATAATCGTTCCAGGCGGCGATATAGGCCGCGCCGACCGAGCTGATCATCGGATCGTACTGCGCTTCCTTGCTGAGCGGATCGAGCGCGGGGCCGGAATAGCGGGTGTCGATCCGCCCCGTGGTCATCCCGCCGGGCAGCTGCAACTGCTGTGAGAACTGCCCGCCGCTGATCCTGAGGTTCGAGGTCAGCACATAGTCGACCGAAAGGCCGGTATAGGCCGCCAGCTTTTCCGCCACCCGCCGCCGCGCCGCCGGATCGAGCCGCGAGCCCTGGTGCAGCGCCGACGCATATTCGCTCATCGCCCAGCCTTCCACTTCGCGCAGGAACGGCTCAAGCTCGGCCGGGCGGGTGCCGGGCAGACGGTTGTGGTACCAGGCGGTCGCCGCCATGGTCGGCAGCGCGGTGACATAGGCGGTATCGATCCCCGGATTGAACGCCGGACTATCGACCGACAGATCGAAGTTGAGGATCGTCGAAAGCAGGATGATCCCGTTGAGGTCGATCGAATAGTCATCCCCCAGGACATTGGCGAGCAAGGCCGCGCGGGTGGTGCCATAGCTTTCGCCGAACAGGTACTTGGGCGAATTCCAGCGGCTGTATTTGTTCAGGAACTGCTGGATGAATTCGGCAAAGGCGCGGGCATCGGGATCGACCCCCCAGAACGCCTTTTCCTTGTCCTTGCCGGCGATCCGCGAAAAGCCCGCGCCCGGCGCGTCGATGAACACCAGGTCGGCCACGTCGAGCAGCGAATGCGGGTTGTTGACCACGCTGTAGGGTGCGGCCGGGGTGTGGCTGCCTTCGTTGACCACCACCCGGCGCGGCCCGAACGAGCCCATGTGCAGCCACAGCGTGGCCGATCCCGGCCCGCCGTTGAACAGGAACACCAGCGGCCGGTTGCTCCCCGCACCCTGCCGGAAATAGGCGGTGTAGAACATCGAGCTTTCGGCCGGGACGCCGTCCTTGTCCTTGTCCTTTGCCTCGCTCGCGGCCTGTTCGCGCCAGGCGGTATCGTCCCAGCCATCGGCATGGACCACCAGCGTTCCGGCGACGGCCTGGTAGGCCACCGGCTTGCCGCCGATCGTCACCGATCCGGTGGTGGTCACTTCGCTGGGCTGGAAGATCCGGTTGGGACCCGTGGGCCTTGTCGGCTGCGCGGTGGGCGCGGGCTTCGTGTCCTGCGCGGCGAGCGGCTGGATCGCCAACGTGGCAAGCGCCGCCCCGGCCAGGGCAAACGAACGGATCAACTGCATGGCCATCAAATCTCCCCCCGCCACAGTTTGGCGCCGCCTGACTTTAGGCACCCGCGCCCGGGGTGCAAGTTCGTTCCGCCTAGGCGCCGCCGCCGCCGTTGAGGCAGGCCCGGCGCGGTCCGTCGGCGATTGTCCGGGCGGCCTCGTTCTGCCCGGCCGCCGGCTCGACCGCGCCGACGATGCAGCGCTGTGCCAGGTCATAGACGTAGAGCAGCGGGGTCTGCCGGTCGGGATGTTCGGGATCGCGGATCACGTGGCTGCGCACGATCAGCATCGCCGGGACGAAAGCCGCGCCCTCGCCGCTGCCGCGCCATTCGATCGTATCGCCCAGCGCATTGAACCCGCCCCCGCCGATCAGCGGCAGGTGCAGTTCGGCAAAGCTCTTGCCGCCCTGCTTGAGCTCGATGTCCTCGCGCGCATCGCCATAGTTGAGCATGACGGTGAACCCGCCCAGCCCGGGGCAGCGCGAGATCGACCAGTCCTCGTCCTCGGGCCCCTCGACCAGCTTGCAGTCCTTGAGCGAGGTATAGCGCGAGACCAGCCGGGCGACCGCTGCGTCGGTGGCGGGCTCGCCTGACGGCTGCACGGCCGCAGCGGCCGGTAGGGTCGCGCTGGCGCCAGCTTCGCTCCGCGAATCGGGCTCGGTCTGCCGCGAGCAGGCCGCAAGCCAAAGGGCCAACAGAATCGGGGCGATTCGGGTCATCGCCGGCACTCTGCCACAGCCCTGACAAGCCACAAACCCGCGTCGCGCAGGGGCCGAACTCCGGCCCGCACCCGGCACTCTCGGCTCATGATACTGAAATGGCGGAATAACCCCGGCCGTGGGGTCGAGGTAGCAGGCTTAACTTAACCTCGTCTCTTCATCCCATCGCGGGACGGCAGTCTGGCGGCACTTGCCGGTGGACCTGTGAGCTTACACGAGGCTTGCAGAACACAAATCCCGGGTCGCCCGACAGAAAATTCATTGGCCGGAGAAGCACCGTGGGTATCAGTTTTCAGCGCAGTTCCGATTTCACCGAGCGCCGCCGCCAGGGCCGCGCGCCGCTGGCGATCGAGGTGTTCGTGCGCGAGCGCAGTCGTTCGGCGATGGCGGTGCGGCTGCTCGATCTCAACGCGTTCGGCGCGATGGTCGAAGGGATGATCCTGATCCAGCCGGACGCGCAGGTGTGGCTGCGCCTGCCCGGGCTGGAAAGCCTGGCCGCCCGTCCGGTCTGGACCGACGGCACGCGGGTCGGGCTGGAGTTCGAGGTGGCGCTGCATCCGGCCGTTGCCGCGCGGTTCCTGCCGGCCGAAGGCAGCCACGCCGCCGCGGTTCTCAATGCCCGGCCCTCGCAACTGGCCGCCGATCCGCTGCTGTCGCGGCGCGAACAGATCATGGCCGGGATCGCCGCGACCGATCATTCGCCCCTGCAGCGCAAGAAGCAGCCGTCGGGGCTGGGGATGTTCGGGCGGATCAGCCGCACCGTCGCGCGCCAGGCCGATCACCGCGCCGAGCGCCGCTATGCCGATGCCGTGCCCGAAGGCACCGCGCTGGCGATCGAAGGCACGCCCGCCAGCGTGCTCAACGTGTCGCCCAGCGGGATGAAGATCCGGGCCGCTCTGGGCGAGAAGGAAATCGGCGAGCCGGTGGCGGTCAGCTTTGAAGGGTTCGAGGAAATGACCGGCCAGCTGGTCTGGATCCGCGGCGCCGAGGCCGGGATCGCGCTGCCCCCGCATTCGATCGAACTGTTCGACCGCGCAGCGGGCTGAGCGCCGGCACCAGGTCTGTCAGCCAACGAAAAGGGGCCGGGAAGCGCTCTGCTTCCCGGCCCCTTTTTCGTTACGCGGAAGCGCTGGCTCAGGCGCCCTGCACTTCGGTCAGGTCGATCTTGAGGCCCGGGCCCATCGACGAGGACAGGCCGACCTTGCGGACGTACTTGCCCTTGGCGCCGGCCGGCTTGGCCTTGACCACGGCATCGACAAAAGCGTCGAAGTTGGCCTTGAGCGCTTCGTTCGAGAACGACAGCTTGCCGATCCCGCCGTGGATGATCCCGGCCTTTTCGACGCGGAATTCGATCTGGCCGCCCTTGGCAGCCTTGACCGCTTCGGCGACGTTCGGGGTGACGGTGCCCAGCTTCGGGTTCGGCATCAGGCCCTTGGGACCCAGCACCTTGCCGAGGCGGCCGACCAGACCCATCATGTCGGGCGTGGCGATCACGCGGCCATAGTCGAGGTTGCCGGCCTGCATGTCTTCGAGCAGGTCTTCGGCACCGACCTTGTCGGCCCCGGCGGCGAGAGCGGCCTCGGCCTTGTCGCCGCGGGCGAAGACCGCAACCTTGACGTCCTTGCCGGTGCCCGAGGGCAGCACGACCATGCCGCGGACCATCTGGTCGGCGTGGCGCGGATCGACGCCCAGGTTGAGCGAGACTTCCAGGCTCTCGTCGAACTTGGTGGTCTTGAGATCCTTGAGCAGCTGGATCGCGGCTTCGACGCCGTGGAGCTGCTGGTTGTCGCCCAGCTTTTCGTTGAGCGACTTCTGCTTCTTGGTCAGCTTTGCCATGTCCTTAGCCCTCCACAACCTGCAGGCCCATCGAACGCGCCGAGCCTTCGATGATCTTGGTGGCCTGTTCGATGTCGTTCGCGTTCAGGTCCTTGAACTTGGCCTGGGCGATTTCCGCCAGCTGCGAACGCTTGATCGTTCCGGCCGAAACCTTGCCCGGCTCCTTCGAGCCCGACTTGAGGTTGGCGGCCTTCTTGATCAGGAAGCTGGCCGGGGGGGTCTTGGTGACAAAGGTGAAGCTGCGATCGGCATAGACGGTGATGATCGTCGGGATCGGCATGCCCTTTTCAAGTTCCTGCGTGGCGGCGTTGAACGCCTTGCAGAATTCCATGATGTTCACGCCGCGCTGACCCAGCGCAGGGCCGATCGGCGGCGAGGGCGTGGCAGAGCCGGCGGGCACCTGCAGCTTGATATAGCCTTCAATTTTCTTGGCCACGGGGGCCTCCTTTCTTCCTGTTGGACCGCCCCGCTGTTTCAGGGACGGACCGCAGAGTGAGCGGTCAGACAAAGGGCCAGGGCCCTTCTCCCGCACGGAATCACCCGGCCGGGGCCGGGAGAAGGCGCGCGCCTAGGCGAAGACGCGCGCAAATGCAAGCGTTGGCTGGCCCTACCCGTCACCCTGAACTTGTTTCAGGGTCCATCTGGCGCTTGGCTCAGTTTTCGCGGTTGAACGCAATGGATCCTGAAACAAGTTCAGGATGACGGCCTGTCGGGGCCGTCACTTGACCAGTTCGACCTGTTCGAAGTCCAGCTCGACCGGAGTCGCGCGACCGAAGATCGAGACCGAGACCTTGACCCGGTTCTTGTCGAAGTCGAGCTCTTCCACCACGCCGGTGAACGAGTTGAACGGCCCGTCGAGCACCTTGACCGAATCGCCGATCTCGTAATCGACGTGGATGTGCTTCTTGGGCTCGGCCGCGGCGGCTTCGCGGGCGCCGAAATAGCGGGCGGCCTCACGCTCGGTGATCGGCTGCGGCTTGCCGGCATGGCCGAGGAACCCGGTCACCTTGGCGGTGTTCTTGACCAGGTGATAGACATCGTCGTTCATGGTCAGCTTGGCCAGCACATAGCCGGGCATGGTCTTGCGTTCGACCTGGACCTTCTTGCCGCGCTTCACCTCGGTGACGGTTTCATGCGGGACTTCGACCGCTTCGACCAGCGCGTCGAGGCCAAGCCGCTCCGCTTCGGCGAGGATCGATTCCTTCACCTTGTTCTCAAAACCGGAATAGGCGTGGATGATGTACCAGCGGGCCATGGAATATCTCTGTGCTGCGTCCCGGCGCTCAGGCCAGGGAGAGGAGGAACTGGACGATCTTGGCGAAGACCGTATCGACGCCGAGGAAGAACAGCGCGAGGATGGTCATCATGACTCCGACGAACATCGCGGTGGTCACGGTTTCCTGGCGGCTGGGCCACACCACCTTGCGCGCTTCGGTCTGGACCTGGCGCATGAATTCGCCGGGGTTGAACTTGGCCATTTCTGCTCACTCGCCTTGCTGAACGGTCTCGTTTCTTCCGCCTAGGGCTCATCGCCGCCCCGATCGCGCTGACCGGGAGGGGCAATGTGTACTCCTATGTAGGAAGACACCGCGGCACTTAGCTATGGCGCGGCGAAATTGCAAGACGGTGGGAAGCAAGGCGGGGAATGCCCGCGGCAGTGCCTGCTAGCGTTCCTCGCTGCGCTCCGGTCCGGAATAGCGGGCCAGGAACCAGGTCCGCCCGCGCTGCTCGACCTTGAAGCCGGGCGGCAGCTTCACCGGATCGGATTGCCCGACATACCACAGGTAGTCGGCATATTTGGCCGGATTGTAGTCCGAGATGTCGATCTTGCGGCCTTCGCGGTGGTTAAGCCGGTGGAACGGATCGCGATAGAACGGCCCGCCGCCGTTGATCGTCATCATGTGGATCCCGGGCAGCGCGAAGTTGCAGTTGGTGAAGGCATCGAGCCGGACCACGGCATAGCCGCAGATGTGTTCCTTGCCGTTGAAACCCCATTCGCTGCGCTCGGTCACGACATAGCTGGCGACCTTCGCCCCCTGCGGCAGCCCTTCCAGCGCGGTCAGGGCCTGGGCGGTGCCGCGCGAATCGCGTTCCCAGTCGACCGTGGTATAGCCCAGCCGGAACAGGAACACCGCCGGGACCAGCAGCACCAGCCAGCGCGGCGCCCGCCACGACAGGCACAGCACCCCGACCATCAGCCCGGCCGAGATCATCCGCGCATCGACCAGATCGCCGCCGAAGATGTGGCGCGGCAGGACCAGCGAGGAGACCAGCATCATCAGCGCCGCCCAGCCCAGCTTGCCGTCCCACTTGCGGAACCACAGCGAGGCGACCAGCAGCAGCCCGATCGCGATGGTCATGGCATAGTCGACCCACTGGAAGGTGCCGCGCATCGCCTGCTTCCAGATCGCCCACTTGTAGAGCTGCGGGGCCGGGCCATAGCTGGGCGGCTTGCCGGGATTGTCGCCCAGCACCAGGGTCAGAAACGGGAAGAACAGCGGCCAGGGCGCCAGGAACGCCCGCCACGACTTGTCCTTCGACCATTCATAGCCGAACACCATGATCCCCAGGATGCCCCAGCCCGAAACGTGCCCGAGCCAGACGAACAGCCCGATCGGCACGAACAGCGGTGCGCGCCACTTCTTGCCGTCCAGCAGCACCCACAGCGCGAAGGCGAACAGCGCGGCGGCCTGGGCCAGCCCGAAGTTGAGGAAGCCGAGCAGCGCCGAAGGCGACCAGACGAAGGCGAAGGCCAGCAGGCTGGCCATGCCGATCCGCCGCCGAACCGCCCATTCCGCCGCCAGGATCGAGCCCGCGGTCAGCGGCGGGATGATCCCGGCAATGATCCGCCCGGCGGTTTCCAGGCTGAAGAACCAGCTGAGCGGGACGATCAGGATGTCGGCGCCCAGATTGCCCATCCAGCGCCATTCGAAGCCATAGTATTCCTGCAGGAACGGGCTCTGATCGCGCTCCAGCATGATGTGCATCCGCGCCAGGTGGGCGGGATAATCGACCATCTGCGGATAGGTGGCGACCAGCACCGGCAGGCACGAAAGCAGCGCCAGGAACAGGGCCAGCCCCAGGAACTCGCGCGGCCCCGGCTCGGCCGCAAGCCACGCGCCCAGACCTACGCGGGGCGGCTTGGACGGCACTGGCTCAGCGTCATCGGGCATCGCGGCATCGGTCTGGAGTGAGGCAGTGCTGGCAGGAGTGGCAGGATTCGAACCCGCGGCCCTCGGTTTTGGAGACCGATGCTCTACCAACTGAGCTACACTCCTGCGGGCCGGGTGCCTCTAGTCGCAAGACTGCCCGATGACAAGCGTGTCGCAAGGGTCCATAGCAGAAATTGCCGTGCACGCTCCGAAAGCCCCTTCGCCGATCGAGCCAGACCTGCTGATGCTGGCCTATCGCAGCGGGATCTTCCCGATGGCCGACGCGCGCGAGGATTCCGAGATTTTCTGGGTCGAACCACGCCGCCGGGCGGTGCTGCCGCTCGATGCCTTCCACCTTTCGCACAGCCTCGCCAAGGTGCTGCGGCGCGATACTTTCAGCGTGACCTGCAACCATGCCTTTGCCCGCGTGATCCGCGAATGCGCCGCCCCCCGGCCCGACGCGGCGGAAACCTGGATCAGCCGGCGAATCGAGGACAGCTATCTCGAGCTGCACGAGCGGGGCCTGGCCCATTCGATTGAGTGCTGGCGCGAAGGCGAGCTGGTCGGCGGGCTCTATGGCGTCGGGTTCGACCGGGTGTTCTGCGGCGAATCGATGTTCAGCCGGGCCGACAATGCCTCGAAGGTGGCGCTGGCCTGGCTGGTCGCGGCGCTGCGCCGGGGCGGCTGCGTGCTGCTCGACTGCCAGTTCATCACCCGTCACCTCGCCAGCCTGGGCGCGGTCGAGATCGCCCAGGGCGATTACCTCAAGCAGCTGCGCGCGGCTCAGAGGCCGACGCTGGGCGAAGCCGCCGCCGAGGGTTTGGCAGCGGGCTTGGGCGATGGCGAGGCCGCGGGCGACGCGGCCGGGGCGGGGCTGGCGCTGCCCGATGGTTTTGCCGCGCTGCTGGCCGACGCGGCGGGCGCCGGGCTGTCTTCCTCGCCCGGGAACTTCATCGCGCAGTCCTTGACCCACACGTCATAGACCGGGTGCTCGACCACGTTGACCGAGGGCGAGTTCTTGAACAGCCAGCCGGAGAAGACCTTGCGCCAGGTCAGCGGCTGATCGGCACGTTCGCGCTCCTCGACGAAGACCTGGACGAAGGCGCCGGTTTCGGGCGGGCTTTCCCACGGCGGGGTGCGCTCGCAGCTGGCCAGCTTGATCGTGACATTGCCGATCCGCTTGGCCTCACCGGTCTTGAGCACCACGTCCATCGAGAAATTGGTGCGCTTGTTGAGCAGCCCCAGCGTGGCGACGCGGTCCTTGACCGGGGTGCCGTATTCGCTCTCCACCACTTCGCCGGCCACGCCCTTGCCGGCGGCCTCCTTGGGCACCTCGGTGGCATCGGGATCGGCCCCGCCCTGCCCCTGGCAGGCGGTCAGCGCCAGCGCCAGCGGCGCGAGGGACAGGAAGGCGCGGCGGCGCATCAGGCGTCCGGCGAAGCTGCCGGGTTCCAGGCCTCGTAATCGCCGTTGGTCCGCCCGTGGCGCGGTCGGTGGGCCTGGACGGTGCCGGTAGCGTTGGGGGTATAGTCGGCCTCCCAGATCCGCGGCGGCGGCAGGTTGGATTCGGGCACCCCGTCAAAACTGCCGTGCAACCAGCCGTGCCATTCGGCCGGAACCCGGCTGGCATCGTTGGCACCGTTGTAGATCACCCAGCGGCGTTCCTTGCCGGCAAAGGGATGGCCCTTGGGATAGGGCTTCTTCGCCCGGTAATAGGTGTTGCCCTGCGCGTCGGTGCCAACCTTCTCGCCGGTCAGCGCCGAATTGAGCATCGTGGTAACGGTCGCGCCGTTCCACCAGGTGAAGATCTTGCCGAAGAATCCCATGGGCG